>CAUJHQ010000177.1 GCA_963204815.1 Pseudomonadota bacterium | reverse complement strand
TCGCGTCGGGGCCGCCTTCGGCGAGCAGTTGCAGGAACAGCTCGTCGTTGCCCAGCATCACGTAGGCGCCGTGGTCGAGCACCGGCACGTCGCCCATCTCCATGTGGGCGTGGCGCGCGTTGCTGGGCACCATGGCCGGTTCGAAGGCCGCCGTGTAGCCCATCTCGACGTAGCGGTAGCCGGTGGCCAGCGTGCCCGGCGTGCAGGTGCCGCAGGAGGCGAGCTCCAGCGCATTCGCAGGCAGCGCGATCGGGTTCGGCCCTTCGCGGTGGTCCTCGGCCATCAGCAGGCGCGCCAGGTTCACCTTGCCGCCGCCGATGTGCGTGTGCAGGTCGATGCCGCCGGCCATGACGACATGGCCGCGGGCGTCGATCTCGTCGTAGCGCTGGCCCGGCACCGGCTCGGCGATGCGGCCGCCGGCGATGGCGAGATCGCGCACCGCGCCGCTGCCCGGGTGGGCGGGGTCGATCACGCGGGCGCCGCGCAGCAGGACGTTCATGCGGCCTCCCTGCGCGGCAGCGCGGCCAACAGGCGCCGCGCGACGTCGGCCACGCTGGGCAGCGCATCGGTGCGCGCGGCGTTCAGCGGCATCAGCACCGTGCCGTCGGTGCGGAACAGGTGGCCGCCGTGGCCGATGCCCGGCGTGGCGACGCCGATGAACACGGCGCCCGCGCGCCGGCAGGCCGCCGCCTGCGCCGGGTGCGCCAGCGCGACGAGCGGCATCGACGCCGCCGGCGGCGTGGCCTCGGCCTCGAAGGACGACACCCACATCAGCAGGTCGGCCGCGCCATCGGCGAGCAGGCGGGCGGCCGCGTAGGCGTGCGGATCGTGTTCGAGCCCGCGCGGGCCGGCGCGGCTGCGCATCGGCAGGCCGCCGAGCCAGGCGAAGACCTGGTTCGCGGTCGCCGCGCCCTGGCCGCCGCCGATCCACAGCGCCGCGGCGCGCGTCTTGCGGTTCAGCGTGTGCACGACGCGGTGCACGGCCTCGATCAGCAGCGCGGACTGTGCCGGCAGCAGCGCCGGCGCGCCGACGAGCACGGCATACCGTGCCGAGCGCAGACGATCGACCAGGCCCTGCAGCGCCACCGGCACCGCGACCCGCGCACCCACGCTCGCGGCCAGCAGCGGCAGCAACTCGAACAGGTCGGCACCCGGCGCCACGGCCTCCACCGTCACGCCCGCGCCGGCCCAGCCGGCCACGGCGCCGAGGTCGGCGCCCAGCACGACGACATGACGGTCGAAGCCCTGCGCCTCGCCGATGCCCAGGCGCTCGCGCAGCAGCGGCGCCATCGCCAGCGGCGGCGCCCCGACGAAGACGACGAGATCGGCCCGCGTGCGCACCTCCGCCAGCGTGGTCGTGAACTGGCCGCGGTCCTGCAGCGCGCGCAGGCCTTCGGCGAGCGCGTCGCCGCCGGCGGCATCGACGATGGCGCCGGTGGCGCAGGCCAGCGGGTACAGCGCGCGGGCGCCGTCGACGTCGGTGCCGAGGCCGGCGAACAGCGGCTGCCGGCTCGACGCCAGGCGCGCCGCGGCCGCCGCAATGGCGTCGTCGAGGTTCGTGGCGGCACCGTCGACAGAGGCCACGACGGCGCCGTCGGACAGCTGCGCCAGTGCGCGTTCGGCGCGTTCGCAGCGGCCGCCGGCCAGCGCGAGCCCGGCACCCCCGGCGGCCGCGGCAGTGCCGAGGTGGTCGCAGGCCAGGGGGCAGAACGGGCAGGTCCAGGGCGCGCCGGCCTTTGAAGTCGCGGTCATTTCGCAGCCTTCACGCAAGGCATGTGCCATTCACCGCAACGGGCGTGGCAGGGGTCGGCACGGCCAAAACTGCCACACAGTGTGGCGAAACCGTGGGCCGCCGGGCCCGCGCAGGGGCCACCGTGCCGTGGCATGAATCGTGAAGGCAGGCCGTGCATGCGGTCCGTTTCCCGGGATCAGGCACGCACCGGCGGCAGGCGGCCGTCGTGCAGCGCGCTGGCGACGAGCCACGCGAAGGCACCGGCCTCGCGCGCGGCGTCGAGGTCGGCCGCATGGCGCACGCCGCCGGCGCCGATGAACAGCGTCGACGGCGACATCGCGCGCAGCGTGCGCATCGTCTCCAGGTCGGGGCCGGCATCGGCGCCAACGCGTTCGAGCGTCATCACGATCACGCGCTGCGGCCAGGCGGCCGGCGAGTCCCAGGCGCCGGCAGCGTCCAGGCGCCGGCCGTCGCGGCGGTCCAGCGACAACACGCCGGCGTCGGGGGTCGGGAAGCAGGCGCGCAGCGCCGCCGCGGTCTGCAGTGACTCGCTCGCGAACACCGGCACCACGCGGGCGGCCAATCGGCCCAGGTCGGCCAGCAGGGCCTGCGCCGCGGCGGCACCGGCAAAGCCGGCGTCGAGCCACAGTTCCAGCGCCGGCAGCGCTTCGAGCAAGCGGCGCAAGACGGTCACTTGCGCCGCGCCACCGGTGAGCGCGTCCAGGTCCGCCGCGTACAGCCGGTGCGTGGCGCAATGCGCGGTCAGCGCGCGCGCCACCACCACCGGATCGCTGCCCTCGCAGAGCGTGGACACAATGGGTTGATAGGCCTGCCGGTTGCCGCGCACGGCGCGCACCACCTGGCCATGCATGAGGTCGATGACGGGAATGAGGATCATCTGCGGGATGGCGGCACGGCACTCGGAAGCCGGCGATTGTGACGCGGCGCGCCGCGGGACCGGCCATGTCTGAGGGCGCCGTGGTCGGCTGGGACATCGGTGGCGCCCACGTGAAGGCCGCCTGGTGGGAGCGCGGCAGCTTGCGCGATGCCGCGCAATGGCCCTGCCCGTTGTGGCTGGGCACCGCCGAGCTCGAACGCGTGTTCGAGTCCGCGCACGCGCGCTGGCCCGGCCTTTCGAACGCAGCGCACGCGGTCACGATGACCGGCGAGATGGTCGACCATTTCGAGCACCGCGAAGACGGCGTGCAGCGCATCGCGGCGCTCGCGGCCGCGCAGTTGCCGGCGCCGCGCTTCTTCGCCGGCGACGACGGCTGGTGCAGCGCGGCCGACGCCGCCACGCGCTGGGGCACGATCGCCAGCGCGAACTGGCTCGCGACGGCGCGCCACGTCGCGCTCGCGCTGCCCGATGCCGAGGGCCTGCTGGTCGACATCGGCAGCACGACGACCGACCTCATCGCCTTCCGCCACGGCCGCGTGCTGGCGGCGGCGCGTCGCGACGTCGACCGCCTGGCCAGCGGCGAGCTCGTCTACCAGGGCGTGCTGCGCACGCCGCTGTGCGCGCTGGGCCCGCGCATCGCGTGGCGCGGCATCGCGCACAACGTGATGAACGAGTTCTTCGCCACGACGGCCGATGTCTACCGCCTGAGCGGCGAGCTCGATCCCGAGCACGACCAGCACCCGGCGGCCGACGGCGGCGCGAAGACGGTCGCCGGCAGCCAGGCGCGGCTGGCACGCATGATCGGCCTCGACGCACGCGACGGTCTGGCCGAAGAGTGGACCGCCTTCGCACGCGCCTGGCGGCAGGCGCAGGTGGCGCAGCTGCGCGGCCAGCTGAAGCGCGTGGCCGCGGCGCACGGCCTGGGTCCGGCCGCGATCGGCGTCGCCGCCGGCTGCGGCGCCTTTCTCGTGCCGGAGCTGCTGCCGCCGCGCTGGCGCCGGCTGGACCACGGGCGCGACATCGCCGGCGCCAGCGGCGAGCTCGCCGCGTGGGCCGCGGTGGCCGCACCGGCGGTGGCGGTGGCGGCGCTGTACCGGCGGGAGCACGGCTGATGTGGGTCGTGAAGATCGGCGGCAGCCTGAACCGCGACCCGCTGCTGCCCGCCTGGCTGGACCTGATGGCGCAGCTGGGCGGTGGCCGCGTCACGCTGGTGTGCGGCGGCGGCGCCTTTGCCGACGAGGTGCGGAGCACCCAGGAACACTGGCAGTTCGACGACCTGCCGGCGCACAACATGGCGGTGCTCGCGATGGCGCAGTCGGCCTACCTGGCACACGGCCTGGACCCGCGGCTGCCGGTGGTGCGCAGCCACGCCGACCTGCGGCGCGTGCTGCACAGCGGCCAGGCGGCGATCTGGCTGCCGATGGACTGGTTGCGCGACAGCCCCGACGCCGCCACGAACTGGGACAACACCAGCGACAGCATCGCGCTCGACCTGGCGCGCGAGCTGAACGCCGAGCGCATGCTGCTGGTGAAGTCCTGCGCGGTCGACCCGGCGGCGTCGCTGGCCGAGCTCAGCGTGGCCGGCATCGTCGACCCGCGTTTCCTCGAGCGAGCGCAGGGCACCGGCTTCCCGATCGACGTGCTGCAGCGCACCGACCTCGACCGCGCGCGCACGCTGCTGCTCGGCGGCGCCTACCCCGGCACGGCCTGAGCCGCGCGCATCGCCGCCACCAGCGCGGCGAGACGGCCGGCGTCGAGGTCGCCGCTGCGCGGCCCGGCGCACACGGCGCTGCGGAAGCCCGCGAAGTCGGGGTCCAGTTCGGCCAGGCGCGGCGCGTCGGTGGTGCGCAGCGCGCCTGCCAGGCCGACCATCGCGCCCGCTTCGCGCGCTTGCCGCACGAAGCGCTGCAGCGTGGCCACCGGCGCGACGTCGAACAGGCTGCCCGCGAGCTTGTCGGCGGTGTCGGCCATCACGCCGGGAAAGCCGAGCGCGAGCGCCTGCGCCACCAGCGCCTCGTCGAGGCCGCGGTCGGCAATGAAGACCGGCACCACCGGCCGGCCGCAGCGCGCCAGCGCGAGCAGCACTTCGCGCGCGCCGGGGGCGCGCTCGATGCCGACCTTCACGTAGTCGACACCGGTGGCGCCGACCGCGGCGACGCGGTCGAGGATGCTCGCCAGCTCGGCCATCGGCACGTCGCCGATGGTCGCGCTCACCGGCAGCGTGCTGCCGGCGCCGCGCAGCGCCGCGACCACGCGTTCGATCACCGGCACCGGCAGGCCGCCGAGCGCGCCCTGCCCCGGTTCCTTCAGGTCGATGAAGTCGGCGCCGCCGCGCGCGGCGACGAGCGCCTCGTGCGGGTCGCGCACGCTGACGAGCAGGCGGATCATGACGCCGCCTTCGCGGTGCCGCGGTGCCGCGCGACCGCCTCGACGAGCCAGCCCCAGGCCTCGTGCTCGGCGGCGCCGGCGGTCTTGTCGATCGCGATCTGCAGGTAGCGCATCTCGCTGTCCACCTTGTCGGCCGCCAGCATGCCCAGGCGGCTGACGAGCACGGCGCCTTCGATCACCGCCGCCTGCGCGCGGTTGAAGCCGGCGAAGCGGCCGTGCTGCGCTTCGTGCACGCGGGCCAGGCGCAGCACCGGGCGCTGCGGGTCGTCGCCGACCTCGTCGAGGCGCAGTTCCACGTGGCCCAGCGCGGCGGCGAGGCGCTGGCCGGTGATGCGCTCGGCCGCGACCAGCGGCCACTGCCGCCGGCCCGTCACGCAGCCGGCGAAGACGCGCGTGTCGAGCACCAGGTTCAGCACCGCATGGCGCGTGGCGAGGATGTTGTCGAGCGTGGTCGACGGCTTGAAGGGCATCAGCACGACGTGCCGCTCGGTGTAGCGCACGCCCATCGGCGCGACGTGCGGCGTGCCGTCGGCGGCCACCGTGGTCACCACGGTCTCGAAGATCTGGTCGTTCATCGTGTCTTGGTCGTACCGGGGGCGCACCAGGCGAGCAGGTCGTCGGCCTCGCGCTCGACGGCGCAGCCCCAGTCGAGCGGCTGGTCCTGCACGTAGCGCTTGCCCAGGCGCCACGCGAGTTCGGCGTGTGCAAGTTCCACGCCCATGTAGAAGGCGTGCGAGGCGTCGCCTTCCAGGCCGAGCCGCGGCCAGAGCTCGAAGGCGCCCTGCCCGACGCGCAGGCCGTCTCGGTTGTAGACGTTGAGGCCGTTCTCGGCCACCTGCACGCGGAAGTTGGGGTCGCGCACCTGCGCCGCGGTGGCCGCGATCTCGGCGGGCGTGTCGGTGAACGGCGCCTTCGCGTGCACCGTCATCAACGCGTCCGACAGGCCCTTGGGCAGCGTGCGCTGGCGCGCCGCGGCGGTCATGATGCGGCGCGCCCAGTCGGCCTCGCGCACGGCGCGGCGCGCATGCGGGCTCACCTGCGTGGTCAGCACGGCGGCGATGCCGAGTTCGGCGCCGATGCCCAGCAGCAGCGCGTTGAGCCCGCTCGTGTCGGCCTCGGTCAGCTCGGTCAGGTTGCCGATGCCCAGCATGATGGGCGCTGCGGGGAAGCGTTCGCGCAGCCGGTGGTAGCGCACGATGCTGGCGGTGAAGCCGAACGGGATGGGGTCGAGGATCGCGTCGGCCAGAAAGGCACGGCCGCGCGCCGACAGCGCGTCGACGGCCGCGTGCAGCGAGGCTTCGTCGTGCGGCGCGCGCGGGATCAGCACCGGGGTGGCCGCCACCTCGTCGGCGATCCACAGCGTGTCCATCGTCAGCGACAGCAGGTAGTCGGCACCGGCGCGGCCGCCGCGCAGCAGTTCATCGCTGTCCAGCGAATCGACGCTGACACGGTGGCCCGCGGCCTTCAGCGCGCGCACGCTGTCTTCGAGCTGCGGAAACGGCGTCTCAGGCAGTCCGCCGAGGTCGATGACGTCCGCGCCGTCGCGCGCCAGTGCGGCGGCGCGCGCGACGATGGCGTCGACCGCCAGGCGCGGCGCGTCGACGATCTCGGCGAAGATCAACGGCCCCTTCTCCGACAGGTCGACCGCCTTCGCGGCACGGTTGAAGAAGCGCGGCAGGTCCTTCAGTTCCTCGGGCCCGCGCTGCACCGGGATGCCGTAGTGGGCCGACAGCGCTTCGAGGTCGCCGCGACAGCGGCCGGGCACGATGACGCGCTGCGCCGCCACCGGCGCGGCGACGCGGCGCTTGATGAGGTCGGCCGTCATCAGCGCGGCCACCTGCACGCCGATCTCGCGCACTTCCCAGGTGAAGGGCGGCGCGTCGAGGCCGGCGAGCACGCGTTCCAGCTGCGGCTGCGCGAGCCGCCCGGTCAGGAAGACGATGTGTTCCATGCGAGCGAGAGCGCCTGCAAGCGCGAGGCCAGCGCCGCTTCGAGCTCGGCCGGCGAGCAGACGACCTGGCACCAGTCGATCGCGCGCAGGCGCTCGACGTTGTCGAGCTCGAGCCGGCGCGGCCGCAGCGTGACCCAGTCGTGCGGCGACTTCGTCACCACCACCGGCTCGGTGTCGCAGGCGAACACGATGCCCGGGATGCCCAGCTTGCCGGCCTGCGCGAACATGTTGGTCGGCAGCGAGTCGCTGATGCCGACCACGCACTTGGCCACCGTGTTGCTGGTGGCCGGCGCAACGACCACCGTGTGATAGACGTCGTCGTAGAGCATGCCCACCGGCACGGCGCTCGCGGTCTTGTCGCGCACGAGGCGGAAGCCGGGCGCGAAGCGCGGCCGCAGTTCGTCGAGCTTGATGCCGTAGATCGGCAACACCTCTTCGGCGGCGTCGGACAGGAACAGGTCGAGCGCCGGCAGCCGCTGCGCCAGCGCGATCGATTCTTCGAGGAAGTGGCCGGACCCGGTCAGGCACCACGCGAAGCGGCTGCGCTTCGCGATGCCCACGGAAAGCTCATTCGGGGTGGGAGACCTCGATGTGGAGCTTGTGGAGCTTTCGGTAGAGGGTGTTGCGGCTGACATCGAGCGCCTTGGCGACGTTGCTCACGTTCCAGCGATGCTGTTCGAGCAATTGGAGCAGAACCTGGCGTTCGTTGGCCTGGATCGGGTTGAGCTTCACCGGCAGCGGCTCGTCGGCCGCCGGCGCCGCGGCCGTGGCCGGCGCGGCCGCGGGCGCCGTGCGCGCCGCACCGGGCGGCGCCGCCGGCGTGGCCGCCTGCAGCAGCGAGGGCAGGTGCTCGCGCGTGATCGGCTGGCCGTCGGCGAGCGCCGCGGCGGTGCGCAACACGTGGCGCAGCTGGCGGATGTTGCCGGGCCACGGGTGGTCGAGCAGCAGGCGCTCGGCCTCGGGCGACAGCGACGTGCCGGCACCGCCTTCGGCGGCCAGCACGGCCTGGATGATGTCGCGGCGGTCGCTGCGCTCACGCAGCGGCGGCAGCAGCAGTTCGATGCCGGCGAGGCGGTAGTACAGGTCCTCGCGGAAACGCCCTTCGGCGACCAGGCGCGGCAGGTGCTGGTGGCTGGCGCTGATGAGCTGGAAGTCGACCGCGTGCGTCTCCTCGGTGCCCAGCGGCGTGACCTGGCGCTCGTCGAGCACGCGCAGCAGGCGCGCCTGCAGGTCCAGCGGCATGTCGGCGATCTCGTCGAGGAACAGCGTACCGCCGTCGGCCTGCAGGATCTTGCCGCGGCGCCCGTTGCGCTGGGCGCCGGTGAAGGCGCCGGCGCGGTAGCCGAAGAGCTCGGACTCGATCAGCGTTTCGGGCAGGCTCGCGCAGTTGACGGCGACGAAGGCGCCGCCGGCATGCGGGCTGGACTCGTGCACGGCACGCGCGAAGATCTCCTTGCCGGAGCCGGTTTCGCCGTGCAGCAGCACCGGCGTCTGGCGCGCGATGACGCGGCGCGCGGTGTCCAGGTGCGCCACCAGGCGCGGGTCCTTGAAGGTGGTGCCCGGACGCGGCGGCACGAGGCGCAAGGCCGCCCGCGGCGCGGCCGCGCCGGCGACGGGCGCGGTGGCAGGCGCCGCGCCACCGAGCGGCGGCACCACGAGGCCGGCGCCGAGCATCGACACCTGGGTCGGCGCGTTCGCGTCCTGTGCCGGCCGGCGCGCGACCGCGAAGAAGCGCAGCGCCGCGTTCGCCCGGTAGGTCACCACCGGGTGGTACGACGACGAGGTGCTGCGCTGGAGCATGTCCTCGAGCGAGGTCTCGAACAGGTCCTCGATGCGGCGCGCGCGGATGTCGTCCATCGACTGCAGGCCGAGCTGGAACAGCGCGCTGCGGTTGGCGGCCAGGATGCGGCCGTCGTGCCCGACCGCCAGCTTGCCTTCGTGCAGCGTGTAGACGAACTCCGGCCGGCTGTGGAAGTGCAGCGGGTGCGCGTTGCGGTAGCGCGCGTCGATCAGGCGGTTCTCGACCATGCGCGCCGTCATGCCCAGCAGCACCAGCAGGTGCTGCTGCATCAGGCCCGAGCGGCTGGTGACGTCGAGCACGGCGGTGATCTCGCCGGAGGGGTCGTAGACGGGCACCGCCGAGCAGGTCAGCCCGGTGAAGCGCGTGTAGAAGTGGTCGTCGCGCCGCACCGAGACCGGCCCGCCGGCGGCGATGCAGGTGCCCATGCCGTTGGTGCCGGCATCGGCCTCGCTCCACATGCCGCCGACGCGCAGCCCCATCGGGCCGACCTCGGCCGCGAACTCGGGCGAGCTCACCATGTGGATGATGACGCCGTCGGTGTCGGTCAGCACCACGGCCGACTCGGCGTCGGCGAGCTGCTGGTACAGCGTCGTCATCTCGTAGCGTGCGCAGGCGATGACGTCGGCGCGCCGGTTGCGCCGCTCCTCGAGTTCGGTGCGCACCACGAAACCGGGCTCGCGTGGCTTGGCCGGGTGGAGCTGGTACTCGTTGAGGCAGCGGCTCCAGGAGCGGGTGACGACGTCGTCGGCCCGTTCGTCGAGGCCGTTGCGGACCAGCTCGAGAATGCGGTCGGCATGGCGATCGGCTTCGCGCACGGTCGGGGTCATGGCGCTCTCCGGTACGGCTTGACCAGCGGGAATGGGCATTTCGGTGGATTCTCCCCCGGCCCGCTGCGGGCGATACCGGGTGAAATACGGGTTGCCCCGCCCTGTCGGGCGCGCGAATTGCAACGCGTGGTGAACAATCCGGTTCCCCTGGAGGAAAACACGTGACCGCTGGCGCCCCGTTCTTCACCGCCGTGCCTGCCGCCCCGGCGGCCGAGCCGCTCGACCTGATCTTCGTCGAGGGCCTGCAGGGCCAGACCGTCATCGGCATCGACCACGGCGAACTGCACGACCCGCAGCCGCTGGTGATCGACGTCGTCGCCGGCCTGCCGCGGGCGCGCGCCTGCGACACCGACCGCATCGTCGACACGATCCACTACGGCCATGTGCGAGAGCGCATCCTGCGCCTGATGCGCGAGCACAAGCTGCAACTGCTGGAGTCCTTCGCGGAGGCGATCGCGTCGATCCTGCTCGACGAGTTCGGCGCCGCCTGGGTGCGCGTGAAGGTCGTCAAGCCGCGCAAGTTCGACGACGTCGCGGCGGTGGGCGTGCAGATCGAGCGCCACGCCGGCACGGCGGCGGCGCGCATCACGCGGGCAGCGCCGGTGCTGCACCTGATCGGCAGCGGCATGGTGCCGGGCGACCGTTCGCCGCAGGGCTGACGGCAACGCCGGCCCCAGAACGGAAAAAGCCGACCGGATCAACCGGTCGGCAACCTGACAAGCCTTCCTCTCTCTACCCCGGTGCGCCCGTTGCCAGGCGCACCTGCCTCTCAAACTTACTTGGCCTGGAACGGGTGGGCGGCGCTGCCCTTCTTGGCCACCACCTCGGCGGCGGTCGGCGTGCCGGCGACGGCGCGCTGGATCGACTCGCGCGTGGCGCGGTAGTTGTAGTCCTGGATCTTGCGGTCGTCTTCGGCCAGCCAGTGGATGAAGACGCCGACGCAGATGAACAGGTTGTCGGCTTCGGCGGCGGGGATGGTGCCATCCTCGACGCTGTCGGCCACGGCCATCGCGACGCCGCGCTGCGCCGGACCGAACATCTGCACCGCCTGCTTGGCGCCCTTGATCGTGACCTTGTTGAACATCACGGTCGCCGGCTTCGTCAGCAGGTTCGGCGCGACGACGGCCAGCAGCGAGGTGAAGCCGTCCTTGTTGTTGGTCAGCGCATTCGCGAACGCGGCTTCGGCCGGCGAGCCGCGCGGCCCGATGATGAGGTCGATGTGGGCAACTTCGTTGCCGTCACCGACGAGGGACTCGCCGACCAGCATGCGATCGATCTTGGCCATGGTGGTTCAATCTCCTTTGGGATGTGCTTTTCGGTGGCTGGGAACACTGGCCCTTGAACCAGCGTGGCGGGAACGCTATCACGTTCCATGCCATGCCCCGTGCAGCAGGCCGGCGACGAACAGCGCGGCCACCGTGAGGTCGGCCGTCGTCCCGGGGTTGAGGCGAGCCGACTTCAGGGATTCGTCCCAGGCGGCGTAGGCGGGGTCCAGGCCGGGGCTCGAGAAGGCGCGCCAGCGATGCGCCGCCGTCATGACATTCTGTGCCACGGCCTCGCCGTGTTTTCGCACAATGTGTGAATCGGGCCAGCGCCCCAGCATCCCCAGGAAAACCCGCTGGATGGCGGCCTCGCGCGCCGCGCTGTCGTCCTGCGGGATGCGTGCAAACCCGAGGTCCTCGGCGGCCGCGAACACGTCGTCGAAATCGGTCGCGTACTGGTGCGCGATGCGGTCGCGCGGCGCCGCCTGCTGCATGGCCTGGCGCAGCGTGAGGCGCGGCGCGCGCCGCACGTCGTCGTCGCCGGCGTCACCGAGGCCGCCGGGGTTGGCCAGCGCGATGCCGCGGAACGCCGCGCGCGCGTCGTCGAGGTCCAGCGCGTCCAGCACGGCCGCGAGCGCGCGCCGCAGCGCGGCGGCATCGGCCAGCGCGCCCGGGGCTTCGGCGGCCCGCGCCAACGGCGCGGCCAGCAGCACGATGCCCAGGTTCGTGTTGCAGCCGGCGGCCGCCCACGACGCGGCCACCGCGTGCTCGATGCGCCAGCCCACGGTGGCGCCCGCCGTGCACAGCGGCGCGGCGGCTGCGTGAGCGCTGTCGATGAACTGCTGCGCCTGCATGCCGTGGCCCGGCGACGCGAGGCTCACGTTGCCCGGCTTGCGCACCGCGACGTCGAGCGTGCAGGCGGCGACGAAGGCGGCGCGCAGCCGCGCTGCGGTGTCCATCAGGCGCGGCGCGCGCCGGCGGCAGCGGCGCAGCGGCGGTCGAGCAGGTCGTCGACGAGCGCGCGCGCGATGTTGAAGGGCGTCACGCGTTGCAGGCCCTGCCACGCAGCGACGCCGTTCACTTCCAGCACCAGCAGCGGCGCTTCGCCGGCCGCGGGCAGGATGTCGATGCCCGCGTAGTCCATGCCGAGCGTGCGCGCCGCGCCTTCGGCCAGGCGGGCGAGCGCGGGCGTGAGCTCGGCAGGCTCGCAGCGCGCACCCTGCGCCACGTTGTGCACCCAGTGGCGGCTCACGCGCTTCATCGCCGCCACCGCGCGGCCGCCGATCACCAGCACGCGCCAGTCGAAGCCCGGTTCGGCCGCCGCCGGCACGAAGCGCTGCAGGTAGGCCAGGCCGCCGTAGGCCCCCTTCAAGGCCGGCAGTGGGTGTGGCTTGCCGTCGACGCGGCCCACCAGCCGCAGCCCCTTGCCCTGCGAGCCGAACAGCGGCTTCAGCACGAGCGCGTGGCCGGCGGCCTGCTCGCGCATGACGATGCGGCGCGCCTCGGCCACCGACTCGGTGGCCCAGGTCGGCGGCGTCGGCACGCCGGCGGCGTGCAGCAGCAGGCTGGTCATCGACTTGTCGACGCTGCGCTCGATGGCGCGGGCGTCGTTGTAGACCGGCACGCCCAGCTCGCGCAACGCGTGCAGCACGCCCAGCCGCTTGGTCACCTGCTCGAAGCTGCCGCCGGCGATGCCGCGCACGATCACGGCGTCGGGCAGTTCGCGGCCGAAGCCCGGGATGACGAGGCCGTGCCAGCCCGCCGTGGTGTCGATGCGGCAGTCTTCGAGGTCGACGCAGCGGCCGACCGCGCCGCGCGCGCGCAGCGCCGCCTGCAGCTGGCGCGTGTGCCAGCCGGTCTCGTCGGCCATCAGCGCGACACGCATGCGGCTCAGGCCGGTTGCAGCCACAGCCGCTGCAGCAGCGCCATGTCGGGCGCGCCGCCGTGCCAGGTGCGGCCGCTCGCGATGTTGCTGACCCACACCTCGGCCGGCGCGAACAGCGCGGGGTCGATCTTGTAGAAGTCGTAGCCAGCGCCCTTGAAGATGTCGGCGAACGACTGGCCGAAGTCGCGCGAGTTGCGCGACGAGAGCTTGGCCGCCAGCGCCTGCGCCGCGTCGTCGCTGCCCCTCACCGTGAGGTGCACGCGGCCGCCGTAGAGGATGGCGTCGTTCGTGCGGCCCATCGCCTCGACGCCGTCGGGGCTGGGCGCGGGCAGCGGCGCGCTCGCCACGCCGTCGACGATGTCGCCGAGCGCGAAGCCCAGCGTGTGCGCCTGGTGCAGCGCCACTTCGAGCACGCGCGCCACCACCTGCGTGGTGCCGGTGGCGCTGGAGGTGGGCGTCAGCACGATCGTCAGCGCCGCGGGGGCGAGGCCGCAGTCACGCAGCAGCTTGTCGACGACCACCGGCGGCGGCACGCGGTCGACCTCGAGCACGATGACGCCGCGCGCCGCGCGGTCGCGGTAGCCGAGCTCTTCGAACAGCGCTTCCTTCGCGGCGAGCGCGCGCGCCGGGCCGGAGCCGAGGGCGAAGAACTTCTTCCCGCCGGTCTCCTCCTTCGTGGCCGCGAGGCTCCAGCCGGCGTACTGGCTCGCCAGGCAGGCCAGCACCGGCTGCGAGCTGCGCACTTCCAGCCAGGTCGGCCAGCCGTCGGCGGCGGCACTTTTCAGCGTGACGCTGCCGAAGCCGCCCATGCAGATCTCGCCGACCAGCAGGCCGGCGGCGATGCTGCCCGGCGCGTCGATGCCGGCGTCGACGATGCGCACGCCGCGCTCGTCGTGCCGCACCTTCACGCGCAGCGCGTCGGCCTCGCCGCACAGGCGCTCGACCCAGGGGGCGACGTGCTCGTTGACGCCGAGCGTGCAGTTCAGCAGCGGCGGTTGGGGGTCGCTCATCGAGGTGTCTCCAGGGAGTGCAGAAGGTCTTGTTCGGCGCGCACCAAGCCGGCCTCGACGGCGGCGGCGTCGGCGCCTGCGGCTTCGAGTGTGCACACGGGCTCGCCGGGCGCGAAGCGCGCGCCCGCCGGCGGCAGGTCGGCAGCGCCCGGCCAGGCGGCGATGCGCTCGGCGGCGGCGCCGTCGAGCGCGAGCGCGCGGCGCGCGTGGACGATGCGCAGGCCACGTGCCGGGCCGCGCGGCGGCGCCGGCAGCACACCGTGACGGCAGGCCTGCAGGTGGGCGTGCAGCGGGCTGCGGCCGCCGATGTCGGGGTACAGCGCCGCACTCGCGCTCGGCCGCGCGTTCACTTCGAGCAGCTCGGCCACGCCGTCGGCGCCGACGATGAAGTCCAGGCTGCCGAGCCCGCGCAGCCGGTACGCCGGCACCAGCACGGCCAGCGCGTGCTCGGCCTGCGTCAGCACCGCGGGCCAGTCGAGCGGCCCGCAGACGCCGGCGAACACGAACGGGTGCTCGCCGACTTCCACCGTGGCCTGCCGGTTCAGCCCCAGCACCACCGCGCGGTCGGCGTTGGCGACGAAGCTGGCCGACACCGGCGTGCCGGCCCGTTCGCGCTGCCAATAGGCGCCGGGCGCGGCGTCGCGGCGGCGCGTGAGGCCCCAGCCGCCGGCGCTGCGCGCCTGCTTGCGCAGCCAGCCGCCACCGGCCGGCGGCGCGAACACGACCGGCGGGTGCGCGATGCCACAGCGGTCGAGCGCCGCGAAGAACGCCGGCGCGTCGGCCAGCCGCGCCTGGTCGGCCGGCGCGGTGCCCAGCAGCGGCAGCACGGCGGCGGCCCGCATCAGCAGCGCTGGCGCGGCTTCGAAGCCGCTGCCGGCGACCCAGGCCTCGGCCTCGCCCCGATCGGCCAGCGCGCGCAGTTCGGCGAGCAGGCGCGCGCCGTCGATGGCCGGCGGCGACGCGCTGCCGATGGCGCGCCAGGCGCGGGCCGCGGCCCGCGTGTCGGCGTCGCCGAAGACGTCGAGCGCGACCGCTGGCGTGCCGTCGGCCGCTGCCCAGCCGGCGAGCGCGCGCGCCGAGAGCGCCGCCAGTGCGAGCACCGGGTCAGCCGCCCTGCCCGGCCGTTTCCGCGAGGTAGGCGCGCGCGGTCTCGAAGGCCTCGGCGTAGCCCAGCGTGACGGCCTTCTTTGCTTCGCGCATCTGCACCAGCAGGCGGTGCTGGGTCTGGTACTTGACGTTGCCGATGGCGAGCGCGCCCACGCCCACGGCCCCGGTGCCGGCCAGCGGCACGATGGCGTCCATCACGCCGACGCCGGCGATGCCCTCGGGCGGCACCGCGTTGACGTCGGCCGCCACGCGCATCTGCCTGGCATACGGCAGGTCGTCCGGCGCCACCACCTGCACGCCGGCGGCGGCGCAGTTCAGCACCACGTCGGCAGTGGCGATCGACTGCCGCACGGCCGCACGGTCGGCGCCCGAGGTGCCGTGCATCGGCACCTTGAAGCGCGCGGCGGTGGCCTGGGCCGCCTTCTCGGCGGCCTCGGTGCCGGCGCGGCTGGACAGCCGCACCTGCGCGCCGGCCTGCGCCGCCATCGCGCCGGCGATGCGCCCCACCGGGCCCATGCCGCCGAGCACGACCACCGACGTGCCCTGCAGCCCTTCGGGTCGCGTGCGGCGCAGCGCCAGTTCGACGTAGGCGACCATCGCCGCCGCGGTGGTGTAGGCGCCGCTCGGGTCGGCCATCGCCGAGACGACGAACGGCGGCACCATCGAGTCGCGCGCCCGTTCCAGCATGTCGGCGGCGAGCAGCGCGTCGCGCCCGCCGATGAAGATGCCGGTGCGCGCCACGCCCTTCGGGCCGCGCGAGAAGATCGCGTCCTGCGTGAGCGCGGTGACCATGTCCAGGCCGGCCTCGCAGTACGGCACGATGACCTGGTAGCCGGCGTCGGCGGCCATGTTCACGTCGAACGGGCTCGCCTGGCGGGTGGGCGTGAACATGTGGAGGATGTAGGGGCGTTCCATGGCGGTCGCTCGGCGTTGCGGGAAGTGGGAAATGGGGTTCAGCGCGGCGGGCGGTCGGCGACCGCCGCGCCGCGGTTGCGGCCGGCGACGGTGCGCAGCGCGAGCGCGGGGTCACGCACGCCGGCGGCGGTGGCGGCCTCGACGAGGCCCTGCGCAGCGCCGGCCGACGCCACGAAGGCGAAACCGGTCGGGCCCCACGAGCTCTGGCCGATGGCGACCTCGTCGGCGGCGTGGCCGCGCATCCATTCGAGCAGGCGGCCGACGGCCGGGCTGGTCCAGGCGCTGCCGTGCTGCGCCGGCGCGAAATGCTCGCCCAGGCGCTGCTGGAGCCGGTTCACGCCGGCCGCGAAGGCGCCGAAGTCGTTGCCGGCCACGCCGGGCAGCACGCGCATCAGCACCTGGTGGCAGAGGTCGGCGGCGGCGGCGCGCGGCAGCGGCGCCAGGCGTGCGATGGCGGCGCGCTCGGCATCGCCCGACAGGCCGGCGACGCGGTCGTCCATGACGACGACGACGCGCCAGGCCTCCGGCAGCGGCAGGCGCGACAGCACCGGTGCCGGGCTGCCGTCGGCGCCGGGGCCGCCATCGACGATGAGGCCGCCGTGGTCGAAGCCGGCGATGCCGATGCCCGAGCGTTGCCCGCGCCCGAGCCAGGCCGCCAGCGCCGGGGTCGAGAGGTCGAGCCGGTGCACGCGCGCGAACGCCCGCCCCATCGCCAGCGCCAGCTGCGTGCCCGAGCCGAAGCCGGCGTGGCCCGGCAATACGCGCTTGAGGTGCAGGCGCAGCGGCGCCTGCAGCCCGCTGCGTTCGCGCAGCCGCGCCAGGTGGGCGGCGGCGCGCGGCAGTTCGGCCTGCGCGGCAGGGTGGTCGGCGACGAGCTGGTCGGTGTCGGCCGGCGACAGCTCGAGTTCGGTCTCGAAGCCGTCGATGACGACGCCCAGGCTGCCGAAGCGGCGGCCGAGCGACGCGTCGGGGTCGAGGAAACCCAGGTGCAGCCGCCCGGCGGCGCGCACGGTGGCCGTCACCAGCGCTTCAGGGCGTGCAGGCAAGGGCGACAACGACGGCATGGCGCGGGGCGGTGGGTGGGCGGCGGGCAAGCATACGCCCGGGCTCAAGCAATCCGCGTTCCGCCGCGCGCCCGCCGGCCGCACCGGCCGCCGGGCGGGGGGTCTGTGCCGTCCGGGGGACAGTGTGTCAGCGCAGGGCCCCGAGGAGCCGGCCGTGGCTCAGTCGTACTTGATGTACTTGAAGCGCGGGTCGTCGGGCGTGCCTTCGAGCGCCGCGTCGGGCTCGCGTCCCGGCTGCCAGAGCACCACCTCTTCGATCTTGCGGGCGAGCGCGAAGTCCTTCTCGGTGATGCCCTTGGCGCTGTGGGTGGCGAGCTTCACGGTGACGAAGGCGTAGCTCACCGTGAGGTCGGGGTGGTGCCAGGCCGCCTCGGCCAGGTGGCCGACGGTGTTGACGACCATCAGCGTGGCCTTCCAGCCGCTGGTCTTGACCTTGCGGCGGATCCAGCCGTCCTCGTAGGTCCACTGCGGCAGTTCGGCGGCCAGCCGGGCCGCCACCTCGTCGGGCGTGTAGGTCTCGTCGCCCTGCTTCCTGCGCCACTGCGTCATCGGCTCTCCGTGCGGGTCGCGTTGTCAGACGGGCGGCCAAGATAGCACCGCGGCCCCGGCCTTGGCGGCGGCAAGGGCTACGCGCCCGGCGCATGAGCAGCCTCGTTTTGCTTCGTTGGCATGGCGCCGCGGCGGTCCCAGCATCGCGGGCACCGATTCACTCACCCCGGATTCCCGCCGATGTCGTTCGCCACCCTCGCGCGCCGCAGCCTGCTGCTCGCCGCCACCGCCACCCTGCTCGCCCCCACGGCCTTCGCCCAGAAGCAGGTCACGCTGCTCAACGTGAGCTACGACCCGACGCGCGAGCTCTACGTCGAGTTCAACAAGGCCTTCGCCGCCCACTGGCAGAAGAAGGCCGGCGAGGTCGTCAGCGTCAAGCAGAGCCACGGCGGCTCGGGCAAGCAGGCACGCTCGGTGATCGACGGCCTAGACGCCGACGTCGTCACGCTGGCGCTGGCCTACGACGTCGACGAGCTCGCCGCCAAGGCCCGGCTGATCCCGGCCGACTGGCAGAAGCGCCTGCCGCACAACAGCTCGCCCTACACCAGCACCTACATCTTCCTCGTCCGCAAGGGCAACCCGAAGGGCATCCGGAACTGGGACGACCTGGTCAAGCCCGGCGTGTCGGTGATCACCGCGAACCCGAAGACCTCGGGCGGTGCGCGCTGGGGCTACCTTGCGGCCTACGGCTTCGCACTGAAGGCACCGGGCGGCAACGACGCCAAGGCGCGCGACTTCGTCGGCAAGCTGTTCGCCAACGTGCCGGTGCTCGACAGCGGCGCGCGCGGCTCGACCGTGACCTTCGCCGAGCGCGGCGTCGGCGACGTGCTGCTGGCCTGGGAAAACGAGGCCCACCTGGCACTGAAGGAATTCGGCGCCGGCAAGTTCGACATCGTCTACCCGCCGGTCAGCATCCTCGCCGAGCCGCCGGTGACCGTGGTCGACAGGAACGTCGACCGCAAGGGCACGCGCGCCGCCGCCGAGGCCTACCTGCAGCACCTGTACAGCCCGGAAGGCCAGGAGATCGCCGCGCGCCACTTCTACCGCCCGACCGACGCCAAGGTGGCCGCCGCCTACGCGAAGAGCTTCCCGAAGATCAGCCTCTTCACGATCGACGAGGTCTTCGGCGGCTGGACGAAGGCGCAGCAGGCGCACTTCAACGACGGCGGCGTGTTCGACCAGATCTACACGAGGAAGTAGGCCGCTATCTCGTTTTCCGACTAAGCAGCGGCGTTTCGATTCGTTGGCGGCAAGCTGGCCGGTTCCTAGAGTCGCGGCTTCGCTGATCGAAGCCTGGAGTCGCGTCGTGCCCGTGAACCGCCGCCGCCTGCTGTCCACCCTGCCCGCCATCGCCGCCTTCGCGGCGCTGCCGGCGCGCGCCGCGCAGACGCTGCTGAACGTCAGCTACGACGTCAGCCGCGAGTTCTACAAGGACTTCAACGCCGCCTTCGCCGCCCACTGGAAGAAGACCGCCGGCGAAGACCTGACCCTGAACCAGAGCCACGGCGGCAGCAGCCGCCAGGCGCGCAGCGTGGTCGACGGCCTGGAGGCCGACGTGATCACGATGAACCAGCACAACGACATCGACATCCTCGCCGAACGCGGCCGCCTGGTGCCGGCGGACTGGGCGAAGCGCCTTCCGAACAACAGCGCGCCGACGACCAGCATCTCGGTGATCCTGGTGCGCAAGGGCAACCCGAAGGCGATCCGCGACTGGAGCGACCTCGGGCGCAAGGGCGTGTCGGTCATCGTGCCGAACCCCAAGACCAGCGGCAACGGCCGCTACACCTACCTGGCCGCCTGGGGCGCCGCGGTGACGAACGGCGTGAGCCCCGAGGCCGCCAAGGCCCTGGTGACGCGCATCTTCGCCAACGTGCCGGTGCTCGACGGCGGCGGCCGCGGCGCCACCACCACCTTCGCGCAGCGCGGGCTGGGCGATGCGCTCGTCACCTTCGAGAGCGAGGTGCCGCTGATCGAGCGCGAGTTCGGCGCGAACTTCGAGCTCGTCTACCCGAGCCGCACCATCCTGGCCGAGAACCCGGTGAGCGTGGTCGACCGCGTCGTCGACAAACGCGGCACGCGCAGGCTGGCCGAGGCCTACCTGCTGTTCCTGTACTCGGAAGCCGGCCAGGAGATTGCGGCGAAGCACCACCTGCGCCCGCGCTCGGCCAAGGTGCTGGCCCGGTACGCGAAGGCCTTCCCGAAGGTGAGCACCTTCACCGTCGACGAGGTCTTCGGCGGCTGGACGAAGGCGCGGCGGGACCACTTCAACGACGGCGCCACCTACGACCAGGTGATCGCGGCGGCGAAGGCGACCTGAGGTGCTGCTCTCCCGCACCCTGCTCAAGCGGCACAGCGTGCTGCCGGGCTTCGACATCGCGCTCGGCTTCGCGCTGCTCTACATCAGCCTGATCGTGCTGATCCCGCTGTCGGCGGCGTTCCTGAAGACGTTCACGCTGACCTGGCAGCAGTTCATCGACGCGACGACCACGCCGCGCGTGCTGGCCTCGTACCGCCTGACCTTCGGTGCGAGCTTCCTGGCCGCGCTGGTGAACGCGGTGTTCGGCCTCGTCATCGCGTGGGTGCTGGTGCGCTACCGCTTCCCGTTCAAGCGCGTGATCGACGCGCTGGTGGACCTGCCGTTCGC
Organism: Pseudomonadota bacterium; assembly: GCA_963204815.1. Lineage (GTDB taxonomy): Bacteria > Pseudomonadota > Gammaproteobacteria > Burkholderiales > Burkholderiaceae_C > Rubrivivax. The sequence goes on along the minus strand of CAUJHQ010000177.1, from coordinate 14,538 downwards.
GCTGCCCACCGCGGTGGCCGGCATCGCGCTCACCGCCATCTGGGCGCAGAACGGCTCGCTCGGCCAGCACCTGCCGTTCAAGGTGAGCTTCACGCCCATCGGCGTGTGGATCGCGCTCGTCTTCATCGGCCTGCCCTTCGTGGTGCGCACGGTGCAGCCGGTGCTGGAAGACGTGAGCCGCGAACTGGAGGAAGCCGCCGCCACGCTGGGCGCCAGCCGCTGGCAGACTTTCCGCCACGTGCTGATGCCCATCGTGATGCCGGCGCTGCTGACCGGCTTCGCGCTCGCCTTCGCACGCGCGCTGGGCGAGTACGGCAGCGTCATCTTCATCGCCGGCAACATGCCGATGGTGAGCGAGATCACGCCGCTGCTCATCATCACCAAGCTCGAGCAGTACGACTACGCCGGCGCGACCGCCATCGCCGTCGTCATGCTCGTCGTCAGCTTCGCCATGCTGCTCACCATCAACCTGCTGCAGTCCTGGGCGCGGCGCCGCCAGGGGGGTCTGGCATGACGACGACCGGGGCCCTGCCCTTGCCGGCCAACGCCCCAGGGGCCACCGCTGCGCCGCGCGCGGTGCGCAGCGCCACCACCGAGGCGCCGTGGGTGCGCCGCGCGCTGATCGGCACCGCGCTGGCCTTCATGACCGTGTTCCTGTTCGTGCCGCTGGGCACGGTGTTCTACGAAGCGCTGAAGAAGGGCTGGGCCGTCTATCTCGCCGCCGTGACCGAGCCCGACGCCCTGTCGGCCGTCAAGCTCACGCTGATCGCCGCCGCCATCAGCGTGCCGCTGAACCTGGTGTTCGGCGTCGCCGCGGCGTGGGCGATCGCGAAGTTCGAGTTCCACGGCAAGAGCCTGCTGCTGACGCTGATCGACCTGCCGTTCTCGGTCAGCCCGGTGATCGCCGGCCTGATCTACGTGCTGGTGTTCGGCCTGCAGGGCTGGTTCGGCGGCTGGCTGCAGGAACACGACCTGAAGGTCATCTTCGCCGTGCCCGGCATCGTGCTGGCCACCGTGTTCGTGACCTTCCCGTTCGTCGCCCGTGAACTGACCCCGCTGATGCAGGCGCAGGGCATCGAACAGGAAGAGGCCGCGCGCGTGCTGGGCGCCGGCGGCTGGCAGATCCTCTGGCGCGTGACGCTGCCGAACGTGAAGTGGGCCCTGCTGTACGGCGTGATCCTCTGCAACGCGCGTGCGATGGGCGAGTTCGGCGCCGTCAGCGTGGTCAGCGGGCACATCCGCGGGCAGACGAACACGATGCCGCTGCACATCGAGATCGTCTACAACGAATACCAGTTCGCGGCCGCGTTCGCCGTCGCCTCGCTGCTGGCCGGGCTGGCGATGGTGACGGTGGTGCTGAAGTACCTGGTGGAACAGCGCGTGAAGGGCCAGCTGCGCTCGGCCCACGACCGCAGCGAATGACGAAAGCCGAACCATGAGCCTCGAAGTCCGCAACCTGAACAAGGCGTTCGGCAAGACCGTCGTCTGCAACAACCTCAACCTCGACGTGCCGTCGGGCGAACTGGTCGCGCTGCTCGGCCCTTCGGGGTCGGGCAAGACCACGCTGCTGCGCATCATGGCCGGCCTGGAAGTGCCCGACAGCGGCAGCGTGCTGTTCCACGGCGAGGACACCACCTCGCGCGACGTGCGCGAGCGCAACGTCGGCTTCGTGTTCCAGCACTACGCGCTGTTCAACCACATGTCGATCTTCGAGAACGTGGCCTTCGGCCTGCGCGTGAAGCCGCGCGGCCAGCGCCCGCCGGAAGGCGAGATCCGCGAGAAGGTGATGACGCTGCTGAAGCTGGTGCAGCTGGACTGGCTGGCCGACCGCTACCCGCACCAGCTGTCGGGCGGCCAGCGCCAGCGCATCGCGCTTGCGCGTGCACTCGCCGTCGAGCCCAAGGTGCTGCTGCTGGACGAACCCTTCGGCGCACTCGACGCCAAGGTGCGCAAGGAACTGCGCCGCTGGCTGCGCCGCCTGCACGACGAGGTGCACCTGACCAGCGTCTTCGTCACGCACGACCAGGAAGAGGCGATGGAGGTCGCCGACCGCATCGTCGTCATGAACGAAGGCCGCATCGAACAGGTCGGCACGCCCGACGAGGTCTACGACCACCCGGCCAGCCCGTTCGTGCTGCAGTTCCTGGGCGACGTGAACCTGTTCCACGGCCGCAGCGAACACGCCCCCGGCGGCGCCACGGTGGCCGGCGACACGGTCTACGTGCGCCCGCACGAGCTGGAGATCCTGGGCGAGCCGACGGTCGAAGGCTGGGCCGCCACGCTGTCGCAGACGCTCACCGTCGGCGCCCACACGCGCATCGAGTTCAAGCGCGACAGTGGCGACGGCTACCTCGACGTCGAACTGCCGCGCGCCGACTACACCGCGCTGCGCGAACGCCTGCAGCTGCAGCGCGGCAGCCGCGTCTGGCTGCGGCCGCTGAAGGCGACGCGCTTCGACGCCGGCGGCGCGCCCGCGGTCGCCACATCGGCGCTCAGGGATGCTTCGGGTGCTTCCGGCTCGGTGGCAGGTGCCTGAAACGGCTGCCGCCGCCGTCGCGCTCATAGACGACGACATTGCCCTTGACGCGTTCTTCGTGGTGCGAGAGGCCGTTGGTCCAGCAGGTCGCGACGATCTGCCGATCGATGATCGCCACCATCACGCGCTTGTGGCTGTTCTGCGGGCCTGGCCGGCCCTGGTACCAGCTGGCGTCGTCGATGACCGGAAGCCAGTTCAGCACCGATGCCTGCGTGACCGCATGCGCGCCGAAGGTCTCGGCGCGGCGCGACTTCGGGTTCAGCATGGTCTGCACCTCGTCGCAGTCGTTGGCCATCTGGCTGCGGGCCGTCTTCCAGGCCGCCGCGGCAGGGTCGAACACGGGTGACGGCGGCGTCGGCTTCGGCTTCGTCGCGGCAACGCGGTGGTGGTCGTCGCGCGGCTTCACCGGCGTCAGCAGGTAGTCGGCGGTCTCGAGCTTCTCGCTCTTGGCGGCCGCACGCGCCTTCGCCTTCGCATCGGCCTTGGCCTGCGCGTCGGCCTTCGCCTGCGCCGCCTCCTGGCGTTCGGCCTCACGCTGCGCGAGGTCTCGTGCGCGGTCGGCCTCGGCCTTCGTGAAGGCCATCGAGCGCAGGTCGGCGAGCATCTGGCGCAGGTCCCAGTAGAGCCCGTCGGCCTCGTCGTAGCCGATCGGGTGCTCGTCGTCGAGCGCGTCGATCTTGCGCCGCCAGCCGGCGACGATGGCGTACTCGGGCGTGTTCTTCGGCCACGAAGCCACCTTCGGCAGCCCGGCGCTGATGTCGGCGTGGAGCTGTCGGATGTCGTTCTGCAGCTCGTTGTCGGCCTTGCGGCCGGTGTACAGGTAGCCCCACAAGGACCACCAGGTCGAGTCCCAACTCGGGTGCTTGAACGAGGGTCCGGGCATGTCAACCTCCTGTGGGGGTGGCGATCAGGGCACGACCGCCTCGGCCTCGATCTCGACGCGGTAGCCCTCGCCAATCAGCGCGCCCACCTGCAGCAGCGTGTTGGCCGGGCGGATGTCGCCGAAGTAGCGGCCGTGCACCTCGCTGACGGCGCGCCAGTCGGCGGCGTCGGTGAGGTACACGCGCGTGCGCACCACGTCTTCGAGCCGGCCGCCCAGGGCCGTCAGGCTGGCGGCGATCTTGTCGAGGATGTAGACCGTCTGCGCGCCGGCGTCGGCGCCGCCGACGAGCCGGCCGCTGCCGTGCGTGGCCGTGGTGCCGCTCACCAGGATGCGCCGCCCTTCGCGCACCGCGCGCGAGTAGCCGGCCAGCGGCTCCCACACGCTGCCGCTGTCGACGCGCCATCGGTCGGCATGGCCCAGCACGGCCTGCTTCGGCCACACCGGCGGCAGCGCGTCGAGGTGGTGGCTGAGGTCGCCGGAGGCGGTCAGGAACGGCGGCTTGCGGTATTCGTCGCCGCAATCGCCGGCGATGCGCTGCGTGCCGGCGAAGGCTTCGGCCAGGCGCGCGCGGTCGGCGTCGTCGAGCGCGAAGCCGAAGAGCTTCAGGTTGTCGGCGCGGTGCTCCGATTCGCCGAGCCGCGCACCGACGATCACCGCCGCCACCGCCGGCTGCTCCAGCACCCAGCGCGAGGCCACGTTGGAGACCGACACGCCATGCTTCTTCGCGATGGCGTCGGCCGCGCGCAGCACGCCCTGCAGCGCGCCCCAGCCGCCGACCGCGTCGATGAAGCGGCGGTACTTCATCTTGCTCCAGTCGCCCACCTCGGCCGGCGCCTCGCGGCCGAGCCAGCGTTCGGACAGGAACCCGCCACCCAGCGTGCCGTAGGCCAGCAGCTTCACGCCGCGCGCCAGGCAGAGGGTGCTCATCGCCTCGGTGGCGCGGCGGTCGAGCAGGCTGATGCAGACCTGGTTGCTCGCCACCGGCACGCCCTCGGCCAGCAGCACGCGCAGGTGCGCGGTGTCGAAGTTGGTGAGGCCGATGGCGCCGACGAGGCCTTCGTCCTTCAGCTTCGCCAGTTCGAGCATGGCGTCGAGCCAGCCCGGGTGTTCGAAGGTCCACCAGTGGAACTGCAGCAGGTCGATGCGCGGCGTGCGCATGCGCTCCAGCGAACGCATCACGCCGGCGCGCACCACCTCGGCCGTCATCGGGCCGGGCGGCGGGCACCACTTGGTGAAGGCGCGCACGCCGCGGCCGGCAGGGCCGTTCAGCAGTTCGCCGGTGATGACCTCGGCCGAGCCGTAGTGGTCGGCCATGTCGAAGCTGTCGAAGCCGGCGGCGGCGTACTCGGCCATCGCGGCGGCGCCGCGCACGGGGTCGAGCAGCGTGCCGCCGCGCTCCATGTCGGCCACCTGCCAGAGGCCGGTGACGACGCGCGAGATCTCCAGCCCGGGGGCGAGCTGCGTGCGCTCGGGCTTCGTCACTTCGGCAGCTTGGCCTGCACGGCGGCCACGTCTTCCATCGACATCTGGCCCACGGTGGTCACCTCGCCGTTCGCGATGCGCCAGGTGCGGAAGGGCCCGACGACGTCGCCGTTCTTGTCGAAGCCCACCGCGCCGATCACGCCCACGTAACGCAGCGGCTTCTTCTCCTTGATGAGCTGCAGCGCGCGCGCGAAGCCCTGCGGGCCGGCGTGCACCACCTCGCCGGCGGGGTCTGTCACCTTGCGGATGCTGTCGCGGATGGCCGCGGCCTCGAACTTGCCCGCGTGCGCGATCGCCAGGCCGAGGATGGCGCCGGCGTCGAACGCGCGGTCGGCCGCCGGCGCGCCGGCGTCGAAGCCGCCGCTCATCGCCGGGTAGGCGCTGGCGAAGAACTCGGTCGACGGCGTCTTCGTCGTGCCCGACGAGGTGCCGAACGCGTTCGCCAGGAACTGCGGGCCCACGCCCTTGATGAAGTCGGCCGCGTTCATGCCGTCGTTCAGCAGGAACTTCTGCGGCCCACCCTGCTGCACCCAGGTGCGCACGATGGTCGTGCCGTCGCCCGGGTAGCCGATGAAGTACAGCGCCGGCGGGTCGCCCTTCAGCGCGTTCGTCACCTCGGCGGCGTAGCTGGCCTGCTGCGGGTTGTACGGCGTGACGCCGACGATCTTGCCGCCCAGCGCTTCAAACGCGCGGCGGAACTCGGCCAGCATGTTGACGCCGAAGTCGTTGTTGACGTGGATGATCGCCAGCGTCTTCATGCCCTGGTCGATGGCGTACTTGGCGGCCGCGGTGCCCTGCAGCGCGTCGCTCGTGATGGTGCGGAAGAACCAGCCGTTGGTCTTGCCTTCGTTGCCCAGCTTGGTGAGCGTGGGCGAGGTCGAGGCCGGCGAGATCTGCACCACGCCGGCCGGCGCGGTGACGCTGGTGACGATGGGGATCGACACCGAACTGATGATGCCGCCGATGATCGCCGGCACCTTCTTCAGGTCGACCAGCTGGCGCGCCTGGTCGACCGCGACGCTGCCCTGGCTCTGCGCGTCGCGCAGGTCGAAGCCGAGCTTGCAGCCGGCGATGCCGCTGCTGCCGGCGGCCTTGTTCAACTCGTTGAACGCGAGCTCGACCGACTTCGACGCCGCCTGGCCGAAGCGGCCGGCGGCACCCGTGAGCGACACCACCATGCCCACGGTGTGCGTGCAACTCTGGGCTTGCGCGGCCAGCGGCACGGTGGTGGCCGCCATCGCGACGGTGGCCAGGGCGGTGATGGAAAGCAGAGGGCGCATGACGGGTACTCCTGGGGTCAGCTCTTGTTGAGGTTGTATTTCATGATGCGGCCATGGCGGCCGCCCTTGTCGCGCTCGAGGGTGTAGGTGTCGCCCTCGGGGCCGGGGTGCGCGGCGAGCAGCGGTGCGAGCCGTGCGCGGTCGTCGTCGTCGAGCTTCAGCGCGAACACCGCCAGCGTCTGCGCCAGGTGGTCGGCGTAGCGCGCACCGACGATGGCGGCGGCCACGCCCGGCTGGTCCAGCACCCAGCGCGTGGCCACGCTGGCGATGCCGGTGCCGTGCTTGTCGCCGATCGCCTTCAGCGCCTGCAGCAGTTGCTGGAAGGCGCCCCAGCCGCCGAAGTCGTCGATGACGAGCTTGTACTTGATGAGCGAGCGGTTGGTCAGCTCGGCGCCGGGCTCGGCGGCACCGAGCCAGCGTTCGCTGAAGAAGCCGCCGGCCAGCGTGCCGTAGCACAGCAGCTGCACGCCGCGCGCGCCGCCCTGCGGCACGAGCGCGTTCGCCGGCCGGCGGTCGAGCAGCGAGTACTGCACCTGCATGGCCACCAGCGGCACGCCGGCGTCCAGCATCGCCAGCGTGTGCGGCGTGTCGAAATTGGTGCCGCCCAGGTGCGCGATCTTGCCTTCGCGCTGCAGCGCGGCCAGGGTCTGCGCCGCTTCGACCCAGCCCGGCACGCGGTAGTCCCACCAGTGGAACTGCACGAGGTCCAGGCGCTCGGCGTTCAGGCGCTGCAGCGAGCGGTCGACGATGCGACGGACGTACGCGGCGTCGACCCGCGCGAGGTCGTCGAAGTCGGGCACGCACTTGGTGTGCACCTGCAGCGGCGCCAGGCCGCGCGCGCGGCGGCGCACGTTGAACTCGCCGTACAGCGCCTCGACGCCGGTGTAGATGTCGGCACCGTCCACCGTGTTCAGGCCGGCTTCGACGAAGGCGCCGATCTCGTCGATGGCACGTTCGCGGTCGACGGGACCGTGGTCGCCGGCCAGTTGCCAGCCGCCGCGCACGATGCGCGGGATGCGGTAGCCGGGTGCGAGCTGGGTGGTCTCGATCATCGGGTCGTCATCGGGTCGTCATCGGGTCAAGGGGACGGCCGTCGTCTCGGCATGGCTGAAGGTGCGCTTGCCCAGCCGCGTGATGCGAAAGCGCGTCGGGCAGTTCGGGTCCGGGCAGGCGACTTCGGCGTCGGTGCTCATCCAGTCGTTGGGGTGCGTGGGCCGCTGCTTGGCCGGCAGCAGCGGCAGCAGCGCGGCCAGCGAATACATCGAAAACGGCTGGCCGGGCGGGAAGTGCAGCAGTTCGCCGCGCACCTCGAACCAGTCGCCCACCTTCGCATTGCACTGGATCTTCGCGCCTTGCGGGGCGACGACCTCGACGCGCAGGTCGTAGAGCTCGAAAGCGTCGTCGGTGCGATCGTTGGTGGGGTCGTCGTCCATCGTCCCTCGGCTATGCTCGCGCCCCGATGAAGAGCAGCAGTCTGTTGGTGGCGCGCGAGGTTACCAAAGTCTTCGGTGGCCACCGCGCCGTCGACGGCGTGTCCTTCGTGCTCGAGCGGGGTTGCATCGGCGGCCTGATCGGGCCCAACGGCGCCGGCAAGACCACCCTCTTCAACTGCCTCGCCGGCCACCTGGCGCCGACCTCGGGCTCGATCGAGCTCGACGGCGTGCCGATCGCCGGCGCCCCACCCTCGCGGGTGTTCGCGGCGGGCCTCGCACGCACCTTCCAGATCCCGCGCCCGTTTCCGCAGATGACGGTGCTGGAGAACGTGATGCTCGCGCCGCCGCATCAGCTGGGCGAACGCTTCTGGGCCAACTGGCTGCAGCCGCGCGCGGTGGCCGCGCAGGAGCGGCGCACGCAGGAGGCGGCGCGTCACTGGCTCGATTTCGTCGGCCTGTCGGCACTGGCGCAGCAGCCGGCCAGCGTGCTGTCGGGCGGCCAGCGCAAGCTGCTGGAGCTGGCGCGCGTGATGGTCGCCGAACCACGCCTCGTGCTGCTGGACGAGCCCGGCGCCGGCGTCAACCCGGCGCTGCTGGACCAGATCGTCGACAAGGTGGCGGCGCTGAACCGCCAGGGCACCACCTTCCTCGTCATCGAACACAACATGGACCTCGTGATGTCGCTGTGCCGCCCGGTGATGGTGATGGCGCAGGGCCGCCTGCTGGTGCAGGGCGAGCCCGACACGGTGCTGCGCGACCCGCGGGTCGTCGAGGCCTACCTGGGCGACGCGGCATGAGCGCGCCGGGCCGCTCCCAAGCGCGAATTCCGGAGCGCGCAGCGCGGAGGGTCGTCCCGTGACCGTCGCGTTGTCGATCGAACAGCTCGAAGCCGCCTACGAACCCGGCCTGCCGATCGTGCGCGGCGCATCGCTCGCGGTTCAGCCGGGCGAGATCGTCGCCATCCTCGGCCCCAACGGCGCCGGCAAGTCGACGCTGGTGAAAGCAGTGGCCGGCCTCGTGCCCGTCACCGCCGGCCGCGTGCTGTTGCATGGCCAGGACATCACGCGCGTGCCGGCGCACCGCCTGGTCTTCGAGGGCCTGGCCTTCGTGCCGCAGACCGAGAACGTGTTCGCCAACCTCACCATCGCCGAAAACCTGGAACTCGCCGCCGCCATCCTGAAGGCCGACCGTCGCGAGCGGCTGGCTCCGGTCTACACGATGTTCCCCGACCTCGAACGCCAGCGCACGCTGCTCGCCGGCCGGCTGTCGGGCGGCCAGCGGCAGATGCTGGCGGTCGCGCGTGCGCTGATCGCGCAGCCGCGCGTGCTGATGCTCGACGAACCGTCGGCCGGCCTCAGCCCCAAGCTCGTCGGCCAGGTGCTCGAACAGTTGAAGCGCGTGCGCGACCACGGCGTCACCGTCGTGCTGGTCGAGCAGAACGTGAAGGCCGCGCTCGCCGTGGCCGACCGCGCGGCGGTGCTGGTCGAAGGGCGCGAGCGCATCGTCGGCAGCGCCGCCGAACTGCGCGGCGACGCGCGCATCGCCGAGCTCTACCTCGGCCGCCACGTCGCTGCGGGGGTGGCCTGATGCTGCAGGTGCTGACCGACGGGCTGGTGATCGGCTCGGTGGTGTCGCTGGGCGCGATCGGGCTCAGCCTGTGCTTCTCGATCCTGCGCTTCGCGAACTTCGCGCATGGCGAACTGCTGGCCTGGGGCGCCTACGTGGCGCTGAGCGCACTGGCGGTGTTCGCGGCGCTCGCCGGCGGCGCGCAGCCGATCGCGCCGTTCTCCTTCGGCTGGCCGCTGATGGCCGCGCTGGCGGTGGCGGCACTGGCGGTCTCGCTGCTCGTGCTGGCGCTCGACGGCGCCCTCTTCCGCCGGCTGCGCAAGCAGGGCGCGATCACGCTCGTCATCGCCAGCTTCGGCGCCGCGCTGGCGTTGCGCAATCTGCTGCTGTTCCTGTACGGTGGCGTGCCGCAGTACTACTCGCAGGAACTGCAGATCGCGGTGGCGCTGGTGCCGCGCAGCACCTGGGGAGGCATGCGCATCACGCCGGACCAGATGTTCGTGCTGGGGCTGGCCGCCGTCACCGTGGTGGGCGTGCACCTGTTCCTGTCGCGCAGCACGCTGGGCCGCGCGATGCGGGCGACCTCGATGAACCCGCAGCTCGCACGCGTGACCGGCATCGACCCCGAGCGCGTGCTGCGCGCCACCTGGGTCATCGGCGCGGTGCTGGCGACCATCGCCGGCGTCTTCGCCGGCCTCACGGTGCAGTTGCGGCCGACGCTGGGCCTGGACCTGCTGCTGCCGCTGTTCGCGGCCGTCATCCTGGGCGGCATTGGCTCGGTGTGGGGCGCGGTGCTCGGCGGGCTGATCGTCGGCGTGGCCGAGAGCATGGCGGTGCAGGTGGTCGGCGCCGAGTACCGTGCGGCGGCGGCGTTAGCGGTGCTGATCGCGATCCTGCTCGTGCGGCCCACGGGCCTCTTCGCGGAGAAGACGTGATGGCGGGCCTGATGGCCGACTCGATCGGCTGGCTGTCCTACGGCAGCTTCTTCCTCGTCTTCGCCGGCACCTACGCCATCGTCGTGCTGGGGCTCAACCTGCAGTGGGGCTACACGGGGCTGTTCAACGTCGGCGTCGCCGGCTTCGTCGCGGTGGGGGCCTACACGTCGGCCATCCTCACGACGCCCGACGCGGCCGACCGCATCGGCGGCTTCGGCTGGCCGGTGGCGGCGGGCTGGGCGGCGGCGATGGCGGTGTCGGGGCTGGCGGGGCTGCTGGTCGGCGCGCTGGCGCTGCGGCTGCGCCACGACTACCTGGCCATCACCACCTTCGGCATCGCGGTGACGATCCAGCTCATCGCCACCAATGCGCAGGCGCTCACCGGTGGCACCTTCGGCGTGCAGTTCATCCCGAAGCCGCTGCAGGGCTGGCTCGGCACCGGGCTGGCGTGGAACCTGGCCTACCTGGTGCTGGTGATGGGCCTGCTGGGCACGGTCTATGCGGCCTTGCAGGCGCTGGTGCGCAGCCCCTGGGGCCGCGTGCTGCGCGCCATCCGCGAGGACGAGGACGCCGCCGCATCGCTGGGCAAGCGCGCGTTCGTGTTCCGGCTGCAGAGCTTCGTCATCGGCAGCATGTTGATGGGGCTGGGCGGCGCGGTCTACGCGCACTTCGTCGGCTACATCGCGCCGGAAGACTTCCTGCCGATCCTGACCTTCCAGATGTGGGCGATGCTGATCGTCGGCGGCGCCGGCAACCACCGCGGCGCGGTGCTCGGCGCCTTCGTCGTCTGGGGCTTCTGGGCCGCGGCCGGTGCGCTGCTGCGCGGCTTCATCCCGCAGGCCGAGCAGGCGCGCGGCGCCGCGCTGCAGGTGGTGATGATCGGCGTGCTGATCGCGCTGATGCTGGTGCTGCGGCCGCGCGGGCTGATCGGCGAACGGGTGCAGGTGTCGCGCACGACACCGCCATGAGCGTCTCGGCCACCACTTTCCGCGTCCACCGCTGGCTGGGTTGGCTGGTCGGCCTGCAGGTGCTGGTGTGGGTGAGCGGCGGCGTGCTGTTCTCCATCGTGCCGTTCCAGGCCTGGGTGAAGGGCGCCGACACCGTGAAGCCGCCCGCGGTGCTGCTGCCGGCCGACTGGGCCGTGCGCACGGGGCCCGGCCTGCAGGCGGCGGCGCAGCGCGGCGACGTGACCGCCGTCACCGCGGTGGCCACGCCGCACGGGCCGGCGCTGCGCCTGGCCTTCCGCGGCCGCCGTGACAGCGTGCTGGTGCCGGCCGACGGCAGCGCCTGGACACCGCCCGACGAGGCCGCGGTGCGCCGCTTCGCCACCGGCCTGCACCTGGGCGGCGCGCCGGTGGTGGCGGTCGAACGCGTGGCCGAGGTTCCGCGCCGCCTGGGCATCGTCGCCGAGACCGGTGGCCGCGGCGACCTCTGGCGCGTGCGCTTCGACGACGCGCTGGGCACCCGCATCTACCTGAACGGCCGCACCGGCGAGTTCGTCACCTCGCGCAACGAGGCCTGGGTCTGGTACGACTTCTTCTGGCGCCTGCACATCATGGACTACGCCGAGGGCGAGGACTTCAACGGCACGCTGCTGCGCGTGGCGTCGGTGACGGCCTTCGGGCTGGTGCTGGCCGGTGCGGTGCTTGCGCTGCTGGCGCTGCGGCGCCGCTGGCGCGCCCGGCGCAAGCACCGCGGGCGCTGAGGGTCAGAACACCGCGTGATCACCGCGCTCGTCGGCCACGCGGCCGGCCAGCAGCGCGGCGTAGTGGTCGAACAGCGTCCGTGTGCCGGTGGACGGCGTGGCGGCAGCGTCGTAGCGGCCCGCGGCGGCGTCCCACACGAGCATCGACTCGGTGGCGTAGTAGCGGCCGATGCGGGCCAGCTCGGCCTTCGCCGCGGCGGCCGGCAACACGCGGCCGGCCAGCGACAGGCCGGCCACGATGGCGTCGAGCAGCGCCACCGGCACCTGCTTGAAGCGCGGGGTCCGGCCCAGCAGCGCGAAGAGATGCTCGCCCTGCTCGCGCGGCGTGATGGCGGGGCCGGGCCCGCCGATCGGCAGGATGCGGTTGCGCAGCGCCGGCTGGTCCACACAGTCGGCCAGGTAGGCCGCGAGGTCGTCGTCGGCAATCGGCTTGCAGGCCGTGAGCGTGCCGTCGCCGAACACGAGGAAGGGCTTGCCGCGCTTGACCCGTTCCACCTGCCCCGACAGCGACTTGAAGAACGCCGTCGGCCGCACGATCGAATGGGCCAGGCCCGATTCGACCAGCTCGCGCTCGAAGGCCAGCTTCGCGTGCTGGAAGGCCAGCAGCGGCTTCTGCACGCAGAGGGCCGACAGCAGCACCACGTGGTCGACGCCGGCGGCGCGCGCCGCCGCGAGCGCGAGCGAATGCGCCCGGTGGTCGATCGCCCATGCGTCCTGCGGTGCACCGGTGCGCGACGCCAGGCAGGACAGCAGCACGTCGAAGCGCTCGCCGCGAAAGCCGTCGCGCGCCAGCGACGCGGCGTCCTGCACGTCACCCTGGCGCAGCGTGGCACCGGGCAGCAGGCGCGCCTGGTCGTCGGGCGTCAGGCGGCCGCCGACGCCGGCGCGCGGGCGCACGAAGCACACGACCTCGTGGCCGCGCGCCACCAGCGCACGCACGGTGGCACGGCCGATCGTGCCGGTGGCCCCGAGGACGAAGATGCGCCGTGACATGCCGAGGTTGTATCCGATGCCGGCGCGGGCGCCGGCGCCGGCGCCGCCGGCCGCGGGTCCCGCCGGCGCGAACTGCCGATGCTGGTGGCGGCGCAGGCGCGCCACGCCGGGGGTCGTGATCGTGCTCGTCAACCGGGGCGAACACGCCAACACCGTGCGCCGCTGCCTCGAGGCCGGCGCGCTCCGCGCGTCGCACGTGCCACTGGACAGGTTGCCGACAGCCCGGCCGGCTTCGGCGAAGCTCGCGTCATCAGGTCCCGGAAGTTCTATGGACACGACCACCGATCAACGCGCCGCCACGGCCGCCTGTGCGCGCGGCCCCGTGGTGATCGACGTGCGGTCCGAGCGCGGGTTCGACGCTGCGGCGATCGCCGATGCCGTGAACGTGCCGCGGCCACAGCTGGGCGACGCCGACGTCACCAACGCCGGCGCCCTGTACGTCGCCGCGGCGCGGCTGCAGCGCGAAGTGCGCTGACACGGCCGGGCCGTGCCAACATCGATGCGATGACGACACCGCCGATCACCCACGAACTCGACCTGCTGGAGCACCTGGTGCCGCTGGCGCAGGCGCGCATCATCGAAGCCGGCTGCGGCGCCGCGCAGCTGGCGCGCGACCTGCTCGACCGCCACCCGCACGCCGAGGTCACCGGCATCGAGGTCGACGAGCGGCAGCTGGCCAAGAACCGCGCGAACCCCGCCCCGCGGCTGCACTTCGAGGCCGCCGGCGCCCAGGCCATCCCGTTCGCGGACGCGTCGTTCGACGGCGCGCTGATGCTGAAGTCGCTTCATCACGTGCCGATGACGCTGATGGACCGGGCGCTCGATGAAATCGCCCGCGTGCTGCGACCGGCCGGCTGGCTGTACGTGTCCGAACCGGTCTATGCGGGCGAGCTCAACGAGCTGATCCGCCTCTTCAACGACGAGGGCGAGGTGCGCGCGGCGGCGCAGGCGGCACTGGACCGCGCGATCGCCGGCGGCGCCTGGACCGAGGTGGCCGAACGGCGCTTCGAGATGCCGGTGTCGTTTGCCGGCTTCGAGGAATTCGAGCAGCGCATGATGCGTCCGACCTTCGCCGACCACGGCATCGACGCGGCGATGGTCGAGCGCGTGCGCGCGCGCTACCAACCCCATCAGCGCGCGGGCGGCGCCCGCTTCACCCGGCCGATGCACGCCCGCCTGCTGCGCAAGGCCCGCTGAGCGGCGCGCATGCCAACACCGGCCGCGCCCGGCGGTGCGGTCGCGCTGCTGCTGGCCGCCTCGGCGGCGCTGGTGCTCTGGGCGCCCACGGCGAACCGGCCCGGCAACTTCAACATCCGGAGGCGAACCTCAAGGAGCGTGCCCTGATGCGCCGCTTCCCGGCGTACGGCGCCTACCGGTCGCGCACGAAGCGCTTCCTTTCGCTCCTGCTCTGAGGCGGCGGCCGCGACGCGAACGCGTCGTCCGAGCACAGCCGCAGGTGCCCCATGCGCAGGCGGCATGCGCCGGGGCGGGGCGGCGCGGGTGGCGTGGGATGCGCCGCAGTCTCCCCGCGGATCCAGCAGGGCTCAGCGAGTCGAGACCTCGTCCGCCCCCTGCTCCGTACCACTCGGCACGAAGCTCACGCCGTGCTGCACCAGGTAGTCGCGGATCAGGCGGCGCACCACCTGCGACGGCGTGACGTCCTGCTTCGCGCACAGCAGGTCGAAGGCCTTCTTCTTTGCCGGATCCACCAGCACGGTCAAGCGG
>CAUJHQ010000176.1 GCA_963204815.1 Pseudomonadota bacterium | reverse complement strand
GTCGACAGCCACCGGCAGTTTCCGAAGCTGACGAACGCCCAGAACATCACGCCCGCGGTGTTGCACGGCAAGGACGTCTGGCACAAGAACAACTGCATCAACTGCCACACGCTCTTCGGCGAAGGGGCCTACTACGCACCGGACCTGACCAAGATCGCGCAGCAGCGCGGTGCGGCCTACCTTCAGGCCTACCTGCGCGACCCCTCGAAGTTCTACGACGAGCAACGGCATCGCCGCCTGATGCCCAAGCAGGACATGAGCGATGGCGAGATTGCCGATCTGGTGGCCTTCCTGGACTGGGTGAGCCGGGTGGACAACAACAACTGGCCGCCGCGGCCGCTGCTGGTGACCGGTGCCAGCATCGGTCCCGCCGCCGTGCGGCCTGCTGCGCCGGCGGCGGCGGCCGAGAAGGATCCGATCGCGCTGGGCGAAGTCGTCTTCAGGACGGCATCACCGGCCTGCAATGCGTGCCACTCGCTCGTTCCGGGCGCCAACATGGCGGGCCCGTCGCTGGCGGGCGTGGCCACGCGGGCGCAGCAGATCCTGGCGTCGGGCACCTATGCCGGCAAGGCCAAGGACGTCGACGACTACCTGCGCGAGTCGATCGCACAGCCCAGCGCGTACATCGTCGCCGGCGGGATGTACTCGAGCGATGGCGTCTCGTTCATGCCCAGCACCTTCGGCAACGACCTGACGCCTGAACAGGTGACGCAACTCGTTGCCTACCTGAAGACCTTCAAGTAGTGGCCGGGCGCCTGCCGCTGCGCAGCCCGCGGCACGGTCGCCGAACACATGCAAGGGAAGCCGTGATGCGCTACAGGTCCCAATCCGTCGCCTACTGGTACTTCGCGGTCGCGATGGTGCTGTTCGGCCTGCAACTGGTGTTCGGGCTTCTCTCTGCCGCCAAGTACCTGGGGCCCGATCCGCTGCTGTACATCCTGCCGTTCGACGTCACCAAGGTCATCCACACCAACCTGCTGGTCGTGTGGGTGCTGACCGGGTTCATGGGCGCAACCTACTGGATGGTGCCCGACGAGTCCCGGACCGAGCTCTACAGCGTCAAGCTCGCGTACGTGCAACTCGGCCTGTGGTCGCTGATGGGCGTCACCGCGGTGGTGGGCTACCTGTTCCGCTACGGCACCGGCAACAAGCTGCTCGAGCAACCGCTGCCGCACAAGCTCGCCATCGTGGTGTGCATGCTGCTGTTCCTCTACAACGTCGGCATGACGATCTGGAAGTCGAGGCGGTTCACCACGACCGAGGGCGTGCTGGTGCTGGGCCTCGCGCTGGCCGCGCTGCTGTACCTGCCGGCGCTGCTGGAGTTCGAGAACTACACCGTGGCCATCTTCTACCGCTGGTGGACGATCCACCTGTGGGTCGAAGGCGTGTGGGAGATGATCCAGGGCGGGTTCCTGGCCTACCTGCTGATCCGCTTGTCGGGGGCCGACCGCGAGGTGATGGAGAAGTGGCTGTACGTCATCGTCGGGCTGGTCTTCATCGCCGGCATCCTCGGCACCGCGCATCACTACTACTGGGTCGGCGTGCCCGCGTACTGGCTGCCGATCGGCGGAGTGTTCAGCGCGCTGGAACCGGTGGCGCTGGTCGGCATGGCCATGTACGCGTATTCGGCGATGCGCCGGTCCGGCATGGCGCATCCGAACACGCTGGCCTTGCACTGGACGATCGGCAGCGCGGTGTTCACGTTGTTCGGCGCCGGCCTGCTGGGCCTGGCGCACACCTTTCCGGACGTCAACAAGTGGACGCATGGCACCCTCATCACGGCCATGCACGGCCATGCGGCCTTCTATGGCGCCTACGCCATGATCGTGCTGGCCATGATCACCTTTGCGCTGCCGTCGATCGCGCCGGGCCATTCGGAGCGTGGCAGCAGCCTCGGCTACTGGTCGTTCTGGCTGCAGATCAGCGGCATGTTCGGCATGACCTTGTCGTTCGCGACCGCGGGCATCGGGCAGGTCTACCTCGAGCGCATCCTCGGCATGGGCTACCTCGACGCGCAACTGAAGATCCAGGTGCACTTCCTGATGCTGCTGGCGACCGCCTCGATGTTCACCGTGGGCGTGGGCCTGTTCATCGTCGACTTCTTCCGCCACGCGCCGCGGTTCCAGGTCGAGCCTGACGCAACGCCGCAGGTGGCGCCGGGCGTCGCGGCGGTCTAGGGTGGCATCGGCCGCCACCGGCGCCGCGCAGGAGCCGTACTACCTCGCGTCCGGCGACGAGGTCGCGCTGTTCGAGCGCTGCCACGCCCGCCGACTCGCGGTGATGCTGAAGGGCCCCACCGGGTGCGGCAAGACGCGCTTCGTCGAGCACATGGCCTGGCGGCTGGGGCGCGCACTGGTGACGATCTCGTGCCACGACGACCTGACGGCCAACGACCTGGTCGGCCGCTTCCTGGTTCGCCACGACGGCACTGCGTGGCTGGACGGGCCGCTGACCCGGGCGGCGCGCGAGGGCGCCATCTGCTACCTCGACGAGGTGGTCGAATCGCGGCAGGACACGGTCGTGGTGCTGCACGCCTTGACCGATCACCGCCGGATCCTGCCGATCGACAAGACCGGCGAGACCGTGCCCGCCGCGCCCGGCTTCATGCTGGTGGTCTCGTACAACCCGGGCTACCAGCGTGTGCTGAAGGACCTCAAGCCCAGCACGCGGCAGCGCTTCGTGGCGCTGGATTTCGATTTCCCGCCGGCCGACCGCGAGGCCGCGATCGTCGAGCGTGAAGGCGGCGTGGACCACGCCACCGCCCACGCGCTGGCCACCTTGGCCGGGCGCCTGCGCGCACTGCGCGACCGCGGCCTGGCCGAGGTGCCCAGCACGCGGCTGCTGGTGGCGGCAGCCCAGTTGATCGCCAGCGGCGTGGCGGTGCGTCAGGCCTGCTACTGCGCCGTCGTGTCGCCGCTGTCCGACGAGCCCTCGCTGGTGGGCGCGATGCACGACCTGGTCGACGCGAGCTTCGTGTAGCGCGCGAAGGCGGCGATCCAGAGGCCATGGCCGAAGCCGAGGACGTGATCGTCGACGTGGCACGCCACGCGACCTCATTCGCGCACGACCTCTGGCGGCGGCACCTTCCGAAGCCCGCCGGGCCACCGCGCGTGCAACTGGCCGACGTGGCGCCGCGCCTGGACCTGCTGATCCAGACCGTGTTCGGCAGCCGCTATCGCATCCGGTCGGCCCAGCCGCCGGCGCCGGCCACCTTCCTCGCGCGGGCGCTGGGGCGCGCCGGCCGTCCGCGCGCCACGGCAGCGGTGCCGTGCACCGACGGCAGCAGCCTGTGGCTGCCGGCCGACGCCGGCGTCCTCGGTGCGGACCCAGGGCTGGAGCGCTTGCGCCTGATGGCACTGGCACAGGCGATGCGTGCAAGCCGCGGCAGCGCCAGGCTGCTGTCTCGATCCGGCCCGCCGCTGCATCTGGACCTTTACCTGTTGCTCGAAGCGCAGGCCGCCGACGAGGCGCTGGTGCGCCGGCTGCCCGGACTGGCCGGCCCGTTGAACGCGTTCCGGCAATCGGCCTTGCGCGCGCGCCCTGACCTCCGCGCCTTCACCCGCGAGCGGCAGGCGCTGGAGCGGCACCTGCGCACGCGGCTGGCGCAAGCGCTCTCGGCGGGCCCCGGTGCGGGCGTCGAGCCGCCGCCGCCCGAGGCCCTGTTCGAACAGGCCGCACGCCTGGCGGGCGAGCTCGGCAGCGTCGCGGGCGCCGCGTCGGCCCTGGGCCCGCAGCCCCTCTTCAGGGACGCCTGGACCGGCCACCTCGCCATGCCCGAACCCGGCGCCGCGGCGGCCGGTGCCGCGGTCGCCGACCCGGACGACCCTTCCGCGCCCAAACCGCGCAGCGCGCGGCTGAGCCGCCGCCCCGAAGTCCGCGCGGCACGAGAGGACGAGGACGAGGGCCGCACCGGGGCGTGGATGATCCAGGCGTCGCAGCCGCACGAGCACGCCGAGGATCCGTTCGGCCTGCAGCGGCCGACCGACCGCGACGCCGAGGCCGGCGCCGACGAGTACGCCGAATCGCTGGGTGACCTCGCGCAGGCGCGCCTGGTGTCGACACCCGGGCGGGCCCGCGAGGTGTTCCTGTCCGACGACCCACCCGACGCCGGCGCGCCCCACCATGGCGCGCCGGCCGCGACGGGCCAAGGCGTGTCCTACCCCGAATGGGACTGCCGCGCGTCCGCGTACCGGGTGCCCGGCGCGACGGTCCGGGAACGGCTGGCGGCGCCCGGGCCACCGGCCTGGGTCCAGCAGACGCTGGACGCACACCGGTCCATGCTCGGCCTGCTGCGCCGACGATTCGAACTGTTGCGCGCCCGGCGCACGCTTCGACGTCGCCAGGTCGATGGCGACGAGCCCGACCTCGAGGCCTGCGTCGAAGCGCATGCCGACCGCCGTGCCGGCCTGCCGCTCGACGCGGCGCTCTACCAGTCGCACCAACGCACCCGGCGCGACGTCGCGATTCTCTTGTTGATCGACGTGAGCGGCTCCACCGACAGCTGGATCTCGGCGCACCGCCGGGTCATCGACGTCGAACGCGAGGCACTGCTCCTGGTGTGCGTCGCGTTGGCCGGCCTCGGGGACCCGTATGCCGTTCACGCGTTTTCCGGGCACGGCCCCCAGGCCGTCGACGTCCATGCGGTCAAGCGTTTCGACGAACCCTACGGCAGCGCCGTCGCGCAACGCATCGCCGGGCTCGAGCCCGACCGCTACACCCGCGCCGGCGCTGCCGTGCGTCACGCCAGCGCCGCCCTGATGCGGCAGCCTGCCGCACACCGGCTGCTGCTGCTGCTGTCGGACGGCAAGCCGAACGACGTGGACGTCTACGACGGACGCTATGGCGTCGAGGACACCCGCCAGGCGGTGGTCGAGGCCAGGCTGCAGGGCATCTCCCCCTTCTGCCTGACCGTGGACCGCCAGGGCGGCAACTACCTGCCCGCCGTCTTCGGTGCGCAGCACTACGCCTTGCTGAGCCGACCCGAACGCTTGCCCGCGGTGCTGCTCGACTGGATGCGGCGGTTGATCAGCACCTGAGTCGCACCCCGCCGGGGCCGCACGGCTTCACGCCGCCCGGCCGCGGCGTCGAGGTGGTGTCCGGGCTCGGCGCGCGATCCGGCGTGGGCCCGGCGCTCGTTCATGTCCCGGTGCCGAAGCGCGCCGCCGAACGCGCCTTCGCCTTCGCTGCTTCGGCCTCGCGCGTGCGCGGCCCTGCCGTCGTCACCAGGCCGGCGATCAGCGTTCGCGCGCTCGCCGCGACCTCGGCCACCGCGCGCTCGAAGGCGGCTTCGTTGGACTTCGACGGCACGTTGAAGCCGCTCAGCTTGCGCACGAACTGCAGAGCTGCGTCGCGGATCTCGAGTTCGGTGGCAGGCGGCTCGAAATTGAAGAGGGTCCTGATGTTCCGGCACACGGTTCGGCTCCGCGGGTGGGATGGCGGCACGATCGTACGCGTCAGGCCTTCGCCGCGCGGCCGGCCTCGTGCGCCCGCGCCTGCAGCTTCAGCACCGTGGCCCAGTTGCGCGTCGTGAGCGCCGCGCCGGCGCGGCCCAGCAGCGCGGCGGCGGCACGGCTGGCGAGGATGCCGTGCGCGCAGTGCAGGTAGGCGGCGTGCGCGCCGACATGGAAGGCTTCCGGGGCCTCGACGAGCGTGCCGATCGGCGCCAGCTCGCGCAGCGCGGCGGCCGAGTTCGCGAACACGACGAGCACGCGGGCATGCGCCTCGACGTCGAAGTGCAAGGGGTTCGCGGCGACGATGCGGTCCAGGTCGGCCGCCGCCTTCACGACGAGCGGCACCTCGAAGCCGAAGCGTTCGGCGATCGCGGCGCCGATCGCCTGCCCATGCGCGGCGGCACCACCGCGCGCGGCGTGGAACACCGCGTTGCCGCTGTTGAGCAGCGTCGCCACGCGGCGGTGGCCGAGGTCACCGAGCAGCGCCCGCAGGTCCGCCATCGGCACGCGCCGGGCCCGGCCGACGTTGACGCCGCGCAGCAACAGCACGAAGACCGGCATCGGCGGCCCGTGCCTCAGCGCAGCGCCTTGCGCACGACGAGCTTGAGCCCCGACCAGACCTCGCTCACCGCGCAGACCTTGACGTCGACGAAGCCCAGCGGCAGCGCCAGTTCGCGGATCGTGTCCTCGGTGATGTCGGTCGGCACCTTGGCCGCCTTCTTCGGCCACGACACCCACACCGCCGCCGCCGGGTCGAGGCCCTCGCGCAGCGCCGCCAGCCGCTGCGCGAGCGCGGCCCGCGACGTGGCGAAGACGTGCACCACCTGCGTCGACTTCGACACCCGCGCGCCGAAGGCCACGCCCGCGGGCAGCGGCTCCAGCCAGTCGCGGTAGCCGTCGGGGGCGTCGAGCGCGACGACGCGGCACTGCGCGCCGATGCCGAGCTTCTTCGCGAGCGGGGTGCCGGAGTAGCCGGGGGTGACGGTGGCCATCGTGTTCGAGCTCCCGGGGTGAAGGTGAACCTCAGCGCAGCGCCACGGTGCGCGGGCCGCGGCCGCCGTCCCATTGATGCAGGCGGCCGTCGGCGCCGCGCGCGATCGTCGCCGTGTCGCCGGCGGCCACCGCGACGATGCCGTCGTGCAGCTTGCGCGGCGCGATGCCGAAGCCTTCGCCCCAGGCCCACAGGCTGCCGTCGGCGCGC
>CAUJHQ010000175.1 GCA_963204815.1 Pseudomonadota bacterium | reverse complement strand
GCTCCTCCTTTACTTCGCTCCGTGGGGCACCCCGTGCACTCGCTCCGGCACCGCTGTTGGCGCGCAACCTGGACGCACGCCACATGGGTGCCGGGCCGAGGCCGCCCGGTGCCGGGTGGAGCGAAGTAAAGGAGGAGCGCTGGGCGCAGCCCAGCGCGGGGGACATGAGCGGAGCCCGGCACCCGGCAGCCTCGGCCTTCGCGCCAATCCGAGCACGCGATTGACCGCCATCTGCCGACAGGAGCCATCCGCATGACCCGCAACGACGCCTTGGCCGCCGCCGCACGGCACTTCGACAGCGGCGACTTCGTGCGCGACCTGGCGCGCCGCGTCGCGTTCCGCACTGAAAGCCAGGACCCGGCCAGCGGCCCAGCGCTGCACGGCTACCTGGCCGACGAGCTGGTGCCTTCGCTGCAGGCGCTGGGCTTCGGCTGCACGGTGCACGACAACCCGGTGCCGCCTTACGGGCCGCTGCTGGTGGCGCACCGCCACGAAAGCGATGCGCTGCCGACGGTGCTGATGTACGGCCACGGCGACGTGATCCGCGGCCAGGACAAGAGCTGGACCCGCGGCGCCGGCCCGTGGACCACGGCGGCCGAAGGCGACAAGCTGTACGGCCGCGGCACCGCCGACAACAAGGGCCAGCACAGCATCAACCTCGCCGCGCTGGCCCAGGTGCTGGCCGCCCGATCGTCGACTTCGGGCGGCCGCCTCGGCTTCAACGTGAAGTGGCTGTTCGAGATGAGCGAGGAAACCGGCTCGCCAGGCCTCGCCGAGTTCTGCGCCGCGCAGCGCGAAGCGCTCGCCGCCGACGTGCTGATCGCCAGCGACGGCCCGCGCCTGCGTGCCGACGCGCCCACCGTCTTCCTCGGCTCGCGCGGCGTCGCCAACTTCGACTTGTCGCTCACGCTGCGCGAGGGCGCGCACCACTCGGGCAACTGGGGCGGGCTGCTCGCCAACCCGGGCACGATCCTCGCGCATGCGATCGCCTCGATGGTCGACGCGCGCGGCCGCATCCTCGTCGAAGGCCTGCGGCCGCCGCCGATCCCGGCCAACGTGCGCGCCGCGCTCGTCGGCCTGCAGGTGGGCGGCGGCCCCGGCGACCCCGAAGTCGACCCCGGCTGGGGCGAGCCCGGCCTCACGCCCGCCGAGCGCGTGTTCGCCTGGAACACGCTGGACGTGCTGGCCTACCGCACCGGCAACCCCGACCACCCGGTGAACGCGATTCCCGACCGCGCCAAGGCGACGCTGCACATGCGTTTCGTCGTCGGCACCGACACCGCGAACCTGCGCGCGAACGTGCAGCGCCACCTGGCCGCGCACGGCTTCGGCCATGTCGAGGTGAGCGAGCCGGTGGTGATGGCGGCGACGCGGCTCGACCCCGACAACCCGTGGGTGCACTTCGCGCTCGCGTCGATCGAGCGCAGCACCGGCCGCAAGCCGGTGCTGCTGCCCAACCTGGGCGGCAGCCTGCCGAACGACGTCTTCGCCGACACGCTGGGCCTGCCTACCGTGTGGGTGCCGCACAGCTACCCGGCCTGCAGCCAGCACGCGCCCGACGAGCACCTGCTGCTGCCGGTGGCGCGCGAGGCGCTGGGCCTGATGACGGGGCTGTTCTGGGACCTGGGCGACGCCGCGGCTACGCTGCCGCGCCGGGCCCGAGCCTGAGCAGCAGCTCGCGCAGCAGCACGCGCTCGCCGGGCGTGAAGCGCTCGAGCAGCGGGTCTTCCATCGACAGCGAGATCTCGTGCGTGCGCTGCGCGGTGGCCTCGCCGTCGGCCGTCAGGCGCACCTCGAGCGCGCGGCCGTCGGTGGCGCTGCGGCGGCGCTCCACCAGGCCGCGCGCCACCATGCGGTCGAGCAGCGCGGTGACGTTGGGTGCGGGCATGCGCAGCGCGCGGCCCAGTTGCTTCGGGCTGGCGCCGGGGTTGCCGCGCAGCAGCATCAGCAGCGTGAACTCCACCGGCCGCAGGTCGAACGGGCGCCCGACGCTCGCGTGGTAGTGCTCGCGCGTCGTCACCGACGCGATCGCCAGCAGGTAGCCCACCACGTGGCTGATCTCGCCGGTGTCCAGCGCCTCGTCGGCGCGGCGGCCGGCGCTGCGCGCGGCGGTCGGTTCGGCGGCGGCAGCCATCGTTGCGCTCAGCCGGCCTTGCGCGCGCTGCCGAGGTAGGTCTCGATCACGCGCGGGTCGTCGGCCAGTTGCGCCGCCGGGCCTTCGAGGGCGATGGCGCCGGTCTCGAGCACGTAGCCGTGGTCGGCCACCTCGAGCGCGGCACGCGCGTTCTGCTCGACGAGCAGGATGCTGGTGCCGGCCTCGCGCAGCGTCTCGATGATGCGGAAGATCTCGCGCACGATCAGCGGCGCCAGGCCGAGGCTGGGCTCGTCGAGCATCAGCAGCTTGGGGCGCGACATCAGCGCGCGGCCCACCGCCAGCATCTGCCGCTCGCCGCCCGACAGCGTGCCGGCAAGCTGCGCACGGCGCTCCTTGAGACGCGGGAACAGCGAGTACACGCGCTCGAGCTCGCTCTTCCACTCCGGCAGCTTGCACTTCATCGCGCGGTAGCCGCCGAGCACCAGGTTGTCTTCCACCGGCATGGTGCCGAACAGCTCGCGCTTCTCGGGCACCAGCGCCAGGCCGAGCATCACGCGCTCCTCGAGCGTGACGTCGGCAAGGTCGGTGCCGTCGAAGACGACCTGCCCGCGCGACGGCAACACCGCCATCAGCGCGTTCAGCGTCGTGCTCTTGCCGGCGCCGTTGGGGCCGATGATGGTGACGACCTGGCCCTTGTCGAGCCTGAAGTTCAGGCCGGTCAGCACCTCGGCGCGGCCGTAGCCGGCGTGCAGGTCGTTGACTTGAAGAAGCGCGGCCATGTCAGTGCTCCGTGCCCAGGTAGGCGGCGCGCACGATCGGGCTCGCCTGCACCTCTTCCGGCGTGCCTTCGATCAGGCGCGTGCCGAACTCCATGACGACGATGCGGTC
The DNA here is from genome assembly GCA_963204815.1 of Pseudomonadota bacterium. Lineage (GTDB taxonomy): Bacteria > Pseudomonadota > Gammaproteobacteria > Burkholderiales > Burkholderiaceae_C > Rubrivivax. The sequence goes on along the minus strand of CAUJHQ010000175.1, from coordinate 10,041 downwards.
GGTCAGGCCCATCACGAAGTCCATGTCGTGCTCCACCAGCAGCAGGCTCATGCCTTCGGCCTTCAGCTGCTTGAGCACCGCCGCCAGCGCCTGCTTCTCCTTGTGGCGCAGGCCGGCGGCGGGTTCGTCCAGCAGCAGCAGCGCGGGGTCGGTGGCGAGCGCGCGCGCAATCTCCATCAGCCGCTGCGGGCCGAGCGCCAGGTTGCCGGCCAGCTCGTGCATCTGCTCGGCCATGCCGATGCGCTGCAGCTGGCGTTCGGCTTCGGCGAAGAGGCGGCGTTCCTCGGCGCGGTCGAGCCGCAGCACGGCCTTCACCGAGCCGCTGCTGCTGCGCAGGTAGCCGCCGAGCGCCACGTTCTCCAGCACCGTCATCTCGGGGATCATCTTCACGTGCTGGAAGGTGCGCGAGATGCCGCGCCGCGCGATCTGGCGCGACGGCAGGCCGGCGATGGGCTGGCCGCGGAAGTTGACCTCACCGCTCGTCAGCGGCAGCACGCCGGTGATGAGGTTGAAGGTGGTCGACTTGCCGGCGCCGTTGGGGCCGATGAGGCCGACGATGTCGCCGCCCTGGATGTCGAAGCTGACGTCGTTGACGGCGACGAGGCCGCCGAACTCCTTGCGCACCGCCTTCACCTGCAGCAGCGGCTCGCCCTTGGCGGGCTTCGGGCGCGCGGGCAGCGCCTCGGCGCCGTCCCAGTCGCGCACGCGGCGCGGCGCCGGCAGGCGGCGGGCGACGAAGCTCCACAGGCCGTCGGGCGCGTACTTCAGCACGACGACGAGCACGATGCCGAAGACGATGGTCTCGAAGTTGCCGCTGGTGCCGATCAGCTTGGGCAGCAGCACCTGCAGCTGGTCCTCGGTCAGACGCACGACGGCCGAGCCGAGGAAGGCGCCCCACACCTGGCCGACGCCGCCGAGCACCGCCATGAACAGGTATTCGATGCCCTTGTTGATGCCGAACGGCGACGGGCTCACGCTGCGCTGGAAGTGCGCGAACAGCCAGCCCGAGACGGCGGCCAGCAGCGCGGCGATGACGAACACCGTCAGCTTGTAGCGGAAGGTGGAGATGCCCATCGCCTCGGCCATCGTCGAGCCGCTCTTCAGCGAACGGATCGCGCGGCCGGGGCGCGAGTCGAGCAGCCGGATCGACGCCAGCGCCGCCAGCAGCGCGATGCCCCACACCAGCGGGTGCAGGCCGCGGCCGGTGCCCAGGCTCCAGCCGAAGATCGACAGCGGCGGAATGCCCAGGATGCCGTCGTACTTGCCCAGCCACTCCATGTTGGCCATGGTGTAGTTCAGCGCCAGGCCCCACGCGATGGTGGCCAGCGGCAGGTAGTGGCCCGACATGCGCAGCGTGATCGCGCCCAGCAGCAGCGCCGCCGTGACCGCGAGCGCGACACCGACCAGCAGCGTGAGCCAGGGCGACACCGCCAGGTTCACCGCCAGGTAGGCCGCCGTGTAGGCGCCGACGCCGACGAACGCGGCCTGGCCGAACGAGGTCAGCCCGGCCACGCCGGTGAGCAGCACGAGGCCGAGCGCGATGATCGCGTAGAGGCCGATGTAGATGCTCTGCGTGATCCAGAAGTCCGGCACCGGCAGCGCAGGCAGGACCAGCATCACCGCCGCGAAGGCGGGGAAGGCGTACTTCCGCATGTCAGTGTTCCTCGCCGTGCGGGTCGCGCAGCGAACGCCACAGCAGCACCGGCAGGATCGTCGAGAACACGATCACTTCCTTGTAGGCGCTGGCCCAGAAGCTGCCGAAGCTTTCCAGCAGGCCCACCGCGAGCGCGCCCACCAGCGCCAGCGGGTAGCTCGACAGGCCGGCGAAGACGGCGGCGACGAAGCCCTTCAGGCCGATCAGGAAACCGCTGTCGTAGAACACCGTCGTCGTCGGCCCGATCAGCAGGCCCGACAGCGCGCCGATCAGCGCCGCCATCGTGAACGACAGCCGGCCGGCGCCGTTGCTGGAAATGCCCATCAGCCGCGCGCCGAGCCGGTTCACCGCCGTCGCGCGCAGCGCCTTGCCGGCGAGCGAGCGCTCGAAGAACAGCCACAGCGCGACGATCAGCACCAGCGACGCCGCGAAGATGATCAGCGCCTGGCCCTGCATCGTGACGCCGGCGACCGTGAAGCGCTGGTCCCAGAAGCTCGGGTTGCGGAAGCCTTCGGCGCCGAAGAAGAACAGGCCCAGCCCGACGAGCGCGAAGTGCACGCCGACCGACACGATCAGCAGCACCAGCACGCTGGCGTCGGCCAGCGACTCGTAGGCCAGGCGGTAGATCAGGCTGCCGAAGGGCGTGACCAGCGCCACCGTGAGCGCGGCCTGCGCCAGCATCGGCAGGCCCTTCGGCGCGGCCCAGATCGCGAAGGCCGACACCGCCACCGGCCAGGCCAGCGTCTGCAGCGCCTGCCTGGCGAGCCGCGCCGCGGGCAGGCCGCGGCGCAGGCCGTTGACGGCGTCCTGCAGCGTGACGACGGCCGCCAGCACCAGCAGGAACCACACCGTGCCCGGCACCTTGCCGGCCTGCAGCAGCGCCAGCGTGAGCGCGCCGAACGCGACGAACTCGCCCTGCGGGATGAAGATCACCCGCGTGACGGCGAACACCAGCACCGTGGCCAGGGCCAGCAGTGCGTAGATCGCACCGTTGGTCAGGCCGTCGAGGGCCAGGATGCCGGCGATCGTCGCGTCCACGGCGGCCTCTTTACTTCTCGACGACGAACGCGCCGTTGACCACCTTCAGCATCACGCCGGTTTCCATCGTGTAGCCGTTGTGGTCGGTGGGCGTCCAGTTCATCACGCCGTGCGAGAAGATCGTGCGGCCCATGGTCTCGACGGCGTCGCGCAGCGCGGCGCGGAACTCCGGCGTGCCCGGCTTGGCCTTCTTCAGCGCCACCGGCAGGATCTTCTCGAGCATCACCTTGGCGTCGTAGGCGTGGCCGGCGAACTGGTTGCGCGAGCCCTTGCCGTAGGCGGCTTCGTACTTGGTGACGAAGTCCACCGCCACCGCCTTCGACGGGTGGCTGTCGGGCAGCTGCTCGGCAACGACCGCCGGGCCGCTGACGACGTACGAGCCCTCGACGTCCTTGCCGCCGATGCGCACCAGGTCCGGCGTGGCCGCGGCGTGCGTCTGGTAGACCTTGCCCTTGAAGCCGCGTTCGATCACGGCCTTGTGCGGCATCGCGGCGCCCGAGCCCGAGGCCACGACCAGCATCGCGTCGGGGTTGGCCGACACCAGCTTCAGCGCCTGCGGCGTGACGCTGGTGTCGCTGCGCGCGAAGCGCTCGGCGGCCACCACCTTGATGCCGGCCTTCTCGGCCTGCGAGGTGAACTCCTTCAGCCACAGCTCGCCGTAGGCGTCGGTGTAGCCGAGGAAGCCGACCGTCTTCACGCCGGCCTTCTTCATGTGCTCGACGATCGGGTGCGCCATCACCGCGAAGCCTTGCGGCAGGCGGAACAGCCACTTCTCCTGGTCCGGCGGCACGCCCACCGGCGAGATCGCGATCTGCGTGGTCTTGGCCTCGGTGGCGATCGGCGCGACGGCGACCGACACGGTGGTGATCGAGCCGCCGAAGATCATGTCGACCTTGTCGTCGGTGACGAAGCGGCGCGCGTTGCTGGCGCCCTTGCTGGGGTCGGACGCATCGTCGAGGATGATCAGGTTCACCTTCTCGCCGGCGATCGTCTGCGGCCACAGCTTGAACTGGTTGCCGACCGGAATGCCCAGGCCGGAGGCCGGGCCGGTGAGCGAGAGCGTGACGCCGATGTTGACATCGGCGAACGCGGTGGTGGCCAGCAGCGCGGCGGCGGCGGCCACCAGGGTCTTGATCGACTTCATTGCATGTCTCCTGTCAGGGTGGTGGACTCGTCGGGGGGGAACTATCGCGGCGCCATCCGCAGCGCGCCGTCGAGGCGGATCACCTCGCCATTGAGGTGAGTGTTGGTGACGATGTGGGCGGCGAGCTCGGCGAATTCCTCCGGCTTGCCCAGCCGCGGCGGGAACGGGATGCTCGCCGCCAGGCTCTGCTGCACGGCTTCGGGCAGCTGGCGCATCAGCGGCGTCGAGAACAGGCCCGGCGCGATCGTCATCACGCGGATGCCGTGCTGCGCCAGGTCGCGCGCCAGCGGCAGCGTCATGCCGACGATGCCGCCCTTGCTGGCCGAGTACGCCTCCTGGCCGACCTGGCCGTCGAAGGCGGCGACCGACGCCGTGTTGACCATCACGCCGCGCTCGCCGTCGGCCAGCGGCGCCAGCTTCGCGATGCGGGCGGCCGCCAGGCGGGCCACGTTGTAGGTGCCGATCAGGTTGACCTTGATGACGCGCTCGAAGTCTTCCAGCGGCGCCGGCGAGCCGTCCTTCTGGATCACGCGCTTGGCGGTGCCGATGCCGGCGATGTTCATCACGATGCGCGGCGCGCTGCCGAAGGCGGCCTCGGCGGCGTCGAGCGCGGCGGTGACGCTGGCACCGTCGGTCACGTCGCAGGTGCAGGCGATGCCGCCGATCTCGCCGGCGACGCGCTGCGCGCCGGCGCTGTTGACGTCGAGCACCGCGACCTTCGCGCCCTGGCGCGCCAACTCGCGCGCCACCGCCTCGCCGAGGCCGGAGCCGCCACCGGTGACGAGCGCCACCTGTCCGTCGATCTTCATCGTCTGTCTCTCCTCGGTTCAGGCGCGGCGCGGCCGCAGCACGTAGGGGTCGGCGCCGCGCTCTTCGTACATCGCGTCGACGAGCGCGGCGCGGTGCGCGAGCACGGCGCGCTGGTTGATCGAGCCCTTGTCGGTGACCTCGCCCTTGTCGATGGAGGGTGGCTCGACGAGCAGCACCGCGTGCGCGGGCCGGTTCGCGCTCCCGGTGCCTTCGGCCCACAGGCGGTCGAGCAGGGCCTGGAAGAAGGCGTGCACGTCGTGGTGGGCCAGCACCTGCGCGGCGTTCCAGTCGGCCGGCAGGCCGAAGCGGCGGCGCGCGTCTTCCACGCGCGGGAAGATCAGCAGGCCGAGGTCGTCGCGGTTCAGGCCGGCGACGACGACGTCCTGCACCAGCGGGTCGCCGGCGAGGATGACCTTCGCGCGCAGCGGGCCCACGCTGACGAAGGTGCCGGTGCTGAGCTTGAAGTCCTCGGCGATGCGGCCGTCGAAGAGCAGGCCGCGGCCGGGGTCGGCGTCGTCGACGAACTTCACGGCGTCGCCGGTGCGGTAGAAGCCTTCCGCGTCGAAGGCCTCGGCCGTCTGCTCGGGCGCGCGCCAGTAGCCGGGCATCACGTTCGGGCCGCGGAAGCGGATCTCGAGCTTGCCGTCCAGCGGCACCAGCTTGACCTCGACGCCCGGCGCCGGCAGGCCGATGTGGCCGCTGCGCACGTCGGTGCCGACGGCGAAGGTGCAGCTCGGCGCGGTCTCGGTCATGCCCAGGCCGGTGAAGATGCGCACGCGCTCGCCGATCTCGGCCTCGGCGTGGCGGTCCAGGTGGTCCCACACCGCCTGCGAGAGGCCGGCGCCGGCGTACATGAAGGCCTTCACGCGCGAGAACAGCGTGGCGCGCAGCGCGTGGTCGTGGTCCATCGCGCGCGCGATCTCCTCGAAGCCCTTGGGCACGTTGAAGTAGATCGTCGGCGCGATCTCGCGCAGGTTCGCCAGCGTGGCCTCGATGCCCTTGGGCGTCGGCTTGCCTTCGTCGATGTACAGCGTGCCGCCGTTGTAGAGCGCGATGCCCACGTTGTGGTTGCCGCCGAAGGTGTGGTTCCACGGCAGCCAGTCGACCAGCACCGGCGGCTCGTCGGCGACGAAGGCGAAGCACTGGCGGATCTGCTGCAGGTTCGCGCACAGCATGCGCTGCGTGTTGATCACGCCCTTCGGCTGCTTGGTGCTGCCGCTGGTGAACAGGAACTTGGCGATCGTGTCGGGTCCGACCAACGCGTGCGCGGCGGCCTCCTCGGCGCCCGGCGCGGTGTCGAGCAGCGACGCGAAGGCCGTGTGCGCGCGCGATTCGAGCGTGCCGCTGGTCAGCACGACCTCGGTGCCGGCGGCCACGCAGGCGTCGATCGCGCGTGCGTACGGCTTAGCGGCGGCCGCGAACACCAGCCCGGGCGAGATCGTGTCGAGGATGTGGCGCAGCTTGCCGTAGTCCTGCGAGATCGTGGAATACGCCGCCGAGATCGGCGCGTACGGCACGCCGACCCATTGCGCGGCGAGCGCCAGCGTCAGGTGCTCGAGGTCGTTGTCGGAAAGGATCGCGACCGGCCGATCGGGCCCGAGGCCGCGCACCGCCAGCGCCTGGCCGACGCGGCGCACGCGGTCCAGCATCTGCGCGTAGCTGATGCGGACCCACGCGCCGTCGGCGCCGCGGCGGGCGACGAAGGTGCGCTCCGGCGCGGTGGCGGCGAAGTGCTCCAGCCGGTCGGTCAGGCGCGGCGGGTAGGCCTCCAGCGCCTCGTGCGAGCGCAGCACGACGCTGCCGTCGGCGCGCCGCTCGGCGCTGGCGTGGATGCAGCCGCCGACGCGGACCGGTCGGAACTTCTTCATGAAGCCTTCTTCACCTTCGCCGCACGCCCCTGGACGAAGTCGCGCATGCGCTGCTTCGCGCCTTCGTCGCCCTGGGCGATGGCGGCCATCAGCGATTCCATGAACAGGCCGTCGGCCTGCGACAGGTCGGCGATGCGCGGCAGCGCCTGCACGACGGCGAAGTTCGACAGCGGCGCGTTGGCGGCGATCTTCTGCGCCAGCTCGATGCCCTTGGCGAGGCCGGCGCCGTCGGCCACGCGGTAGTGCGACAGGCCGACCGCCTGGCCCTCGTCGGCGTCGAGCACGCGGCCGGTGAGCATCATGTCGGTCATGCGCGAGAAGCCGATCAGCCGCGGCACGCGCGCCGAGCCACCGCCGCCGACGAACAGGCCGCGCTGGCCTTCGGGCAGGCCGTAGAACGCGCTGTTCTCGGCGACGCGGATGTGCGCGCTGCTCGCCAGCTCGAGTCCGCCGCCGACCACCGCCCCCTGCAGCACGGCGACCACCGGCACGCGGCCGAACTGCACCGCGTCCATCGCGGCATGCCACATGCGCGAGTGGAAGACGCCCTCGAAGGTGTTGCGCTCGTCCATCTCCGACAGGTCGAGGCCGGCGCAGAAGTGGTCGCCCTCGCCGCTGAGCACCAAAGCACGGGCGTCGGCCGGCAGGTTCACCATGGCGGTGTGGATCTGCTGGATCAGCGTGTCGCTGATGGCATTGCGCTTGGCCGGGCGCATCAGGCGCAGGTGCACGATGGGGCCGGCGGTCTCGATGCGCAGCAGCGTGAGGCCGGCGAGCAGGCCGGTGGCGGGAAGGAACGGGGTGGACATCGAGAAGCCTCGCTATTTAATTCATTGTGATAACTACTCCAGACAGAACTGTATGGGGCAAACCCTGATCCTCGATCCCGCCTCTTGCGTTTTCATGAGGGTTTTCCCGCTCGCCCGGTCGATGCGCGCGGGCCGATCATTCGCCGGATTGATTCAGTTTGATAACTACTTTCGCCACCGGAGACCTCGCATGACCCGACCGCTCCTGTTCGCCGCCGCGCTGCTGGCCGGCGGCTGCGCCACCCAGGCCCCGCCGCCGCTGGCCGCCGCGCGCCCGGGGGTGCTGGCCGCGTGCGAGGACCTGGCGCGCTTCGCGCACCCGAAGACCGTGATCGCCTCGGCCGCGCGCGTGCCCGCCGGCACGCTGAACGTGGCCGGCCGCCCGGTCGGCGAGCACTGCCTGGTGAGCGGCCGCATGGCCGAGCGCACCAGCGCGGTCGACGGCCAGTCCTACGCCATCGGCTTCCAGATGCGCCTGCCGGCGCAGTGGAACGGCCGCTTCTTCCATCAGGGCAACGGCGGGCTCGACGGCTTCGTGCAGCCGGCGGTGGGGCTGGTGGGCGGCGGCGGCGAGCTGAGCCACGCGCTGGCGCAGGGCTTCGCGGTGCTGAGCTCCGACGCCGGCCACAGCGTGCGCCAGCTGCCGATGTTCGGCCGCGACCCGCAGGCACGGCTGGACTACGGCTACCAGGCCGTCGGCACGCTGACGCCGATGGCCAAGGCGCTGGTCGCCGCCGCCTACGGCCGCGCGCCCGACCGCAGCTATTTCGGCGGCTGCAGCAACGGCGGCCGCCACGCGATGGTGGCCGCCAGCCGCTACGCCGCCGACTACGACGGCTTCCTCGCCGGCAACCCCGGCTTCCAGCTGCCGAAGGCGGCGCTCGCGCAGCTGGCCGGCGCCAAGCTGTTGCTGCCGGTGGCGACGACGAACGACCTCGGCTCGGCCTTCACGCCGGCCGAGCGCCAGTTCGTCGCCGGCCGCATCGTCGCCCGCTGCGACACGCTGGACGGCGCGGCCGACGGCGCGGTGGGCGATGTCGCCGCCTGCCAGCGCACGTTCAACCTGCAGGCCGACGTGCCCACCTGCACCGGCGAGCGCAACGGCCAGTGCCTGAGCGCGGCGCAGAAGACCATGCTCGACAAGGTCTTCGCCGGCGCCACCGACTCCAAGGGCCAGCGCCTCTACGCGCCGTTCCCCTGGGACCCGGGCCTGGCCGGCGCCGACTGGGCGGGCTGGAAGTTCGTCTCCTCGGTCACCAACCGCGACCCGGTCGCGGTGGCCTACGTGTTCCAGACGCCGCCGGCCGACGACAGCGCCGCGGCGGAGCCGAAGGCGTTCGCGCTCGGCTTCGACCTCGACCGCGGCACCGCGCTGATCAACGCCACCTCGGGCCCGTACACCGAATCGTCGATGCAGTTCATGACGCCGCCCGGCGACACCGATCTCGCGGCGATGCGCGCGCGCGGCGGCAAGCTCGTCGTCTATCACGGCAGTGCCGACGGCGTGTTCTCGGCCAGCGACACCACGGCGTGGATCGAGCGTGTCGGCCAGCGCCATGCCGACGCGCCGGCCTTCGCGCGCCTGTTCGTCGTGCCCGGCATGAACCACTGCCGCGGCGGCCCCGCCACCGACCAGTTCGACCTGCTGTCGCCGCTGGTCAAGTGGGTCGAACAGGGCCAGGCGCCGGACGCCGTGGTCGCGCAGGCGCGCGGCGCCGGCAATGCCGTGCCCAACCCCGAGGTGCCCGCCGCGTGGGCGCCGAACCGCACGCGCCCGCTGTGCGCCTGGCCGAAGGTGGCACGCTACAAGGGCAGCGGCGACATCGAACGCGCCGAGAATTTCGCCTGCCAGTGAACGACTGCAAGGACCGCCATGAAGACCGATGAGCTGATCGCGATCGACATCCACACGCACGCCGAGGTGTCGTGCTGGAACCCGTTCGACAACTACGGCGAGGAGTACGACCGCGCGGCCGACAAGTACTTCGGCAGCAACCGCCGGCCGACGATCGACGAGACGGTGGCCTACTACCGCGAGAAGAAGATCGGCCTCGTGATGTTCACGGTGGACAGCGAGGCCCAGCTCGGCCGCCGCCGCATCCCGAACGAGGAGATCTGCGAAGCGGCGCAGAAGAACAGCGACATGATGATCGCCTTCGCGAGCATCGACCCGCACAAGGGAAAGATGGGCGCGCGCGAGGCGCGCCGGCTGATCGAGGAACACGGCGTCAAGGGCTTCAAGTTCCACCCCACGGTGCAGGGCTTCCTGCCCTACGACCGGATGGCCTGGCCGATCTACGAGGTCATCGCCGAACACAAGCTGCCCGCCATCTTCCACAGCGGCCACAGCGGCATCGGCAGCGGCATGCGCTGCGGCGGGGGCCTGCGGCTGCAGAACAGCAACCCGATGCTGCTGGAAGACGTGGCGATCGACTTCCCCGACATCCAGATCGTCATCGCCCACCCCAGCTGGCCGTGGCAGGACGAGGCGCTGTCGCTCGCGCTGCACAAGCCCAACGTGTGGATCGACCTCTCCGGCTGGAGCCCGAAGTACTTTCCGCCGCAACTGGTGCAGTACGCCAACACGCTGCTGAAGGACCGCATGCTCTTCGGCAGCGACTACCCGCTGATCACGCCCGAGCGCTGGATGAAGGACTTCGACGAGGCCGGCTTCAAGGACAAGGTGAAGCCGTTGATCCTGAAGGACAACGCGAAGCG
>CAUJHQ010000174.1 GCA_963204815.1 Pseudomonadota bacterium | reverse complement strand
GCAGGCGCAGCGGGCGGAAGTCGTCATCCGCCAGCTCGCCCGCGAGGTTGCGGCGCAGCTGGTCGCGGAACTGGGCAGCGCGGGCCTTGACGAACTGGCGGTCGAAGTCGGTGTAGCGGTACATGGCGGCCTTGTCGCGAGAGGAGCGAACTGTAGGAAGCCTCTATATATATGAGAACTACATAATCGTTGATTGCATATGCTTCATAGGAATTAGGGGCGATTCCTACAATCGCGCCCATGCCCGAAACCGCCTCCCGCCGCCTGCGGGCCCCCGCCGCCCTGGCCCTGTTGGCCCTGCTGGCGGCCTGCCAGACCGCCCCGGTCGCGCCCCCGGCAGTTCCCCCGGTGGCACCGCCGCCGGTGCAGCCAGAGCCGCCGCCCCTGCCGGTCGTCGTCGTCCCGAAACCGCCGCCGAAGCCGCCGCGCATCGGGCTGGCGCTGGGCGGTGGCGCGGCGCGTGGTTTCGCCCACATCGGCGTCATCCAGGTGCTGGAAGAGAACGGCATCCGGCCCGACCTGGTCGCCGGCACCTCGGCGGGCAGCCTTGTCGCGGCGCTCTACGCCGCCGGCAAGAACCCGGCCGAACTGGCGCAATTGGCCGTCAACATGGACGAAGGCGCGATCACGGACTGGTCGTTTCCCGGCCGCGGGCTGATCCGCGGCGAGGCGCTCGCGCGCTACGTGCGCGACCAGACCGGCGGGCGCACCATCGAGCAGCTCAAGCTGCCGCTGGGCATCGTCGCCACCGACCTGGACAGCGGCGCGCCGATCCTCTTCCAGCGTGGCGACACGGGTTCGGCGGTGCGTGCCTCGAGCGCGGTGCCGGCGGTGTTCCAGCCGGTGCGCATCGGCAACCGCGAGTACGTGGACGGCGGGCTCGTGTCGCCGGTGCCGGTGCGCTTCGCACGGCAGATGGGGGCCGAGCTGGTGGTGGCGGTGGACATCTCGTCGCCGCCCGAAGGCAACGCCACCGGCGATGTCATGAAGATGCTGCTGCAGACCTTCGCGATCATGGGCCGCAGCATCAACACCTTCGAGCTGCGCGAGGCCGACGTCGTGATGCGCCCGGCGCTCAACGGCGTCGGCAGCGCGGACTTCACCGCCCGGCGGCGCGCCATCCAGGCCGGCCGCGAGGCCGCGCTGGCGGTGCTGCCGCAACTGAAGGCGCGCATCGTCGCGCTGACGAAGGACGCGCTCTAAAAAGACAAAAGGCCCGGTCGTGAGACCGGGCCTGAAGGTACCAAAGACAGATTGGGGGTGTCGAAGGTACCGAGGAGACAACCTTCCAGGGAGGCCCCGGCACAGGACCGGGGCATCACTCAGATGCGGCTGGCGCCTGAAAGTTCAATCAGGCAGCGCGCTTGGCCTTGGTGGCCGTCTGCGTGGCCTTGACGGCGGTGTTGGTCATGGCCGTGAAGTTGGCTTCGGCCACTTCGGCGGCTTGCTTCGCGGCCTTGTGCACGCTCTCGTAGGCGTTGTTCGCGGCAGCGACGGCCGACTTCACCAGGGCGACGGCGTTCTCGGTGCCGGCCGGGGCGTTCTTGACGGCGGTGTCGACCAGCGACAGCATCTTCTTCTGCGAGTCGGCCATCTGGGCTTCGGCGACGCGCGTCACTTCGGCGTTGGTGCCAGCGACGATGTCGTACAGGTGGCGGCTGTAGGCGGCGGCCTTCTCGGCGGCCGGTTGCAGCATGCTGGCCTGCAGGGCGAGCAGTTCCTGCGCGTCCTTCACCGACAGGGCGGCCTTGGTCGACTCGGCGACTTCGCCGAGGGTCGCCTTCGCGACTTGCAGGTTCAGCTCGACGAGCTTCTCGACGCCTTCGAACGCCTTGTTGGTCAGGCCGAACAGGGTTTCGACGTTGGCCTTCTGGGCGGCCATCAGTTGGTCAGGGGTGAAAGACATGGTGCGTTGCTCCGTAGGGGGTGGACGAGGACAGGGACTTGAAGGACTCTGTTCTTGCTGCGTCCGCTATGTTGCAGTGCAGCATGGACCGAACTATAGCGGGCTTCCGGCGCCTTGCAAGACATTTTTGTTGCGGCGCAGCAATCTAGGGGTGACTTCCTAGAATCGCCGCCGTGCGCGCTTTCCACTCCGACCAGTTCGTGCTGCCGCTGCCCCCGGGGCACACCTTCCCGATGACCAAGTACCGGCTGCTGCGCGAAGCCGCCGAGACCACGCTGTCGGGCGTGCGAGTCACGGAGGCGCCACCGGCCAGCGACGGCGAACTCGCGCTCGCGCACGAGCCGGCGTGGATCACCGCCATCGTCGAAGGCACGACGAGCGCGGCGCAGCAGCGCGAGATCGGCTTCCCTTGGAGCGAGCGCATGGTCGAACGGGCGCGGCGCTCGGTGGGCGCCACCATCGCCGCTGCGCGCACCGCCCTGTTCGAGCGCGAGGGCGTCGCCGCCAACCTGGCCGGCGGCACCCACCATGCGTACGCGCACAAGGGCTCGGGCTATTGCGTCTTCAACGACGTGGCGGTGGCCGCGCGCCTGATGCAGGCCGAGTGGCACCGCGCCTTCCGTCGCCTGCTGCGCGTGATCGTCATCGACCTCGACGTGCACCAGGGCAACGGCACGGCCGCGATCTTCCGCGACGACCCGACGGTGTTCACGCTGTCGCTGCACGGGGCGAAGAACTTCCCGTTCCGCAAGGAGGCGAGCGACCTCGACGTCGAACTGCCCGACGGCTGCACCGACACGCCCTACCTGGCGGCGCTCGACGGGGCGTTGCACGAGGCCTTCGTGCGCCATGGCGACACGCCGCCCGCGCTGGCGTTCTACCTGGCCGGCGCCGACCCGCACGAGAACGACCGCCTGGGCCGCCTGAAGATCAGCGCCGAAGGCCTGGCGGAACGCGACCGCCGCGTGTTCGACGCGCTGCGCGCGCGCGGCATCCCGGTGGCCGTCAGCATGGCGGGCGGCTATGGGCGCGAACTCGCGACCACCGTGGCGGTGCAGCGCCGCACGCTCGAACTCGCGCACGCCTGCTGGCAAGCGTGGCCGCGGCCCGCCGACGCGCCGGCACAATGCGCGGCATGAGCCACCGCCCGCAGCCGCTGCCGCGATCGCACTACCGGCACTTCTCGCCCCTGCACACGCGCTGGGCCGACAACGACGTCTATGGGCACGTCAACAACGTCGTCTACTACAGCTTCTTCGACACGGCGGTGAACCGCTACCTCATCGAAGCCGGCGCGTTGGACATCCACCGCGGCGAGGTCATCGGCCTCGTCGTCGAGACGCGCTGCAACTACTTCGAGCCGATGGCGTTCCCGCAGACCGTGGAGGCCGGCCTCGCCGTCGCCCACATGGGCAGCTCCAGCGTGCGTTATGAGGTCGGCCTGTTCGCGCAGGGCGCGCCGCAGAGCGCTGCCGCCGGCCACTTCGTGCATGTCTACGTCGACCGCGCCACGCGCCGGCCGGCGCCCCTGCCGGCCGCGCTGCGTGCCGCCCTCGAACCGCTTCGCCACCCCGCATGACGCCCACGCCCGAGTCCATTGCCGCGGTCGACGCCGCGATCACCACGCGCCACTCGATGCGCGCCTACCTGCAGACGCCGGTGCCGCGCACGACCATCGAGCGCATCCTCGAAGTGGCCGCCCGTGCACCCTCGGGCACCAACACGCAGCCCTGGAAGGTGCACGTGCTGACGGGCGCCGCGAAGGCCGAGCTCTCGCGCAAGGTGCGCGCCGCGTTCGACGACGCCGCCGAGCGCGCCACCCACAGCGAGGAGTACGCCTACTACCCGACGCAGTGGGTCTCGCCCTACATCGACCGCCGCCGCAAGGTCGGCTGGGACTTGTACGGCCTGCTCGGCATCGGCAAGACCGACAAGGCGCGCATGCACGAGCAGCACGGCAGGAACTACGACTTCTTCGGCGCGCCGGTCGGCCTGATCTTCACGATCGACCGCATCATGCAGCAGGGCAGCTGGCTGGACTACGGCATGTTCCTGCAGAACATCATGGTCGCCGCGCGCGCCCGCGGCCTGGACACCTGCCCGCAGCAGGCCTTCGCGCAGTTCCACCGCGTGATCGAGCAGCACCTGAGGCTGCCGGACAGCGAGATGGTGGTCTGCGGCATGGCGCTCGGCCACGCCGACCCGGCCGCGATCGAGAACACGCTCGTCACCGAGCGCGAGCCGGTGTCCGGCTTCACCACCTTCGTGGAGTGAGCATGGCCCGGCTGTCTCCCCGCTTCGCCGCCGCCGCGGCCCTGCTGTCGCCCTTGCTTGCCGGCGCCGCGGAGGTCGACGGCGCGACCCTCAGCCCCTGGTGGGGCGTGCCGTTCGCCGGCGTGCTGCTGTCGATCGCGATCATGCCGCTGGCGCTGCCGTGGATCTGGCACAAGCACTTCGGCAAGATCACGCTGGCCTGGTCGCTCGCGTTCCTGGTGCCCTTCGCGGTGGTGTTCGGCCCCGGCGCCGCGGGCGGCCTGGTCGCGCACACGCTGTTCGCCGAGTACATCCCGTTCATCGTGCTGCTCGTCGCGCTGTACACGGCGGCCGGCGGCATCTACGTGCGCGGCAACCTGCACGGCAGCCCGGCCGTGAACGTCGCCATCATGGCGGTGGGTTCGCTGCTCGCCAGCATCATGGGCACGACCGGCGCGTCGATGCTGATGATCCGGCCGCTGATCCGCGCCAACGACAACCGCAAGCATGTCGCGCATGTGGTCGTGTTCTTCATCTTCACCGTCAGCAATGCCGGCGGCTCGCTGACGCCGTTGGGCGACCCGCCGCTGTTCCTGGGCTTCCTGCGAGGCGTCGAGTTCTTCTGGACCGTGAAGCACATCTTCCCGGAGACGCTGTTCCTGCTCGGCTCGCTGCTGGCGATCTTCTGGGTCATCGACACCCACTACTACCGCAAGGAAGGCGTGCTGCCGGCGGACCCGACCCCCGACGGCGGCGAGCGCCCGGGCTTCGACGGCGCGATCAACTTCCTGCCGCTGGCACTGGTCGTCGGCCTGGTGCTGATGAGCGGACTCTGGAAGCCCGGCATCACCTTCGACATCTTCGGCACCGCGGTCGAACTGCAGTCGCTGGTGCGGGACATCGGCCTCGTCGGCGTGGCCTTCCTGTCGCTGGCGATCACGCCGCGCGGCGTGCGCGTCAAGAACCAGTTCTCGTGGGCGCCGATGCAGGAAGTGGCGAAGCTCTTCATCGGCATCTTCCTCACGATGGTGCCGGTGCTGGCCATGCTGAAGGCGGGCCTCGCCGGCCCGTTCGCGCCCGTCGCGCAGGCCGTCACCGCGCCGGACGGCCAGCCGCTGCCATGGGCCTACTTCTGGTTCAGCGGCGTGCTGAGCTCTTTCCTGGACAACGCACCGACCTATCTCGTGTTCTTCAACCTCGCCGGCGGCGACCCGCAGCAGCTGATGACGGTTCTGGCGCCCACGCTGGCCGCCATCTCCGCCGGCTCGGTCTTCATGGGCGCCAACACCTACATCGGCAACGCGCCGAACTTCATGGTGAAGGCGATCGCCGAGGACCGCGGCGTCGAGATGCCCAGCTTCTTCGGCTACATGGCCTGGAGCGGTGCCGTGCTGATCCCGCTGTTCATCGTCATGACCTTCGTGTGGTTCAAATGAAGCCTGCCGTTCTCGTCGCCCGTGCCGTCTTCCCCGAGACGGTGGCGCGCCTGCGCACCGTCTTCGAGGTCGAGGACAACCCGGAAGACCGCATCTACAGCGCCGAAGAGCTGAGCCGTCGCCTGCAGGGCAAGGCCGGCGCCTTCCTCACCGCCAGCGAGCGCATCGACGCCGCCATGCTCGACGCCCACCCGCAGCTGCGGGCGGTGTGCAACATGGCGGTCGGCTACAACAACGTCGACGTGGCGGCCTGCACCGCGCGCGGCGTGCTGGTGACGAACACGCCCGACGTGCTGACCGAGACCACCGCCGACTTCGGCTTCGCGCTGATGATGGCCACCGCGCGCCGCATCGCCGAGAGCGAACATTTCCTGCGCAGCGGCCAGTGGAACAAGTGGGCCTACGACATGTTCACCGGCCCCGACGTCCACGGCGCCACGCTCGGCATCCTGGGCATGGGCCGCATCGGCCAGGGTGTGGCGCATCGCGGTGCGCTCGGCTTCGGCATGAAGGTGATCTATCACAACCGCAGCCGCCTGCCGGCCGAGCAGGAAGCGCCGATCGGTGCGCGCTGGGTCGACAAGGCGACGCTGCTGCGCGAGGCCGACCACCTGGTGCTCGTGCTGCCGTACTCGGCCGCCAGCCACCACGCCATCGGCGCCGCCGAGCTGGCGCTGATGAAGCCGACTGCCACGCTGACCAACATCGCGCGCGGCGGCATCGTCGACGATGCCGCCCTTGCGCAGGCGCTGCGCGAGCGCCGCATCGCCGCCGCCGGGCTGGACGTCTTCGAGGGCGAGCCCAAGGTCCACCCCGACCTGCTGACGGTGCCGAACGTGGTGCTCACGCCGCACATCGCCAGCGCCAGCGTCGCCACGCGGCGGGCGATGGCGGAACTGGCGGCCGACAACCTGATCGCGGCGCTCACCGGCGGCGTGCCGCCGACGCCGGTGAACGCCGAGGTCCTGCGCTGAACGACTCGCCGCGCCACGAGTACACGCGCCGGTTCCACCGGGTGCTCGAACACATCGACCGCCATCTCGACCGCAGCGTCGAACTGGCCGAGCTGGCGGCGGTGGCGCACTTCTCGCCGTTCCACTTCCACCGCCTGTTCACCGCCTGGATGGGCGAGACGCTGGGCGACTACCAGCGCCGGCGCCGCCTCGAAATGGCCGCCCTGCGGCTCGTTGCCCAGCCCGCGTCGCCGGTGCTGGAGATCGCCTTGTCGGTGGGCTTCGGTTCGGCCGAAGCCTTCGCGCGCGCCTTCAAGGCGCGCTACGGCTGCACCGCCACGGCCTGGCGCCAGGGCGAGGCCGACCGCCGCCTGCCGGCGCGAGACCGCAATCCCGGTCAGGCGAACCGCAAGCCGGGTCAGGCGGCCGCCGGGTTCTGGATCGACGATGGGTCCCTCTCGACGAAGGAGGTTCCCATGCAGGTCCGTCTCATCGACCGCGCGCCGGCGCGCATCGTCTACTGGCGCCGTGTCGGCCCGTACGGCGATGGCGTTTCCGCGTTCTGGCAGCAGGCCGTCGCGCCCTGGCTGGCGACGCATGCATTGTTCGGGCAGCCGCGCTACGGCATCAGCCACGACGACCCCGGCATCACGGCGCCGGCGGCCTGCCGGTACGACGCCGCGGTCGAGTTGCCGCCGGGCTTCGCCGTCGCCCCGGGGCTGTTGACGACCGAGATTCCCGGCGGCCGCTACGCCAGCATGTCGTTCCGCGGCACCCCGGCGCAGATCGGCGCCGCCTGGGCCGACCTGCTGCGCGGCTGGCTGCCGCAGAGCGGGCTGCAACTCGACGCGCGCCCCTGCTTCGAGTACTACCCCAGCGGCGCGGCCTACGACGCGCAGACCGGGTCCTTCGACTGCGACATCGTCGTCCCCGTGCAGCCCCTCTGAGCGCGTCAGGCCCTGCGCAAGGCGCTGCTGTCGATCGGCAGCGAGCGCAGCCGCTTTCCGGTGACCGCATAGATCGCGTTCACCACCGCCGGCGCCAGCGGCGGCGTGCCGGGCTCGCCGATGCCGCCCGGCGCTTCGGTGCTGGGCAGGATGTGCACCTCCACCTTCGGCATCTGGTTGATGCGCAGCACCGGGTAGGTGTTGAAGTTGCCCTGCTCGACGATGCCGGCCTTGTGCGTGATCTTCCCGTACAGCGCCGCCGAGAGGCCGTAGACGATGGCGCTTTCGACCTGGCGCGCGATCGTCAGCGGGTTCACCGTCATGCCGCAATCCACCGCCGCCACCACGCGATGCACGCGCGGCATGCCGTCGGCGTCGACCGAGACTTCGGCCACTTCGGCCACGTAGCTGCCGAAGCTGGACGCCACCGCGATGCCGCGGCCCACGCCGGCCGGCAGCGGCGTGCCCCAGCCGGCCTTCTGCGCCGCCAGCTCCAGCACCGCCTTGTGGCGCGGCGACTTCGCCAGCATCGCGCGCCGGAACTCGAACGGGTCGGCCTTGGCGGCCACTGCCAGCTCGTCGATGAAGCCTTCGCTGAAGAAGCTGTTCTGCGAATGGCCCACCGACCGCCAGAACCACACCTGCGGCCCCGGCTCGCGGCGCCCGTAGGTGATGCGCTGGTTCGGGATGTCGTACGGGTGGTCCGCCAGGCCTTCGAGTGCGAAGCTGTCGACGCCGTTGTCCGGGATCTTCATGAACCCCGAGGCCGCCATGATCGACGGCGAGCCGACGCCGGCGGTGAGCATCGTCAACTGCCCCTTGTCGTCGATCGCGCCTTCGAAGCGCGCCACCGACGCCGGGCGGTAGAACTGCGCCGCGGTGTCGTCCTCGCGGCTGTAGATCAGCTTCACGGGCTTGCCGCTGATCTTGGACAGCAGCGTGGCGTCGATCGTGAAGTCGGGGGCGAAGCGGCGGCCGAAGCCGCCGCCGAGCATCATCGTGTTGACCTTCACCTTCGCCGGCGTGACCTGCGCGACCTGGCCCAGGATGCCCTGCGACGGGCCCTGGCTCTGCGTGCCGGCCCAGATCTCGACTTCGTCGCCGCGCACCCACGCCGTGCAGTTCATCGGCTCCATGCAGGCGTGCGCCAGGTAGGGCGCGTCGTAGCGCGCCTCGACGACCTTGGCCGCGCCGGCGCTCGCGTCGCGCACGTTGCCCTGGTCGAGCGCCACCGCGCCGCGCTCGCGCGCGCCTTCGTCGAGCAGGTCCATCACGGCGGCGGTGTCGATGCGCGCCTCGGCCGGCAGGTTCCATTCGATCGCGAGCGCGTCGCGGCCCTTCTTCGCCGCCCAGTAGCCGGTGGCGAGCACGGCCACGCCGCTGTCCAGCGTGATGACCTGCTGCACGCCCTTCACGGCCTTCGCCTTCGACTCGTCCACCGCCTTCGGCTTGGCGCCGCGGGCGGGCGCACGCGCCATCACGGCGACGAGCATGCCGGGCACCTGGGCGTCGATGCCGAACTTCGCGCTGCCGTTGGTCTTGGCGGGCGTGTCCAGCCGCTTCGTCGGCTTGCCGAGGATCTTGAAGGCCTTGGCGTCCTTCAGCGCCGGCTTCTCCGGCACCGGCAGCTTCGCGGCCGCCTCGACGAGCGAGCCGTAGCTGGCCCGCTTGCCGCCGGGGCCGGTGACGAAGCCCTTGTCGGTGGCGAGCTGGGACGGGTCGAGCTTCCACTGCGCCGCCGCTGCGGCGACCAGCATCTGCCGCGCCGCGGCGCCGGCCTGGCGCATCGGCGTCCAGTGGGCGCGCACGGTGGTCGAGCCGCCGGTGGCCTGCATGCCGAACATCGGGTTGTCGTAGGCCTTGTCGACCGGCGACTGCTCGACGCCGACGTTGCGCCAGTCGGCGTCCAGCTCCTCGGCCAGCAGCATCGGGATCGCGGTCAACACGCCCTGGCCCATCTCGGCCGAGCCGCAGACCACGGTGACCTTGTTGTCGCGGCCGATGCGCACGTAGGCCGACAGCGCGGTGGCCTTGGCGGCTGCGGTGGCGGCGCGGCCGCCCGACGGCAGCGCGAAGCCGATGACGAGCGCGCCGGAGCCTTGCAGGAAGGCGCGGCGCGACGGGGCGGGGGCGAGGGTGGGGGTGTCGTGTTCCATCGTGCTCACCCGATGCGCTGCAGCGTGACCGCTGCGTCCTTGATGGCCGCGCGCACGTGGTTGTAGGTGCCGCAGCGGCAGATGTTGCCGGCCATCGCGGTGTCGATGTCGCCGTCGCTCGGCTTGCGGTTCTTCGCCAGCAGCGCGCAGGCGCTCATGATTTGGCCGCTCTGGCAGTAGCCGCACTGCGGCACGTCGTGCGCCACCCAGGCCGCCTGCACGACCTGGCCGGTCTTGCTGGCGCCGACGCCTTCGATCGTCGTCACCTTCTTGCCCGCCGCCGCGGAGATCGGCGTCGAGCACGAACGCACCGCCTGGCCGTCCAGGTGCACCGTGCAGGCACCGCACAGCGCCATGCCGCAGCCGAACTTGGTGCCGGTGAGCTGCAGGTTGTCCCGCAGGGCCCAGAGCAGGGGGGTGTCGGCTTCGGCGTCCACCGTGACGGCCTTGCCGTTGACCGAAAGCTTGATCAAGTGCGTCTCCTCGTTGTCGTGCGCGGCCGCGAGCGTACTGCGGCCGGGCAAATCGTGCAGGGCGCCGCTGCTGAGACAATCGCCGCATGCCCGAATGGATCGTGCCGGCGCTGCTGGTCGTGCTTGTGTTGCTCGTCGTCTGGAGCGCGCTGCGGCGCGCCGACGACGCCCCGATCCGCCGCCTCGAAGCGGCGTTGCGCGACGAACTCGGCCGCCAGGCGCAGGCCTCGCGCGGCGACCTCGGCACCTTCCAGCAGGTGCTGCTGGCGCAGAGCGGCGACGTCGCGCGCACGCAGAACGAACAGATCGACTCGTTCCGCGGCCAGCTCGCCGCCACGCAGGCGCAGACCGAAGCGGCGCTGCGCCGCTTCAGCGAGACGCTGGCCGAGCAGCTGCAGAAGCTGGCCGAGGCCAACGAGCGCCGCCTGAACGACGTCAAGCAGGCGGTCGATGCCCGCCTCGTCGCGCTGCAGGATGGCAACGAGAAGAAGCTCGACCAGATGCGCGCCACCGTCGATGAGAAGCTGCACGCCACGCTCGAGCAGCGCCTGGGCGAAAGCTTCAAGCAGGTGGCCGACCGCCTGGAGCAGGTGCACAAGGGCCTGGGCGAGATGCAGACGCTGGCGCGCGACGTCGGCGCGCTGAACCGCGTGCTGACGAACGTGAAGACGCGCGGCATCTT
>CAUJHQ010000173.1 GCA_963204815.1 Pseudomonadota bacterium | reverse complement strand
CGCGGGAAGCACGCGCTACGTCGGCGCATTGCAGAGCGCGCCGTGACCGCCGGCGGCGGGTGAGCACGCTCCGCTAGAATCCGCCCCCGTCCCACGGAGGGATGGATGAGTGGTTTAAGTCGCACGCCTGGAAAGCGTGTGGGGGTTAACAGCCCCCCGCGGGTTCGAATCCCGCTCCCTCCGCCAGTCGACCCGCTTCCTGCCGGCCCGACTCAGCCCCCCGGCCGCGCCGGCGTTGCAGCCAGCGCCGATTCATACAGCGCCAGGTAGTCCGCCGCGGGCCTCTCCCACGACAGCACTTGCGCCATCGCGCTGGCCTGCATCGCCCGCCACGTGGCCGGCGATGCGCGCCGCATCTGCACCGCACGCGCCACGCAGCGCTCGAACGCCGCCGGCGTCGCGGCGTCGAACACGAAACCGGTGGCAGCGTCGCCGACATCGGCATCGATGACCGTGTCGGCCAGACCGCCGACGCGGCGCACGATCGGCAGCGTGCCATAGCGCAGGCCGTACATCTGCGTCAGGCCGCAGGGCTCGAAGCGCGACGGCACCGCGATGGCGTCGGCACCGGCCACCAACCGATGGGCGCGCGTCTCGTCGTAGCCGATGTGCACGTGCACGCGCCCCGGGTGCGCCTGCTGCGCCATGCGGAACGCGGTCTCGAGCGCGGGTTCGCCGGTGCCCTGCACGGCCAGCTGCACGCCCTGCGCCACCATCTCCGGCAGCGCCGCGAGCACGAGGTCCAGGCCTTTCTGCGACGTCAGGCGGCTCACCATGGTGAGCAGCAGTGCGCCGTCGTCGGCGTCGAGCTTCAGTTCCTGCTGCAGCGCGCGACGGCAGGTCAGTTTGCCTTCGAGCCGCTCGGCATCGAAGCGCGCGGCGATCGACGGGTCGGCCGCCGGGTCCCACACCGAGCAGTCGATGCCGTTCAGGATGCCCGTCACGTGGGCGCCACGGCCGCGGATCACGCCGTCGAGTCCGCAACCGAATTCGTGCGTGGCGATCTCGTGCGCGTAGGTCGGGCTCACCGTGGTGACGCGGTCGGCGAACATCAGCCCCGCCTTCATGAAGCTCAGCTGGCCGTGGAACTCCAGCCCGGCGGGCGACATCAGGCGCGAGGCCAGGCCGAGCTGCGACCAGTCGTGCATCGGGAACAGGCCCTGGAACGCGAGGTTGTGCACCGTGAAGACCGAGGCCGCCGGTGTCGGTGCGTGCTCGGCCATGTAGGCGCAGGCGAGCGCGGCATGCCAGTCGTGCGCGTGCACCACGTCGGGCAGCCAGCCGGGGTCGGCATCGCCTGCCGCGAGGTGCGCCGCGACCCAGCCGAGCAACGCGAAGCGCTGCAGGTTGTCCGGCCACTCCTCGCCGCTCGCGTCCTGGTACGGGCCGCCGCCGCGCCGGTACAGGTACGGCGCGTCGACCACGTAGACCGGCAGGTGGTGGCCGGGCATGCGCGCCAGCAGCAGGCGCACGCGCAGCGCGCCGAAGGCGGTGCCGATGTCGAGCACCGGGCGTGCGGCCTGCACTGCGTCCAGCACCGGTGGCAGGCCGGGCAGCAGCAGGCGCACGTCGGCTCCCTGGGCGGCCAGCGCCGGCGGCAGCGCGGCGACGACATCGGCCAGCCCCCCGGTCTTGACGAGCGGGAACACCTCGGCCGCGACGTGCAGCACCTTCATCGTCGGCCGGCCGCTCACTGCAGCTTGCGCAGCATGTCGCGCGTGACGAGCGTGATGCCCGACTCGGTGCGGAAGAAGCGTGCCGCGTCGGCGGCCGCGTCCTCGCCGATGAGCATGCCGTCGGGCACCATGCAGTCGCGGTCGATGACGGCACGCGTCACACGCGCGTGACGGCCGATCTGCACGCCCGGCAGCAGCACCGCCCAGTTGACCGCCGAGTACGAGTGCACGCGCACCTGCGAGAACAGCACCGAGCGGTACACCGCGCCCGACACGATGCAGCCGCCGGACACCAGCGATTCGATCGCCAGGCCGCGGCGGTCGTCCTGGTTGTGCACGAACTTCGCCGGCGGCAACTGCGGCTGGTAGGTCCAGATCGGCCAGCTCGTGTCGTACAGGTTGAGCATCGGGTCCGTCGCCGTGAGGTCGATGTTGGCGTCCCAGTAGGCGTCGATCGTGCCGACGTCGCGCCAGTACGGCTCGCTCCCGGGCTTGGTGCCGACGCAGCTGAGCTCGAACGGGTGCGCCGCGGCGACGCCCGCGCGCACCATCTTCGGGATGATGTCCTTGCCGAAGTCGTGGCTCGACGACGCGTCGTTCATGTCGCGCTCGAGCTCGCGGTACAGGTAGCGGGAGTTGAAGATGTAGATGCCCATGCTGGCGAGCGCACGGTCGGGCTTGCCCGGCATGGGCGGCGGGTCGGCCGGTTTCTCGACGAAGTCGACGATGCCGCGCTTGTCGTCGATGGCCATCACGCCGAAGGCCTTGGCCTCGGCGCGCGGCACCTCGATGCAGCCCACGGTGCACTCGCGGCCCATCGCGACGTGGTCGGCGAGCATCTGCGCGTAGTTCATCTTGTAGACGTGGTCGCCGGCCAGCACCACCACGTAGTCCGCCTTGTAGGCGGCCAGGATGTCCTGGTTCTGGTAGACCGCGTCGGCGGTGCCGCGGTACCAGCTTTCCTCGTCGACGCGCTGCTGCGCCGGCAGCAGGTCGACGAATTCGTTCATCTCGGTCTTCAGGAAGGCCCAGCCGCGCTGCAGATGGCGCAGCAGGCTGTGGCTCTTGTACTGCGTGATGACGCCGATGCGGCGGATGCCGCTGTTCATGCAGTTCGAGAGCGCGAAGTCGACGATGCGGAACTTGCCGCCGAAATACACCGCCGGCTTGGCGCGGCTGTCGGTCAGGTTCTTCAGTCGGCTGCCGCGCCCGCCCGCGAGGACGAGGGCGACGGCGCGCCGCGGGAGGTCGAAACTCGGGGTGACGTTGATCGGTGACATGCTGGTCTCCAGTATTGTTTTGGGCCCGTGACTGCAGCTCAATTACAGCGCATGGCCAATCGAACTATCTGATGATCGACTTGAAGTAGCTTGGCTATCTCATTATGGGAAAAAGAATCTTGCCTCGACAGGCTGTTCGGTCGTCAGTCGCAATGTAGTCACACTACGAAATTGCGCGAGCCCTGTGGGTTGACGCCAACGGCTGCGCTCCCGGACACTGCGCGTTGCCGGCACGGCCCATGCAAGCCTTGTCCGCGTCGATGCCAACCGACCTGCCTTCATGACACCCACCCTCTCCGACACCCGCCTGCCCGACGCCCTGCGCAGCCAGTTCGACCACCACCTCTTGTCCACCGTGGCGGTCGAGCCGGCGGCGGCCACGCCTGCCCACATGATGCATGCGCTGGCGCAGGTGGCGCGCGAACAATTGTCGCGCCGCTGGGTGGCCGGCGATGCCGCCGACCGCGCGCGCAAGGCGCGGCGCGTCTACTACCTGTCGATGGAATTCCTGATCGGCCGCACGCTGGGCAACGCGCTGGCCGCGCTCGACCTGCAGGGGCCGGCAGCCGAGGCCGCGGCGCGCCACGCTGCGACACTCGAAGACCTGGCCGCACAGGAGCCCGATGCCGCGCTCGGCAATGGCGGCCTCGGCCGCCTCGCGGCCTGCTTCCTCGATTCGATGGCCACGCTGGGCCTGCCGTCGTTCGGCTACGGCATCCGCTACGAGTACGGCATGTTCGCGCAAGGCATCCAGCAGGGCCGCCAGGTCGAGCGGCCCGACCCCTGGCTGGAAGACGGCACGCCGTGGGAGTTTCCGCGCGCCGGGCTCGACTACCCGGTGCGCTTCGGCGGCTGGGTCGAGCACCCGGAATCGCCCGGTCCCGCGCCGACCTGGCGCCACGCCGGCGAGGTGCGCGCCAAGGCCTACGACATGGTCGTGCCGGGCCACGGCACCGAACGCGTGAGCACGCTGCGGCTGTGGAAGGCGGTGGCGCCGGCGCAGATCGACCTGCACGCCTTCAACAGCGGCGACTACGCGCGCGCCGCCGAGTACAAGAACGCGTTCGAGAACATCTCCTGGGTGCTCTACCCGAACGACAGCACGCCGGCCGGCCGCGAACTGCGGCTGCGCCAGGAGTACTTCTTCACCAGCGCGTCGATCCAGGACATCCTCGCGCGCCACCTCGCCGAACACGGCAGCCTCGGTTCGCTGGCGGACCGCGTCGCGATCCACCTGAACGACACCCACCCGGCCATCGGCGTCGCCGAACTGATGCGCCTTCTCTGCGACGAGCACCGCATGCCCTGGGCCGAGGCCTGGGCGCTGACGCAGCGCGTCTTCAGCTACACCAACCACACGCTGATGCCCGAGGCGCTGGAGACCTGGCCAGTGGCGCTGATGCAGCACGTGCTGCCGCGCCACCTGGAGATCATTTTCCGCATCAACCACGACTTCCTCGTCGAGGCTGCGAAGCTGCGGCCGGGCGACGACGGCTTCCTGCGCCGCCTGAGCCTGATCGAGGAGAACGGCGACCGCCGCGTGCGCATGGCGCACCTGTCCATCGTCGGCAGCCACAAGGTCAACGGCGTCTCGGCGCTGCACTCCGAGCTGCTGGTGAAGACGATCTTCGCCGACTTCGCGGCGCTGTGGCCCGAGCGCTTCACGAACCTCACGAACGGCGTCACGCCACGCCGCTGGCTGGCGCAGGCCAACCCGGGCCTCGCGGCGCTGATCGACGGCCGCATCGGCCGCGGCTGGCGCCTCGACCTCGCCGAGCTGCGCCGGCTGGCGCCGCTGGCCGACGACGCCGGCTTCCGCCGCGAGTTCATGGCCGTCAAGCACGCCAACAAGGTGCGGCTGGCCGCGCACATCGAGACCGCGACCGGCCTCGTGGTCGACCCCGCGAGCCTGTTCGACGTGCAGGTGAAACGCATCCACGAATACAAGCGCCAGTTGCTCAATGTGCTTCACGTCATCGCGCGCTACCAGGCCATGCTGGCCGACCCCGGCGCCGACTGGGTGCCGCGCACCGTGGTCTTCGCCGGCAAGGCGGCGTCGAGCTACGTGATGGCAAAGAACATCATCCGCCTCATCCACGACGTCGGCAGCGTGGTCAACCACGACGAACGGCTGAAGGGCCGCCTGAAGATCGTCTTCGTGCCGAACTACGGCGTCTCGGTGGCCGAGGTGATCATGCCCGGGGCCGACCTGTCGGAGCAGATCTCGACCGCCGGCACCGAGGCGTCGGGCACCGGCAACATGAAGCTGGCACTGAACGGCGCGCTCACCATCGGCACCGACGACGGCGCCAACATCGAGATCCGGCAGAACGTCGGCGACGACAACATCTTCATCTTCGGCCTCAGCACCGCCGAGGTCGCGGCGCAGCGCGCCGCCGGCTACCAGCCGCTGCGCCTGTACGAGCAGAACCCGCGCCTGAAGGCGGTGCTCGACGCCATCGCGGGCGGCGCCTTCTCGGCCGACGAGCCGGCGCGCTACCGCGGCCTCGTCGACTCGCTGCTGTGGGGCGGCGACCATTACCTGCTGCTCGCCGACTTCGACAGCTATGCCGCGGCGCAGACCCGCGTCGACACGTTGTTCCGCGACCGCGAAGGCTGGGCGAAGAAGGCGATCGCGAACGTCGCCGGCATGGGTGTCTTCTCCTCCGACCGCACGATCGGCGAGTACGCGCGCCGGGTCTGGGGCCTGGAACCGGGCCGCTGATGCTGACCGACGCGGACATCGACGCGCTGCGCAGCGGCCGCCACGGCGACCCGTTCGCGCTGCTCGGGCCGCACGTCGGCGCCGACGGCAAGCGCTGGATCCGCGCCTTCCTGCCGGGGGCACGTGAGGTGCGCGCCTTCACGCCCGGCGGCGCTGCGCTCGGCCGGTTCGAGTGCCGGCACGACGACGGTATCTTCGAGCGCCAGGTCGCGCGCGCCGGCCCCTACCGGCTGAAGGTCACGTGGGTCGACGGCCGCACCGACACGCTCGAGGACCCCTACCGCTTCGGCCCCGTGCTCGGCGAGATGGACGCCTGGCTGCTCGGCGAAGGCTCGCACCTGCGCCCCTTCGAGGTGCTGGGCGCGACGCCGCGCAGGATGGACAGCGTCGACGGCACCGCCTTCGCGGTGTGGGCGCCGAACGCGTCGCGCGTCAGCGTCGTCGGCGACTTCAATCTCTGGGACGGCCGCCGCCACCCGATGCGGCTGCGGCGCGAGTGCGGCGTCTGGGAACTGTTCGTGCCCGGCGTCGGCGCCGGGGCACGCTACAAGTACGAGTTGCTCGACGCCGCCGGCCGCCTGCTGCCGCTGAAGGCCGACCCCTACGCGCGCCAGGCCGAGCTTCGCCCGGCGACGGCCAGCGTCGTGGCGGCGATGCCGCCGGTGGCGCCGCCCTCGGCCGAGCGCCAGCGCGCCAACGCGCTCGACGCGCCGATGAGCATCTACGAGGTGCATCTCGCCAGCTGGCGCCGCAAGCCCGAGGAAGGCCACCGCTGGCTGAGCTGGGACGAGCTCGCCGACGAACTGGTGCCCTACGCCGCGGAGATGGGCTTCACCCACCTCGAGCTGCTGCCGGTGAGCGAGCATCCGTTCGACGGCTCCTGGGGCTACCAGACGCTCGGCCAGTTCGCGCCGACGGCGCGTTTCGCGAGCCCGGAAGACGCCGCCGGCGGCGGCTCGGCGGCCGGCTTCCGGCGCTTCGTCGACCGCGCCCATGCGGCCGGCGTGGGCGTGCTGCTCGACTGGGTGCCGGCGCATTTCCCGACCGACGCGCACGGCCTCGCGCTGTTCGACGGCACCCACCTCTACGAGTACGCCGATCCGCGCGAGGGCTTCCACAACGACTGGAACACGCTGATCTACAACTTCGGCCGCACGGAGGTGCGCAACTTCCTCGTCGGCAGCGCGCTCTACTGGCTGGAGCGCTACGGCGTCGACGGCCTGCGCGTCGACGCCGTCGCGTCGATGCTCTACCGCGACTACAGCCGCAAGGCCGGCGAGTGGATCCCGAACGTGCATGGCGGTCGCGAGAACCTGGAAGCGATCGCCTTCCTGAAGCGCACCAACGAAGTCATTGGCGGCGAACGCCCGCAGGCCGTGACGCTGGCCGAGGAATCGACCGCCTTCCCCGCCGTCAGCCGCCCCACCTACGCCGGCGGCCTGGGCTTCCACTACAAGTGGAACATGGGCTGGATGCACGACACGCTGAAGTACCTGTCGCGCGACCCCATCCACCGGCCTTACCACCACGGCGAGCTGACCTTCGGTCTCGTCTACGCCTTCAACGAGAACTTCGTGCTGCCGCTCAGCCACGACGAGGTGGTGCATGGCAAAGGCTCGCTGATCGGCAAGATGCCGGGCGACCGCTGGCAGAAGTTCGCCAACCTGCGCGCGTACTACGGTTTCATGTTCGGCCATCCGGGCAAGAAGCTGCTGTTCATGGGCGGCGAGTTCGCGCAGGAACGCGAGTGGAACCACGACGCCAGCCTCGACTGGCACCTGCTCGCGCAGCCCGAACACGGCGGCATGCAGCAGCTGGTGCGCGACCTGAACCGCCTGTATCGCGAGTCGCCGGCGCTGTACACGCAGGACTTCGGGCCCGAAGGCTTCGAGTGGATCACGCACGACGACGCCCAGCGCTGCCTGCTCGCCTTCGTGCGTCATGGGCGCGACGGGCAGAAGATGCTCGTCGTGTGCAACTTCGCGCCGGTGGTGCACCACGGCCTGCGCCTGGGCGTGCCGGCGGCCGGCACCTGGCGCGAGCGGCTGAACACCGATTCGGCGTACTACGGCGGCAGCAACGTCGGCACGCCCTTCGGCGCCGCCACCAGCGAGGCGGTGCACAGCCACGGGCGCGGGCAGTCCATCGTGATCGGCGTGCCGCCGCTGGCCACGGTGTTCTTCGAATGGACCGCCTGAGCCACGGCCTGCAGGCCGGGCGCGCCTGGCCGATGGGCGCGCACTGGGACGGGCGCGGCGTCAACTTCGCCGTCTTCTCGGCGCATGCGAGCGCGGTCGAGCTGTGCCTGTTCGACGCCGACGGCCACACCGAGCTCTGCCGCCAGCCGCTGCCCGCGCGCACCGGCGACGTCTGGCACGGCTACCTGCCGGGCGCCGCGCCCGGGCTCGTCTACGGTCTTCGCGCGCACGGCCCGTGGCGCCCCGACCGCGGGCACCGCTTCAACGCCCACAAGCTGCTGCTCGACCCCTGGGCGCGCGAGATCGTCGGCCACTTCGACTGGCGCGACCCGCATTTCGGCGCCGACGCCGAACACGCGCAGCACATGGACATGCGCGACAACGCGCGCAGCGCGCTGAAGGCCCGCGTCGTCGACGAGACGCCGGGCCGCTTCGACTGGCAGGGCGACACCCGCCTGCTGACGCCGATCGAGGACACGGTGCTCTACGAACTGCACGTGCGTGCCTTCACGAAGCGCCTGCGCGGCGTGCCGGAGGCGCAACGCGGCACCTACGCCGGGCTGGCCAGCGACGCGGCCATCGCCCACCTGCAGCGCCTGGGCGTCACTGCGCTCTGCCTGCTGCCGGTGCATCAGCACCTGGACGAACGCCCGCTCGTCGAGCGCGGGCTCGTCAACCACTGGGGCTACAACACGGTCGGCTTCTTCTGCCCGGAACCGCGCTATGCCGCCGGCGCGAACGCGCGCGACGAGTTCCGCGCCATGGTGCGGCGGCTGCACGCGGCGGGCCTGGAGGTCATCCTCGACGTCGTCTACAACCACACCGCCGAGACCGACGCCCGCGGGCCGACGATCGCCTGGCGCGGCCTGGACAACGCGTCCTGGTACCGGCTGCCTTCGGAACACCGCGCCGGCTACGAGAACTTCACCGGCACCGGCAACACGCTGGACCTGGCGCACCCGCACACGCTGCAGATGGTGATGGACAGCCTGCGCTTCTGGGTGCAGCAGATGCACGTCGACGGCTTCCGCTTCGACCTCGCGCCCGTGCTCGGCCGCGCGCGCCACGGCTTCGAGCGCGACGGCGCGTTCTTCAAGGCACTGGCGCAGGACCCGGTGCTCGCCGGCGTGAAGCTGATCGCCGAGCCCTGGGACATCGGCCCCGGCGGCTACCAGCTCGGCAACTTCCCGGCCGGCTGGCTGGAGTGGAACGACAAGTTCCGCGACACCGTGCGCGCCTTCTGGCTCGGCGGCGACTGCACGCGCGGCGAGTTCGCGCTGCGCCTGGCCGGCTCGTCCGACCTGTACCAGGCGCAACGGCGGTTGCCGGCCGATTCAGTGAACTACGTCGTCTCGCACGACGGCTTCACGCTCGCCGACCTCGTCAGCTACGACATGCGCCACAACGAGGCGAATGGCGAAGGCAACCGCGACGGCCACGCCCACAACCTGAGCTGGAATTGCGGCTGGGAAGGCCCGACCGACGACCCGCAGGTGCTGGCGTTGCGCGCGCGCCTCAAGCGCAGCCTGCTCGCCACCGTGCTGCTGGCCCAGGGCACGCCGATGCTGGCCGCCGGCGACGAGCTCGGTCACACGCAGCGTGGCAACAACAACCCGTACTGCCAGGACAACGAGATCACCTGGATCGACTGGTCGGCGGCCGACGAGGCGCTGATCGACTTCACCGCGCGCGTGGTCGCGTTGCGGCGGCGCTGGCTGCCGCTGGCCAACCGCTGGTACACCGGCGTGGCCGATGCGCAGGGCCGCCACGACCTGGCCTGGATGCGGCGCACCGGCGAAGCGCCGACGGCCGACGAATGGAACAACCGCACCTCGCGCGTGCTCGGCGCCTACATCGGTGCCCCCGGCCGCGCCGGTGCGCCGCTGCTGCTGCTGGTGAACGCGCGCGACCTCGACCTCGACTTCGAGCTGCCGCCGGGCGACTGGGTCGCCGAGCTCGACACCGCCGAGCCCGACGGCATCGGCCGCTGGCGCCGCCACGGCGCCGCCCGCCTCATGCTGCGGGCCCGCAGCCTCGTGCTGCTGGCCGACGCCGCCCCCCCACCCGACCGCGAGACACCGCCATGAGACTGCCCCGTGCGAGCGGCGTGCTGCTGCACCCCACCTCCCTGCCCGGGCCGCACGGCTCGGGTGACTTCGGCCCCGCGGCGTACCACTTCGTCGACTGGCTTGTCTCCGGCGGTCAGTCCTTGTGGCAAATCCTTCCGCTGGGCGGCATCGGCCCGGGCAACTCGCCCTACATGAGCAGTTCGGCCTTCGCCGGCAACGTGCTGCTGATCGACCTGGCCGAACTGCAGGCCCAGGGCTGGCTCGACGAGGCCGACCTGGCGCCGGTGCCGGCGCTGAAGCCCGAGCGTATCGACTTCGCCGCCGTCGTGCCCTACCGCATGGCGCGGCTGGCGAGTGCAGCCGCGCGCTTTGCGGCCGGCGCCAGCACCGCGCAGCGCGCCGAGTTCGACGCCTTCTGCGCCGCCCAGGCCAGCTGGCTGCCCGACTTCGCGCTCTTCATGGCGCTGGTGGAGGCGCAGGGCGGGCAGCTGTGGAGCGACTGGCCGCGGCCGCTGGCCACCCGCGACGCGGCCGCGCTGGCGCAGGCGCGCGCCGAGCTCGCCGCGCGCATCGCCTTCTGGACCTTCTGCCAGTGGAGCTTCTTCCGCCAGTGGGCGAAGCTGCGCGCCTATGCCAACGGCAAGGGCGTGCAGATCGTCGGCGACGCGCCCATCTTCATCGCCCACCAGAGCGCCGAGGTGTGGGCGAACCAGCACCTGTTCGAACTCGACGGCGCCGGCCGGCCCACCGTGGTGGCCGGCGTGCCGCCGGACTTCTTCAGCGCCACCGGGCAGCGCTGGGGCAACCCGCTGTACCGCTGGAGCGCACACGCGAAGGACGGCTACGCGTGGTGGGTGGAGCGGCTGCGCCGCACCTTCGAGCTCGTCGACATCGTGCGCATCGACCACTTCCGCGGCTTCGCGGCGCACTGGGAGATTCCGGCCAGCGAGCCCACGGCCGTCAAGGGCCGCTGGGTGCCGGGGCCCGGCGAGGCGCTGTTCAAGGCGATCGCGAAGGCGCTGGGCCCGATGCCGGTGATCGCCGAGGACCTGGGCGTCATCACGCCGGATGTCGAGGCGCTGCGCAAGAAGTTCGCGTTCCCGGGCATGCGCATCCTGCAGTTCGCCTTCCAGGGCGATGCGAGCGACCGTTTCCTGCCGCACCACCACGAGCCCGACACCGTGGTCTACGCCGGCACGCACGACAACGACACCGTCGCCGGCTGGTGGGCCACCGCGTCCGACCACGAGCGCCACTTCGCGCGCGGCTACTTCGCGACCGACGGCCACGACATGCCGTGGACGATGATCCGCGCCGCCTGCGCCAGCGTGGCCGACACCGCCATCCACGCCATGCAGGACGTGCTGTGCCTGCCCACCGGCTGCCGCATGAACCACCCCGGCAAGGAATCGGGCTGGTGGGAGTGGCGCTTCCAGTGGAACCAGGTGCACGCCTGGCACGCGCAGCGCCTGGCGGAGTTCGCGCGCCTGTACGGCCGGTCGAACCCGTAGCC
Source organism: Pseudomonadota bacterium (assembly GCA_963204815.1). Taxonomy (GTDB): domain Bacteria; phylum Pseudomonadota; class Gammaproteobacteria; order Burkholderiales; family Burkholderiaceae_C; genus Rubrivivax. Next base: position 34,761 of record CAUJHQ010000173.1, on the reverse strand, counting down.
CGCAATGAAAAGGGCGCCCCGTGGGGCGCCCTGCGGTTGCGGCTGGCCGGAGGGCTCAGCGCACGACGGCGATCTGCTCGCGCTTGTCGCCCTTGTACGTGAACAGCGTCAGCGCGCCGTTCTTGATGTCGCCCTTGTCGTCGAAGGCGATCGTGCCCGTCACGCCCTTGTGCGTGATCTTCTTCAGTTCGGGCAGGTACTTCGCCGGGTCGGCCGAGCCGGCCTTCTGCATCGCGGCGACCATCGTCATCGTGGCGTCGTAGACGTACGGCGCGTAGATCTGCACGTCGGCGTTGAACTTCTTCTTGAAGGCGGCCTTGAAGTCCTCGAGCGACTTCTTCGCCTCGCCTTCGACGCCACCGGCTTCGGCGCACACGACCTGGCCATCGGCCATCGTGCCCGCGGCCAGCTTGGGCAGTTCGCCCGAGCAGATGCCGTCGCCGCCCATGAACTTGGCGTCGATGCCCAGCTGCTTCATCTGGCGCAGCATCGGGCCGGCCACGGCGTCCATGCCGCCGAAGAAGACCACGTCGGGCTTCTTGGCCTTCAGGCTGGTCAGGATGGCGGTGAAGTCCGTCGCCTTGTCGTTCGTGAACTCGCGGCCCACGGTCTTGCCGCCGGCAGCCTTGACGCCCTTCTCGAACTCGTCGGCCACGCCCTGGCCGTAGGCCGTGCGGTCGTCGATGACGGCGATGCTCTTGCCCTTCACTTGCGTGACGGCGTACTTGCCGAGCGTGCCGCCCAGGTGCACGTCATCGGCGACGACGCGGAAGGTGGTCTTGTAGCCCTGGCGGGTGTACTTCGGGTTCGTGGCCGACGGGCTGATCTGCGGAATGCCGGCGTCGCTGTAGATCTTCGAGGCCGGGATCGTGGTGCCGCTGTTCAGGTGGCCGATCACGCCGTTCACCTTGCTGTCGGCCAGCTTCTGCGCGGCGGCCGTGCCCTGCTTCGGGTCGGCGCCGTCGTCTTCGGCGAGCAGTTCGAACTTGGCCTTCTTGCCGCCGATCATCACGCCCTTGGCGTTCAGTTCGTCGATCGCCATGCGGGCGCCGTTTTCATTGTCCTTGCCCAGGTGCGCGATGGCGCCGCTGGTGGGGCCGACGTGGCCGATCTTGACGACCAGGTCCTGGGCGAAAACCGAACCGGCCACCAGGGTAAAGGCGGCGGCGGCGACCACGTTGAGCTTGACTTGCATGCGGAAAACCTCCGGGGTTGTTGTCTTGTCGACAAACGGGGAATGGCTGAAGCGCGGGACGATAACCCAAAAGGAACCCGCTCCGAAAGCGGTGTTTCCCACCGGGCGCACCGGCTGCAACCGGTGCCGATGCTCAACGCAACACCCGTGCCGGCGGACGACGCGGGTTTTACCCGTCAGCCTGCTGCCGGGTGGTGCCTGACCTCGAGACCGCGTGCCTTGTAGGTGCGCCAGCGCACGCGGCCGGCGGCCTCGTCGTCCGGTTCGCGCGAGACGATTTCGATGACGCGCGTGAACGGCGCCAGGTCGTCGGGCGGCTCGGCGCCCACGTTCACCAGCACGGCCGGCGCGCCCGCGGGCACGCTGCCTTCGGTGAGCCAGATCGGCGTGCGCGCCGCGGTGGCCGGTGGAGTCGACGCCAGCACGCGCAGGTGGGGCACGAAGTCGCGTTCCTCGAAAACCCAGAGCGCGCGGTCCAGCGTCGCCAGCACCGGGCCGGGCGCGGTGACGAGCACGCGCGCGCCCTTGCGGTAGGCCTTGCGCAGCAGCCGGCAGGCGAAGTCGACGCGGTCGGCCACGCCGGTGTGGAACTCGACCTCCTGGACCGCCATGGGGCGCCGCGGCTACTTCGCCTGCGACAGCACCCAGTGCGTCAGCAGCCCGACCGGGCGGCCGGTGGCGCCCTTGGCGGCGCCCGACTTCCACGCCGTGCCGGCGATGTCCAGGTGCGCCCAGCGCAGCTTGGCGGTGAAGCGCTTGAGGAACATCGCCGCCGTGATGGCGCCGCCGGCACGGCCGCCGACGTTGCCCATGTCGGCGAAGTTGCTCTTCAGCGCTTCGTCGTACTCCTCGTCCAGCGGCATGCGCCAGGCGAGGTCGGCGGCCTTCTCGCCGGCCGCCAGCAGTTCGGTCGCCAGCGTGTCGTCGGCGCTGAACAGGCCCGAGCGGTGGTGGCCGAGCGCGATCACGCAGGCGCCGGTGAGCGTGGCGATGTCGACCACCGCCGCCGGCTTCAGGCGTTCGGCGTAGGTCAGCGCGTCGCAGAGGATCAGGCGGCCCTCGGCGTCGGTGTTGAGGATCTCGATCGTCTGGCCCGACATGCTGGTGACGACGTCGCCCGGCTTGATGGCGCGGCCGTCGGGCATGTTCTCGCAGGTGGGGATGATGCCGACGAGGTTGACCTTCGCCTTCAGCGCGGCCACGGCGCGCAGCGTGCCCAGCACGCTGGCGGCGCCGCCCATGTCGAACTTCATCTCGTCCATCTCGGCGGCCGGCTTGAGGCTGATGCCGCCGGTGTCGAAGGTGATGCCCTTGCCGACCAGCACCAGCGGCGCCACGTCCTTGGCAGCGCCGTGGTAACGCGCAACGATGAACTTCGGCGGCTCGGCCGAACCCTGCGCGACGGCGAGGAAGCTGCCCATGCCGAGCTTCTCGCAGTCCTTTCGATCGAGCACCTCGACCTTCAGGCCATGGCCCTTGGCCAGGCGCTTCGCTTCGGCGGCCAGGTGGCTGGGCGTGCAGTGGTTGCCCGGGCGGTTGGCGCATTCGCGCGCCAGTTCGACGCCGGCAGCGACCGCCTCGCCGACCTTCAGGCCGGCGGCGACCGCGGCCTGCTGCGCCTTCGCGACGACGAAGGCCACGCTGGCCAGCTTCGACGCCGCCGGTGCGCTCGGCTTCGTCGCGCGATAGACGTAGAGCGCATCGGAGGCGGCTGCGACCAGCGCCTCGCCGTGCGCCGCGCCGGCGTCGACGGCGCCTGCCAGCGCCACCGCGACGCTCTTCGCGCCGCCGCCCTTCAGCGCCCCCAGGCCCGCCGCAACGGCCTTGCGGAAGCCCTTGACGGCGCCGTCGCCGGCGGCCGCGAAGCACACGCGCGGCGCCTTCACGCCGGCCACGTGGTGGGCGTAGAACACCTGGCCGGGTTTCAGCGACAGGTCGCCGTGCGCCACGGCGGCCGACAGCACGTCGGCCAGCGCCTTGTCCAGGTCCTTGGGCACCGCATCGCCGGCGACGACGACGAGCAACGCATCGCTCGCGATCGAAGCCAAGCCCCCGGCGCCGGCCACCTGCGTCTTGAAGTCCATAATTCCGCCCACTCGGGAAAAGCCGCGGATGTTATTCGATTCAACTGTGCGTCGCGAACTCGCGCGGAGCTTTGGTGCGACGCTCGTCGTCATCCTGACGATCGTGTTGACGATGATGCTGATCCGCACCATCGGCCAGGCCGCCGGCGGCGCCGTGGCACCGCAGGACGTCGTGTTGCTGCTGGGCTATTTCTCGCTCGGCCACCTGCCGACGATGCTGGCGCTGTCGCTGTTCGTCGCCATCGTCGTCACGCTCGGCCGCATGTACCGCGACAGCGAAATGGCGATCTGGTTCGCCAGCGGCGTGGGCATCCGCCGCTTCGTGCGCCCGGTGCTGCGCACGAGCTGGCCGGTGCTGCTGGTGGTGGCGCTGCTGATGCTGTTCGTCTGGCCCTGGGGCAACCGCAACAGCCTCGAACTGCGCGACCGCTACCAGCAGCGCAGCGACCTGTCGCGCGTGACGCCGGGCGTGTTCCAGACCTCGAGCGACGGCCGCCGCGTCTTCTTCGTCGAGCGCGAGAGCACCGATGGTGTCAACGCGCGCAACGTCTTCATCCTGCAGCAGCTGGACCACAGCGAATCGGTCACGTCGGCCCGCAGCGGCCGCCTCGAGCGCGAGGGCGATGACCGCGTGCTGGTGCTCGAGCGCGGCCAGCGCAACGACATCGACCTGAAGACGCAGGAGAAGTCGCTGTCCAGCTTCGAGACCTACCGCGTGCTGGCCGACGAGCGCCGCGTGCGCGACGCCGAGAACCGCCCTCCGCGCACGCTGCGCACGATCGAACTCATCCGCCAGCCGACGCTGAAGAACCAGGGCGAGCTGGTGTGGCGCTTCGGCCTCGTCTTCGGCTGCGCCAACCTGCTGCTGCTGGGCATCGGGCTCGCCGCCACGAACCCGCGGCGCGCCAGCAACTGGAACCTGCTGTTCGCGCTGCTGGGCTTCGTCGTGTACTACAACCTCATCAACCTGTCGCAGGCCTGGGTGGGCGGCGGCAAGGTCGGGCTCGGCGCCGCGATGGCGCTGCTGCACGGTGGCGCCTTCGCGCTGGCGCTCGCGCTGCTGTGGTGGCGCGATCACGCGGCGGTCTTCACGCTGTGGCCGCGCCGCCGGCGCCCGGTGGCCGCATGAAGACGGTGCGCCGCCTGCTCTACCGCGACATCGTCTCGTCGGTGATGTTCGTCGCCCTCGCCTTCCTGTCGCTCTTCTTCTTCATCGACTTCGTCGACGAACTGGAAGACGTGGGCCGCCGCGGCCGCACCATCGCCCACGCGGTGCTCGCGGCGCTCTACGAACTGCCGGGCCACTTCTACGAGCTGTTCCCGATCGCGGTGCTGATCGGCACCATCTACGCCTTGGCGCGCATGGCGCAATCGTCGGAGTTCACGATCCTGCGCACCGGCGGCCTCGGCCCGGGCCGCGCGTTGGGGCTGCTGGCGGCGCTGGGCACGGCCTTCGCGGCGGTCACCTTCGTCATCGGCGACTACGCGGCGCCGGCCAGCGAGCGCCTGGGCGTGGACCTCAAGGCGCGCTTCTCCGGCGGCGTGAAGATCGGCGGCGCCGGCGCCTGGCTGAAGGAGCGGCGCAGCACGCCGGCCGGCGAGCGAAGCTACTCGATCAACCTCGCCGGCACCGGCACCGGCGGGGCGCTGGAAGGCATCCGCATCTTCGAGTTCGACGCCGACGGGCGGCTGGTCTCGCGCATCGCCGCCCGCGAGGGCCGCGTCGCCGACGACGGCACCTGGACGCTGAACGACGCCGAGACCGCGCTCTGGCCGAACGCCGCCGAGCGCGACGACAGCGCGGTGCGGCAGTCGCGCGAGGCCACGCTCACCTGGCCCAGCACGCTCAAGCCCGACGTCGTCGCCGCCGCCGTGCTCCCGGTGGCGACGATGACCACCATCGAGCTCTGGCGCTACAGCCAGCACCTGAGCGGCCAGGCCCAGGCCTCGCAGACGCACGAGATCCGCTTCTGGAAGAAGGCGCTGTACCCGCTGGCCTGCCTGGTGATGGTGGCGCTGGCGCTGCCCTTCGCCTACCTGCACGCGCGCGCCGGCAGCGTGAGCCTGAAGGTGTTCGGCGGCATCATGCTGGGCATCAGCTTCGTGCTGCTGAACAACCTTGCCGGCCACGTCGGGCTGCTGCGCGCCTGGACCCCCTGGGTCGTCGCCGCCACGCCGAGCCTGCTGTACCTGCTGCTTTCACTGGCCGCCTTCGCGTGGCTCGTCCGCTACCGATGAACGGCCTCCTGCTCTTCGCCCACGGCGCCCGCGATCCCCGCTGGGCCGACCCCTTCCAGGCCGTCGCCGCGCGCGTGCGCGAACGGACCCCGGCCGCGATGGTGCGGCTGGCGTTCCTGGAGTTCATGGCGCCCGACATCGCCACCGCCGGGCACGAGATGGCCGCCGCGGGCTGCACCGCGGTCGACGTCGTGCCGATCTTCCTGGGCGCCGGCGGCCACGTGCGCAAGGACCTGCCGGCCTTGCTGGACACGCTGCGCACGCAACACCCTGGCGTGCGCTTCACGCTGCACCCGGCGGTCGGCGAATCGGCCCTCGTCATCGACGCGATGGCCGAGGCCGCCGCCCGGAGCCTCGGATGAACCTGCACCAGTTCCGCTTCGTGCAGGAGGCGGTGCGCCGCAACCTCAACCTGACCGAAACGGCGAAAGCGCTCTTCACCTCGCAGCCGGGCATCAGCAAGGCCATCCTCGAGCTCGAGGAGGAACTCGGCGTCGACATCTTCGCGCGCCACGGCAAGCGGCTGCGCCGCGTGACCGAGCCCGGCCAGGAGGTGCTGAAGTCGATCGAGATCATCATGCGCGAGGTGGCGAACCTGAAGCGCATCGGCGAGCAGTTCTCCAAGCAGGATGCCGGCACGCTGTCGATCGCGACCACGCACACGCAGGCGCGCTACTTCCTGCCCGGCCCGGTGGCGGCGCTGCGCAAGCGCTTCCCCAAGGTGCAGGTGGTGCTGCACCAGGGCATGCCCGAGCAGGTGGCGCGCATGCTGCTGGACGACGTCGCCGAGATCGGTCTCGCCACCGAGGCCCTGGCCGCCTACGACGAACTCATCACGCTGCCCTGCTACGAATGGCAGCACGTGATGGTGGTGCCGGCCGGGCACGCGCTGGCGGGCGTCGAGCGGCCGACGCTGGAGCAGCTGGCCACCGAGCCGCTGGTGCTGTACCACCCCACTGTCACCGGCCGCACGCGCATCGACCAGGCCTTCGCGCGCGCGCGGCTGAAGCCGCACGTGGCGCTGGAGGCGATCGACTCCGACGTCATCAAGACCTACGTGAGGATCGGCATGGGCGTGGGCATCGTCGCCGAGAACGCGATGAAGGACGACGCGTCGAACGGCGACCTCGTCGCGCGCCCGCTCGGCCACCTGTTCGGCGCCAACGTCACCCGCGTCGCGTTCCGGCGCGGCGCCTACCTGCGCCAGTTCGTCTACGCTTTCGCGGGCGAACTTTCCGAACGCCTCACCCCCGCCTTGATCCAGCGCGCCATGACCGGCGGCGGCACCGACTACGACCTCTGACTTCCCGGGTACCCATGAACGCACCGCGCACCCCCCATCTCGACAGCCGCCTGCCGAGCGTCGGCACGACCATCTTCACCGTGATGTCGGCGCTGGCCGCCGAGGTCGGCGCCGTCAACCTCGGCCAGGGCTTCCCCGACTTCGACTGCGACCCCGCGCTGCTCGACGCCGTCACCGGCGCCATGCGCGAAGGCCTCAACCAGTACCCGCCGATGGCCGGCGTGCCGGCGCTGCGGCAGGCGGTGGCACGCAAGGTGGAGGCGCTGTACGGCCACCGCTACGACCCCGACCGCGAGATCACGATCACGGCGGGCGCCACCCAGGCCATCCTCACAGCGGTGCTGTGCTGCGTGCACCCGGGCGACGAGGTCATCGTGCTCGAGCCCTGCTACGACAGCTACGCGCCCAACATCGAGCTGGCCGGCGGCCGCGTCGTGCGCGTGCCGCTGACGCCCGGCAGCTTCCGCCCCGACTTCGCGAAGATCGCCGCCGCGATGTCGCCGAAGACGCGCGCCATCATCGTCAACTCGCCGCACAACCCGAGCGCCACGGTGTGGACGAAGGCCGAGATGGACCAGCTCGCCCACCTGCTCGCCGGCACCGAGGTGCTGCTGATCAGCGACGAGGTGTACGAGCACATGGTCTACGACGGCCGCCCGCACGTCAGCGCGGCGTCGATTCCGGCACTGGCGTCGCGCGCCTTCGTGGTGTCGAGCTTCGGCAAGACCTACCACGTCACGGGCTGGAAGGTGGGCTACGTGGCGGCGCCGGCGCCGCTGAGCGCCGAGTTCCGCAAGGTGCACCAGTTCAACGTCTTCACCGTCAACACGCCGGTGCAGCACGGTCTGGCGAGCTACATGGAGGACCCGCGGCCCTATCTCGACCTGGCGGCGTTCTACCAGCGCAAGCGGGACCTGTTCCGCGCCGGCCTCGCCTCGTCGCGCCTGAAGCTGCTGCCCAGCGAAGGCACCTATTTCCAGAGCGTGGACTACAGCGCCGTCAGTTCGCTGCCCGAGGCCGAGTTCTGCCAGTGGCTGACACGCGAAGTCGGCGTCGCGGCGATCCCGCTGTCGGCCTTCTACGAAGGCGGCTTCGAGCAGGGTTTCGCGCGGCTGTGCTTCGCGAAGAAGGACGAGACGCTGCAGGCCGCGCTGGCCCGCCTGGCCCGCTTGTAGCCGCCGCCTCAGCCGCGCCGCGGTGGCATCGGGTCGACGATCGGCGGCTGCGTGTCGGGCTGCGACAGGTCGAGATCGATCGGCGCCGTCGGCTTGTCCTCGGGCAGCGAGTCGAAGACCGACTCGCGCTCGAGCGCCAGGTAGGGGTGCGGCGAGGTCGAGCCGAAATCGCTGCCGTCGGCCAGCGGCAGAAGCAGGTCGACGTTGCCGCTGTCGGCCGACTCGCGGTCGAGCAGGTCGCGCGCCAGCGAGTACAGGAACAGCACCTCGCGGTAGGCCGGCAGGTCGAAGAGCTGGCCGCGCGATTTGCGGAACAGCAGCGCCTCGAGCTCGGCCATCGCGTCCAGCGGGCGCGGCCACACCTGCTGCAGGCGCGGCACCACGCCCGGGTAGTCGTCGAGCGAGCGGCCCGACTGCAGGTCGGTCTCCCAGTCCGGCGCGTAGGCGTTGAAGCGGTGGTTGAAGCGGGCGCGCGTGCGCTCGTAGGCTTCGCGGTCGTTGCGCCGGCGGTAGATCTCGAGCAGCTTCAGGTACGGCAGCGGGCTGCCGCCGCCGGTGTCGCGCAGGTGGTCGACCAGCAGGTCGATCGCCGCCTCTTCCTGGCCGAGCACGATGAAGAACTCGGCCTGCTGCTCCAGGTCGAGCAGTTCCTCGATCGACACATCGCGCGGCGAGCCGGCGTCGGCGGCCGAGCCGACCGGCAGCACGTCGGTGCGCTCCACCGCCGTCGGCGGCGGCTCCGGCGTGGGTGCCGGCGGCGCAGCGCGCATCACGGCCATCGCCGGCGCCGCCGACGCCAGACCGGTGGCATGGCCCGGGTGCGTGGTCGGAGGCGCCATGATCTCCGACGTCACCATCGGCAGTTGCGAGGTCGCGATGTCCGGGCGCTGGCTCGCGCTCGACGCCGCCGCGGCGGCGCGCCACGCGCGTTGCTTGGCCTGTTGGGCGTCGCGCAGGCGCAGTGCCAGCCATGCGGCCAGCGCCGCCAGCAACGCGGCGACGACGATCAACGGCGTCAGCCAGCGGCTGGAGGCTTCGGCCGCGCTGGCCCGCTCCTTCATGCGGGCGGCCAGTTCGCTGTTGAGCTTGGCGTCGCTGCGCAGCTTGGCCATCTCCTGCTCGAGTGCGGCAAGGCGCGATTCGGCCGACGACGCCGCCGACGCTGCCGACCGTGCGGCACTCGCGGCCTGCGCGACAGCCTGCAGCGCTTCGTCGATCGCCGAGGCGGCGCTCGAAGGCGCCTTCGCGATCGCGGGCTCGATGGGGTCCAGTTGCAGGCGCGCCGCGGCGGGCGCCGGCTTGGCCGCGGGTGCCGGGGCGGCGGCCTTGCGCACCGGCGGCGGCTTGCGTGCCACGGGCGCCGACGCCGCGAGGCCAGGCCCCTCGGCAGCCGCCGGGGCGGCGACGGACGGTGCGCGCGCGGCGGACGGCGGCGCCACCGGGGCGGCCACCACGCGCGGCGGCGGCGCCTCGGCGACCACGCTGGCCGGCGGCAAGGCCGAAGGTGCGTTCGACGGCGGGTCCAGCAGCAGCACGAAACGGCGCGACAGCCGGGCCGGGCAGCCGACGGCCACCGTGACGCTGGCCACCGGCTCGTCGAGCGCGGGGCCGGTGATGACGCGGATCTGCAGGGCGTCGGGTGCGGACGTGTCCGTGCCCACGCGAACGGCGTTCGGCGGCAGGCGTGAATCGCCCGACGTGACCTCCGCGGTGACGCACTTGGCTTCGATGACGTCGCCCGGGTCCAGCCGCAGCGTGACGTTGAAATCGAGGGACTGCCCGAGCACGGCCGTCTGCGGCGCGCGACCCCACCCCAATGCCGACGCGCCAGGGGCCGCAATGAAGACGGCCAGACCAAGACACAACGTCGGCAGATGCCGCTTCTTCTGCATGCGGTGAGGGTGATTCCGGGAAGCTCGAACGACTCTAGCACGAAGGGTTACAAGCGCCGCGTGACGAAGGCTGGCGCGGTGCTGCATGCCACAATGACCCGCAGCAAAGTCGAAACTAAGTCACGCCCGTTACACGCGGCGCCCTGCACCCGATGGCCACCGAACTCCTGAGCGAGCGCCGCGACGCGGCCCTCGTGCTGACACTGCGCGACCCGGCGACGCGCAATGCCTTGTCGCCCGAGGCCAACGCCGCCGGCATCGAGGCCGTCAAGGCCGCCGCAGCGGAGCCCGGCATCCGCGCCATCGTGCTGCGCGGCGACGGCGCCCACTTCTGCGCCGGCGGCAACGTGCAGCGGCTGAACGGCGTGCGCCAGCGCGAGCCCGAAGAGCAGGCGCAGTCGATGGCGCTGTTCCACGGCTTCGTCGAGGCCCTGCGCGGCTGCCCGAAGCCGGTGATCGCCGCCGTCGAAGGCTGGGCGGCGGGCGGCGGCGCGGCACTCGTGCTGGCCTGCGACCTCGTCGTCGCGGCCGATGACGCGCGCTTCATCTTCTCGTACGGAAAGATCGGCCTGTCGCCCGACGGCGGCAGCTCCTGGCACCTGGGCCGCCTGCTGCCGCGCGGCCTGGCGCTGCGCATGGCCTGGCTGCCCGAGCCGATGACGGCGCGCGACTGGCAGGCGCACGGCCTGGTGCAGGAGGTCTGCGACAGCGGCACCGCGCTCGACCGCGCGCTGGCGCTGGCGGCGCATCTGGCGAAGATGTCGCCGCAGGCGCTGGCGAGTGCGAAGGCGCTGATCTGCGCCGCGCCCGACCGCGAACTGCGCGCCCAGCTCGACGCCGAGCGCGACCACTTCATCGCCAACCTGTTCCACCGAAACGGCGGCGAAGGCCTGCAGGCCTTCATCGACAAGCGACCGCCGAACTTCTACGAGTCGTAGCCGGGCAGCGCGCGCTCGAGGCGCCTCAGCAGGCCGGGCCACACGAGGCCGGCGCCCAGCCCCTTCGTCACCTGCGCCGCCTGCTGCTGCGCGCCGCCGATGATGCGCGGGTCCACGTGCACGAGCTCGCCACCCCCGGCCTGCGCGCGGACCTGGATCGTGCAGACGGTCTCGAACAGGTACATCGACAGGAAGGCGTCGGCCACCGTCACGCCCACCGTCAGCAGGCCGTGGTTGCGAAGCATCAGGAAGTTGTTGGTGCCGAGGTCGCGCACGAGGCGCGGCTTCTCGTCGTCGCGCAGCGCGACGCCTTCGTAGTCGTGGTAGCCCAGGCTCGACAGCACGAAGATCGACTGCTGCGACAGCGGCAGCACGCCGCCCTTCTGCGCCGACACCGCGATGCCGTTGAGCGAATGCACGTGCAGCACGCAGCCGGCATCGTGGCGCGCGCCGTGCACCGCGCTGTGGATCGTGAAGCCGGCGGGGTTCACCGGGTACGGCGTGTCGTCGAGCTTGTTGCCGGCCGCGTCCACCTTCACCAGGCTGGACGCGGTGATCTCCTCGAACATGAAGCCGTACGGGTTGATCAGGAAGCACCCGTCCTGGCCGGGCACGCGCGCGCTGATGTGCGTGAAGACGAGGTCGTCCCACTTGAAGAGCGCCACCAGGCGGTAGGCGGCGGCGAGGTCGACGCGGGCGCGCCATTCCTCGGCGCTGACGTCGTCGCGGCGGCTCTTCGGGCAGGCAGTGGGGGTGTTCACGGGCTTCGCTCCGGGGCTGTCGATGGACAATGAAACCATCGTCGCGCGCTTGTCGCGTCAGAGACAAGAGATGAATACCCCGGTTCTTACAATCGAAGAGCGTCACAACGTCGAGTCAGGTGCGTGGTTCTCCAAGCTCTCGCTGCCCCTTCGCCAGGCCATCCTCGCAAGGGCGGTGGTGCGGCGCTACGCCGACGGCCAGGCGCTCGCCTCGCGTGGCGGCGCGGCCGAGGACTGGACCTGCGTCGCCAAGGGCGCGGTGCGCGTCAGCTCGGTGAGCCTGTCGGGCAAGCAGGTCACGCTGACCTACGTCGAGCCCGGCACCTGGTTCGGCGACATCGCCCTCTTCGACGGCCTGCCGCGCACGCACGATGCCGACACGCACGGCGAGACCACGCTGCTGGCGGTGCGCAAGCCCGACTTCAAGGACCTGCTGGCGCAGCACGTCGAGCTCTACGACGCGCTGCTGCGCCTGAACTGCCGCCGCCTGCGGCTGATGTTCAACCAGTTCGAGGACCTCAACACGCGGCCCTTGCAGGCGCGCCTGGCCAAGCAGCTGCTGCTGCTGGCCAAGAGCTACGGCATCCCGCAGGGCGAGGAAATCCGCATCGGCCTGGCGCTTGCGCAGGAAGACCTGGCGCAACTGCTCGGCGCCTCGCGCCAGCGCGTCAACCAGGAGCTGAAGGGCTTCGAGCGCGAGGGCGCGGTGCGCGTCGAACCGACCCGGCTCGTCGTGCTGTCGCGCGACAAGCTGCTGGCCATCGCAGAACGCTAGGCTGAGCGCGGAGCACGCCATGGAACAGTTCACCGGCACCAAGCCCATCGCCGCCAGCCACGCCTTCGACGTCGCGGCCCTCGAAGCGCATCTCGCGCGCACGCTGCCCGGCTTCGCGGGGCCGCTCACGGTCGAGCAGTTCAAGGGCGGGCAGTCCAACCCCACCTACAAGCTGATCACGCCCGGCCAGCGCTACGTGATGCGCACCAAGCCCGGGCCGGCGGCCAAGCTGCTGCCGTCGGCGCACGCCATCGAGCGCGAGTTCCGCGTCATGAAGGCGCTCGCCGGCAGCGGCGTGCCGGTGGCGCAGATGCACGTGCTGTGCGAAGACGAATCGATCATCGGCCGTGCCTTCTACGTCATGGAGTTCATGGACGGCCGCGTGCTCTGGGACCAGTCCCTGCCCGGCCTGACGAACGCCCAGCGCGGCGCGATCTACGACGAGATGAACCGCGTCATCGCGGCGCTGCACGAGGTCGACGTCAACGCCGTCGGCCTGGCCGACTACGGCAAGCCGGGCAACTACTTCGAGCGCCAGATCGGCCGCTGGAGCAAGCAGTACGTCGCCTCGGTCACCGAGGAGATCGTCGAGATGGACCGCCTGATCGAGTGGCTGCCGGCGCACCTGCCGGCGAGCGCGCTCGACGCCTCCCAGGTCTCGGTGGTGCACGGCGACTTCCGGCTCGACAACCTGGTGTTCCACGCCACCGAGCCGCGCATCATCGCCGTGCTCGACTGGGAGCTGTCGACGCTGGGCCACCCGCTCGCCGACTTCAGCTACCACTGCATGGCCTGGCACATCCCGCCGGGCACCTTCCGCGGCATCGGCGGGCTCGACCATGCCGCGCTCGGCATCCCGAGCGAAGCCGAGTACGTGCGCCGCTACTGCGAACGCACCGGTCGCCCCGACCCGGCGGCCCTGATGACCGACTGGAACTTCTACCTCGCCTACAACCTGTTCAGGCTGGCGTCGATCACGCAGGGCATCGCCAAGCGCGTGGTCGACGGCATCGCCTCCAGCGCGCAGGCCCGGGCCACCGGCGCGTCCACGCGCCCGCTGGCGCAGATGGCCTGGCAGTTCGCCCAGGCGGCCCGCTAGGGCTGCCTTCGAATCGCCAGGCGGCGCCTCAACCCTTCATCCCCAGGAGACCCCTCATGGACTTCGGCTACTCGAAGAAAACCCAGGAACTGCAGGCCCGCGTGCAGGCCTTCATGGACGAACACGTCTACCCCGCCGAAGCCCGCTACGTCGAGGAAATCCAGGCCAACACCGCGGCCGGCAAGCGCTGGACGCCGGTGCCCGTGATCGAGGAACTGAAGCCGAAGGCGCGCGCCGCCGGCCTGTGGAACCTGTTCCTGCCGGAAAGCGAGTACGGCGCCGGCCTGACCAACCAGGAATACGCGCCGCTGTCCGAGATCATGGGCGCGGTGCCCTGGGCCAGCGAGGTCTTCAACTGCTCGGCGCCGGACACCGGCAACATGGAAGTGCTGGTGCGCTACGGCACCGAAGCGCAGAAGAAGCGCTGGCTCGAGCCGCTGCTGAAGGGCGAGATCCGCAGCGCCTTCGCGATGACGGAGCCGGCGGTCGCGTCGTCCGACGCCACCAACATCGAGGCCCGCATCGAGCGCGACGGCGACGACTACGTCATCAACGGCCGCAAGTGGTGGACCAGCGGCGCCGGCGACCCGCGCTGCCAGATCTACATCTTCATGGGCAAGACCGACCCGACGGCGCCGCGCCACTCGCAGCAGAGCATGATCCTCGTGCCGCGCGACACGCCGGGCGTGACGGTGCTGCGCCCGCTGACCGTGTTCGGCTACGACGACGCGCCGCACGGCCACATGGAGGTCGACTTCAAGAACGTGCGCGTGCCGGCCAGCAACATGCTGCTCGGCGAAGGCCGCGGCTTCGAGATCGCGCAGGGCCGCCTCGGGCCGGGCCGCATCCACCACTGCATGCGCACCATCGGCCTGGCCGAGCGCTCGCTCAAGCTGATGTGCCAGCGCGCCAGCAGCCGCGTCGCCTTCGGCAAGACGATCGCCCAGCAGGGCGTGACGCAGGAGCGCATCGCCGAGGCGCGCATCATGATCGAGCAGGCGCGCCTGCTGACGCTGAAGGCGGCCTGGATGATGGACGTGGCCGGCAACAAGAGCGCGAAGGCCGAGATCGCGATGATCAAGGTGGTGGCGCCGAACATGGCCGGCCAGGTGATCGACTGGGCGATGCAGGTGCACGGCGGCGCCGGCATGAGCCAGGACTTCCCGCTTGCCTTCTACTACACGCACGTGCGCACGCTGCGCTTCGCCGACGGCCCGGACGAGGTGCACCGCAACGCGATCGCCAAGCTCGAGCTCGGCAAGCACGCGCCGGCGAAGTAGACGCGGCTACTTCTTCCTGTCGTCGGCGGGCGGAAGCGCGCTCGCCGACCACAGGCTCGGCTGCGTGCTCGGGATCGTGGTGTCGAAGGTCAGCGTGGCGGCGCGGCGCGCTTCGCGCATCGCCGTCTCGAAGAGCTGCACCCAGCGTTCGAGTTCTTCGGCGTCGGGTTCGCCGACCTCGGTGCGCAGCGACAGCCGGCCGCGGCCGACCATCAGCACCACCGGGCGCTCGTGCGCGACCGGCAGCTTCGCCAGCGCGCTGGAGAGCGCGCCTTCCAGCCACGCGATCAACCATGCCTTCACGCTGGCCAGCGCCACCCAGCGCTCGCGCAGCGCACCCATCTCGGCGCCGCCGAGCTTGGGGAACATCACGAGCCAGCGCATCTCGGGCGGCGTGTCGTGGTCGATGCGGGTCTGCACGCCTTCGACGTACTGCTCGAAGACGGCCTTCTCCATCTGTTCCTGCAGCAGCCGGTTCAGCACGACGACCTGCAGGTCGGACGGCAGCGCGAGTTCGGCGCGGATGCGCAGTTCGGTGCCCTTCACGTAGGGCCGCTGCGAAGGGCCCCACTCCAGCCGCCACGGCAGCGCGCCGAGCCGGCCTTCGACGACGAAGCCCTCGGCCTCGCGCACGCCGCGGAAGCTGCACTGCCGGGCTTCGGCCCAGGGCGCCAGGCCGTCCCAGCCGCGCGCCGGTGCGGCACCGCCGGAGAAGAGGCGCTTCAGTCCTTCGAGCATGGTTTAGAGTCGGATCGATTCGACAACGGCGCACGGCAACGAGGTCACCATGATCGAAGTGTATTCGTGGGCAACGCCCAACGGCCACAAGGTTCACGTCATGCTCGAGGAATGCGGCCTGCCGTACCGCGCCATTCCGGTCGACATCGGCGCTGGCGAACAGTTCAAGCCCGAGTTCCTGAAGATCAGCCCGAACAATAAGATCCCGGCGATCGTCGATCCCGACGGCCCCGACGGCCAGCCGATCTCCGTCTTCGAGTCGGGCGCGATCCTGCTGTACCTGGCCGGCAAGACCGGCAAGTTCCTGCCGGCCGACACGCGCGGCAAGTACAAGGTGCTGGAGTGGCTGATGTTCCAGATGGGCGGCGTCGGCCCGATGCTGGGCCAGGCGCACCACTTCCGCATCTATGCGCCGGAGAAGATCCCCTACGCGGTGGAGCGCTACACGAACGAAGCCAAGCGCCTGTACGGCGTGATGAACCGGCAGCTCGCGCACACGAAGTACATCGCCGGCGACGAGTACACCATCGCCGACATCGCCATCTTCCCCTGGCTGCGCAGCTGGAAGAACCAGGGCATCGACTGGAACGACCACCCGCACCTGAAGGGCTGGTTCGACGAGATCGCCGCCCGCCCCGCCGTGCAGCGCGGCGTGGAGGTGCTCGCGCACCTGCGCAAGCCGCTGAACGACGACAAGACGCGCGACGTGCTGTTCGGCAAGACGCAGTACCAGGCGCGTTGACGCCGCGTGTCGACCGGGCACGGGGATAATCCGCCGCGCCTTCACTGCCCGTAGCTCAACTGGATAGAGCAGCTGCCTTCTAAGCAGCAGGTCGGGGGTTCGAGTCCCTCCGGGCAGGCCAAGCCCTCCCCAAGCCACCACGCCTCTCCCACGCACAGAGGAAAGCGCCGCCTTGAGCACCGCCCCCACGCCCCACGCCATCCGCCTCACCGAGTTCGGCCCGCCAGACGTCATGCGGTGGTTGCCCGTCGACCTGCCGCCGCCCGGCCCCGGCCAGGTGCAGGTGCAGCAGAGCGCCGTCGGCTTCAACTACATCGACGTCTACCAGCGTGCCGGCAAGTACCCGCTGCCCTCGCCCACCGGCCTGGGTCATGAAGCCGCCGGCACCGTGGTGGCCGTGGGCGACGGCGTGCGCGACCTCGCCGTCGGCGACCGCGTGGCGATGATGAACGCCGGCCTCGGCGCCTACGCCACGCACCGCAACGTGCCGGCCGACAAGCTGGCGAAGCTGCCCGCCGGCGTGAGCGAAGAAGATGCCGCCGCCGTGTTCTTCAAGGCCATGACGGCGCAGTACCTGGTGAAGAAGACGCACGCGGTGCAGCCGGGCGACATCGTCGTCGTGCACGCCGCGGCCGGCGGCGTGGGTCTGATCCTGTCGGCCTGGTGCAAGGCGCTCGGTGCCACCGTGATCGGCACCGCCGGCAGCGCCGCCAAGTGCGCGGCGGCGCGCGCGGCAGGTTGCGATGCAGCCGTCGACTACTCGCAGCCCGGCTGGGTCGAGCAGGTCGTGGCCGCGACGGGCGGCCGCAAGGCGCGCGTGGTCTACGACTCGGTCGGCGCGCACACCTTCATGGGCTCGCTGGACATCGCGGCGCGTTTCGGCCTCGTCGTGCTGTACGGCGCGGCCAGCGGCCCGGCGCCGGCGATCGAGCCCGAACTTCTGAACAAGAAGGGCTGCCTGTTCCTGACGCGGCCCTCGGTGTTCCCGCACAACGACGAGGTCGCCACCTTCCGCGCCAACGCTGCCGACGTGTTCGACGCCATGGCACGCGGCATCGTCAAGGCCAGCATCGGCGCGCGTTTCCCGCTGGCGCGCGCGGCCGACGCGCACCGCTTCGCCGAAAGCCGCGCCGGCACTGGCGCGATCGTGATGTACCCGTGAAAGCGCACGCCGACATGACCACCACCGCCACCCTGCCGCTGGACCGCGCCGTCATCGACGCGCTGGCCGGCGTGTCCACCGCCACCCTCACCACCGTGCTGCTGAAGAAGGGCCTGCGCAACGTCTGGCTGCGCGGCACGCGGCCGCTGTCGCCGGGCCAGCCGCGGCTGGTGGGCCGCGCCTTCACGCTGCGCTTCGTGCCGGCGCGCGAAGACCTCGCCACGCCCGCCTCGTGGGGCTCGCCGATCTCCACCCGCGCCGCCATCGAGGCCATGCCCGCCGGCTGCATCGCCGTCGTCGGCGCGATGGGGGTCACCGACGCCGGCATCTTCGGCGACATCCTCTGCGCGCGCATGGCGCGGCGCGGCGTCGCCGCGCTCGTGACCGACGGCGTGGTGCGCGACGCCGCCGGCGTGCGCGGCACCGGGCTGCCGGTGTGGTGCCAGGGCACCGCGGCGCCGCCGTCGGTGGCCGGCCTCACCTTCGTCGGCTGGCAGGAGCCGGTGGGCTGCGGCGGCGTGGCGGTGTTCCCGAACGACGTGATCGTGGTCGACGATGACGGCGCGGTGCTGATCCCTCAGGCGCTGCTGGAGGAGGTCGTCACGGCCGCCGTCGAGACCGAACGCCTGGAGACCTGGATCATGGGCCGCGTCGAGGCCGGCGCCACGCTGCCCGGCCTGTATCCGCCGAACGCCGAGAACCAGGCGGCCTACCAGGCCTGGGTGGCGCAGCAGGTCAAGCCGCGTTGAGGGCGCGCAGCAGCGTCGCGCTGCCGGCCTTCCAGCCGACGATGGCGCCTTGTGCAGTGATCATCGCCAGCGCGGCGGCCTTGAACTCCGGGAAGTAGCTCTCGGTCGCGTCCTCGACGATCAGGCATTCGTAGCCGCGGTCGTTCGCCTCGCGCATGCTGGTCTGCACGCAGACTTCGGTCGTCACGCCGGTGAACACGAGGTGCGTGATGCCGGCCGCCTGCAGCTTCTCGTGCAGGCCCGTGCCCCAGAACATGCCCTTGCCGGGCTTGTCGATGACCCACTCGCCGGCGGCCGGCGCCAGCGCCGGAACGATGTCGGCGCCCGGCTCGCCGGCGACCAGCAGGCGCCCCATCGGCCCGGGGTCACCGATGCGCAGCGCCGGGTGGCCGCGGTCGCGCTTGGACAGCGGCAGGTCCGACAGGTCGGGCCGGTGGCATTCGCGCGTGTGCAGCACCGGCCAGCCGCGCGCGCGCCAGGCCGCCAGCAGCGCGGCGATCGGCGCGATGGCGGTGTGCAGGCGCGTGACGTCGTTGCCCAGCGATGCGCCGAAGCCGCCGGGCTCCACGAAATCGCGCTGCATGTCGATGACGACGAGCGCCGCGCGGCCCGGCGGCAGCGCGTAGTCGAACGGATCGGCTTCGACGGTGATCATGCGGCGGCCTTTTCGTCGCCGCCGTCGCCATGGCCGCCCATGTGCGCGCCCAGCGTGTGGCGGTCGGCGCCGGCGGCCGGGCATTCGTAGACGACGCGGCCTTCGCTCATCACCACCAGCCGGTCCGCCAGCGTCAGCAGTTCGTCGAGGTCTTCGCTCACCAGCAGCACGGCGGCGCCGCGGTTGCGCGCCGCCACCAGGCGGCCGTGGATTTCGGCCACCGCAGCGAAATCGAGGCCGAACACCGGGTTGCTGACGAGCAGCAACGCGGCGTCTTCCGACAGTTCACGCGCCAGCACCGCGCGCTGCACGTTGCCTCCGGACAGCGAGCGGATCGGCGCGCCCTCGCCCTGCGTCTTCACGCCGTACTCGGCGATCAGCCGGCGCGCGCGCTCGCGCACCACGCCCCATTGCAGCCAGCCGCCACGCGCCGCCGGCGGGGCGTCGAACACGCGCAGGCCCATGTTGTGGCCGACGCTCAGTTCGCCGACGCAGGCGTTGCGCAGCGGTTCCTCGGGCAGGCTGCGCACTTTCAGCCGGCGGTTCTGCGCGCGCGTCGCGTGGAAACGTTCGCCGGCCACGTGCACGCTGCCGCCTTCGGTGGCGCGCTGGCCGACCAGGGCTTCCATCAGCTCGCGCTGGCCGTTGCCGGAGACGCCGGCGACGCCGACGATCTCGCCGGCGTGCACGGTGAGGTCGAGGCCCTGCACCGCGAGTTCGCCGCGGTCCCCGGCGACGACGAGCTGCTTCACCTGCAGCGTGGCGGCGCCGGGCTCGCGCAGGTCGCGCGCCAGCGACACCGTCGTCGCCTTGCCCTCGCCGACCATCGCCGAGGCCAGCTGCGCGGCGCCGACTTCGGCCACCGCGTGGCTGGCGACCAGCCGGCCGCGCCGCAGCACGCTCACGTCGTCGGCGTGTTCGGCGACCTCGCGGAACTTGTGCGTGATCATCACCACCGTGCAGTCGCCGGCATGGGCACGCTGCTTCAGCAGGCCCAGCACCTCGTCGGCCTCCTGCGGCGTCAGCACCGAGGTGGGCTCGTCCAGGATCAGCAGGCGCGGCTTCAGGTAGAGCTGCTTCAGGATCTCGAGCTTCTGCTTCTCGCCGGCGGACAGGTCCTGCGGCGTCGCGTCGAGGTCCAGCCTGAACGGCGTGGTCTCGAGGAAGGCCGAGAGTTCGGCGCGCACGCGCTTCCAGTCGATGACGGCGGGCAGCTTGCCGCGCGCGAGCAGCAGGTTCTCGGCCACCGTCATGCCGGGCACGACGGTGAAGTGCTGGTAGACCATGCCGATGCCGAGCGCGCGGCTGGCCACCGGCGAGTCGATCTGCTGTTCCCGGCCGTCGAGCATCACCGCGCCGCCGTCCGGCTTGTAGTAGCCGACGACGCACTTCACGAGCGTGCTCTTGCCGGCACCGTTCTCGCCCAGCAGCGCATGCACGGTGCCGGGGCGCACCTTCAGCGACACCGCGTCCATCGCGGCGAAGGCGCCGAAGCGCTTCGTCAGTTCGAAGGTCTCCAGCGACAGCGCATGGCTCGTGCTCATAGGGCGCCGATCGCCTCGATCACCGCCTTCGAGTTCGACACGGTGCCGAACACGCCGCCCTGCATCAGCACCATCTTCAGCGCCGCCTGGTGGTTGCCCAGGTCAGTGGCGCCGGTGCAGTCTTCGAGGATCGCGCACTCGAAGCCGCGGTCGTTGGCTTCGCGCATCGTGGTGTGCACGCAGACGTCGGTGGTGATGCCGGTGAGCACGAGGTTGCGGATGCCCTTCGTGTGCAGGATGAGTTCGAGATCGGTGGCGCAGAAGCTGCCCTTGCCCGGCTTGTCGATGACGATCTCGCCGGGCAGCGGCGCCAGTTCGGGGATGATTTCCCAGCCGGGCTCGCCGCGCACGAGGATGCGGCCGCAGGGGCCCGCATCGCCGATGCCGGCGCCGATCTGCCGCGAGCGCCAGCGCTTGTTGGCCGGCAGGTCCGACAGGTCCGGGCGGTGCCCTTCGCGGGTGTGGATGATGGTGCAGCCCTTCGCGCGCATCGCGGCCAGCAAGGCCTTGATGGGCTCGATCGGCGCGCGCGTGAGGCTGAGGTCGTAGCCCATCTTGTCGACGTAGCCGCCGACGCCGCAGAAGTCGGTCTGCATGTCGATGACGATCAGCGCGGTGTTCGCTGGCCGCAGGTCGCCGTCGAACGGCCAGGCGTAAGGCGCGGAGGCGATGTGTGGCATCAGCGCGTCTCCTCGACCGGGTTCGGCTCCGGGCCGCGATACGCGCGTGTCGGCGCCGCAAAGCCGCAGGGCGTGCCGTCGCGCACCTGGATCGTGGCGTCCCACGGCAGCTTGTAGCGGCCGGCCACCATGTCGTGCATGAAGGTGTAGGGGCAGTCCTGCGCGCCGCCCTTCACCGCCACGTAGCCGCGGTGGTAGAGCTGGTACGGGTTGTTCTCCACGCCCCAGCCGGCACGCGCCTCGCGCACCAGGTCCGGCCGCAGTTCGGCGGTGACGATCTCGTCGGGCCGCGCACCGCCGGCGGTGATGACACTGCCGTCGAAGTGGCAGAACATGGCCTCGCCCATGCTGTCGAAGCTGCCGTCGCTGCCGCACAGGCACACGCTGGCGGTGATGGCGAGGTTCTGGAACGCGTTCGCCTGGTTGGTGATCTTCCACGCATGGCGGATCGGCGCCGTGTAGCCGGCCGTCCGCAGGATGATCTCGGCGCCCTTGTAGGCGGCCTCGCGCGCCATCTCGGGAAACATGCCGTCGTGGCAGATGATGAGCGCGAGCTTGCTGCCGTTCGGCCCGTCGCAGACCGGGATGCCCATGTTGCCCGGCTCCCAGGCCTCGACCGGGATCCACGGGTGCAGCTTGCGGTAGTACAGCCGCAGCGCGCCGGTGTCGTCGATGATGATCCCGGTGTTGTACGGGTTGCCGCCCGGGTTCTTCTCCATGATGGAGAAACAGCCCCAGATCCTGTGCTGCACGCAGGCGGCCTTGAAGGAGGCCACCTCGGGGCCGTCGAGGCTGACCATCAGCTCGTCGGCCGTGCTCATCGACAGGCCGTGCAGCGCGTATTCCGGGAACACGACGAGGTCCATCGTCCCCAGGTTGCGCCGCGCCTTGCCCACCATCCAGCAGATGCGTTCGGCCTGCGCCTTGAGCTGCGCCGGCGTGTCGACCACCGGCAGCTGCAGCTGCACCAGGCCGACGACGACGCCGTTCGGCGACTTGTTGAGGCCACCCAGTCCGCTCATCGTGAAACTCCCAGTTCGAGGGGTGCGCCCTTCAGGCTGCGCTTGGGCGAACAGGTCCACACCAGGATCGCCAGCGTCAGGATGTAGGGCACCGCGTTGAAGAGGTGGTAGTAGCCGCTGACGCCCACGCTCTGCAGCGCCGGCCCCAGCGCGCCGGCGCCGCCGAACAGCAGCGCCGCGCCGAGGCAGCGCACGGGGCTCCAGCGGGCGAAGATCACCAGCGCCACGGCGATCAGGCCCTGGCCGCTGGACAAGCCTTCGTTCCAGCTGCCCGGGTAGTACAGGCTGAGGCTCGCACCGCCCAGGCCGGCGATGAAGCCGCCCGCCGTGGTGGCGGCGATGCGCACACCGTTCACGCTGGTGCCGAGCGCGCGCGCCGCGTCGGAAGAGTCGCCGACCATGCGCACCACCAGCCCCCAGCGCGTGTTCATGAAGGCCCAGCCCATCAGCAGCGCCAGCACGACGCCGATCGGGAACAGCGCGTTGATCTTCAGCGCCGCCTGCACCGAGGGCGATGCGCTCCAGCCGCCCAGGTCGAGCGACGGGATCTGCGGCGCCTGCGGCTGGATCAGCGGCTTGCCCAGGTAGAACGCGAGGCCGGCGCCCAGCATCATCAGCGCGATGCCCATGGCAACGTCGTTCACGCGCTGCAGCGAGCACACCAGCCCGTGCAGCAGCGCGAGCAGCGCGCCGCAGGCACCCGCCAGCAGCACGCCCACCCACGGCGAGCCGGTGAGGTAGGCGCCGCCGAAGCCGGCCATCGCCGAGAACACGAGCACGCCTTCCAGGCCGAGGTTGATGCGCCCGGCCTTCTCGGTGAGGCATTCACCCAGGCTGACGAAGAGGAAGGGCGTGCCGACACGGATGGCACCGCCGAGCACGGCGATCAGGACATCGACGAACGCCGCGTTCATGTTGCCGCCTTCGCGGTGGGCAGCGGCGCGCGCTGCGGCATGAAGCTGAACGGCAGAAGCCGCCCGCGCAGCGCCTCGCTGGCCAGGATGATGACGAACGCGAAGCCCAGCAGCACCTGCACCGAAGCGTCGGGCAGGCCCAGACGCCGCTGCAGCAGGCTGCCGGCGGCGCCGAAGCCGCCGAAGAGGATGGCCACCGGAATGATCGCCAGCGGGTGGTGCCGCGCCACGAAGCTGACCAGGATGCCGGCGTAGCCCAGCCCGGCGATCAGCGAGGCGTTCGCCGCCGTGTGCACCGCCGCCACCTCGATGCCGCCGGCCAGCCCGGCCGCCGCGCCGCCGAGCGCGCAGGCGGTGATGATGAGCCGGTTCGTCGGCAGGCCGACCAGCCGCGCGGCGCGCGCGTTGCCGCCCACCACGCGGGTGGCGAAGCCGTGCGTGGTGTACATCAGCCACAGCGCGGCGACGACGCAGAACACGACGCCCCACACGAGGCCCCAGTGCACGTCGTAGCCGAAGAGGCCACCGATGCGCAGGCTGTCGGCCAGCGGCAGCGTCGACGGCTTGTTGAGGCTGGCGGGGTCGCGCATCGAGCCTTCGACCCAGTGCTTGAAGAGCGCGATCGCGATGTAGCCGAGCAGCAGGCTGGAGATCGTCTCGTTGACGCCGCGCCACTGGCGCAGCGCGCCGGCGAAGGCGATCCACGCCGCGCCGGCGAGCGCCGCGCCAACCATCAGGATCACGGTGCCGGAGGTGCCTGCCGGCGGCGTGAAGAGGTACGGCAGGCCGGCCGCCGCCAGCCCGCCGAGCACCAGCGCGCCCTCGCCGCCGATGATGACCAGGCCCGCGCGCGCCGGCAGTGCCACCGTGAGCGCCGTCAGCATCAGCGGCGCGGCACGCTGCAGCGTGTTCTGCCACGAGAACGCGTCGCCGAAGGCGCCGACGAACAGCAGCTTCCAGACTTCCAGCGGGTCGTGGCCGCCGAACCAGACGAACACGCCGAACAGCAGCAGCGCGCCGGCGAGTGCCAGCGCCGGCAGCGCGAAGGCTTCGGCCAGGTCGTGCCAGGGGCGGCGCATCGCGGCGGTCCTGCGGCTAGATCTTGCCGATGACGCCTTCGATCAGGTAGTTCATGCCTTCGAGCTCGACATCGGTCTGCTTGTAGGCCTTGCCCTTCGGGATCACGACCTTGCCGGTGTTGTCCTTCATCTCGCCGGCGAAGATGTCGAAGCTGCCGGCAACCATCTTCGCCTTCACCGCGTCGGCGTTCTTGCGCGCGGCCTCGGTGACCATGCTGCCGTAGGGCGAGGTCTTCACGAAGCCGTCCTTCAGGCCGCCGCGCACGAAGTTCGGGTGCGGCTTGCCGCTCTTGGCGGCGTCGATGATCTGCTTGTACGCGCTGATCCAGTTCCATTCGGCGCCGGTCAGGTAGGCCGCCGGGGCCAGCTTGGCCTGGCTGGCGTGGTAGCCGCAGACCATCTTGCCGCGCTTGGCGGCGGTTTCGACGACGACCTTCGGGCCGTCGACGTGCATCGTGAAGACGTCGACGCCCTGGTCGGCCAGGCTGTTCGTCGCCTCGGCTTCCTTCACCGCCATGCTCCAGTCGCCGGTGAAGATGACCGAGCAGGTGATCTTCGGGTCGACCGACTTCGCGCCCAGCGTGAAGGCGTTGATGTTGCGCAGCACCTGCGGGATCGGCTTGGCGGCGACGAAGCCGATCTTCTTGCTCTTGGACATGTGGCCCGCGACCACGCCGTTGAGGTACTGCGCCTCGTCGATGTAGCCGAAGAAGCTGCCGGTGTTGTCCGGGTGCTTGCCCTTGGTCCACAGGCCGCCGCAGTGGGCGAAGCGAACGCCGGTGTTCTTGCCGGCGACGGCGAGCATGTGCGGGTCGAAGTAGCCGAAGCTGGTAGGGAACAGCAGCGTCGCACCGTCCTGCGAGATCATGCCCTGCATGGTCTTCTGCACGGCCTGCGTCTCGGGCACGTTCTCTTCCTCGACCACCTTCACGCCAGCCATCTTCTTCACTTCGGCGGCCGCCTCGGCGTGCGCCTGGTTGTAGCCGAAGTCGTCCTTCGGGCCGACGTAGATGAAGCCGATGCTCATCGGCTTCTGCGCCAGCGCCCACGGGGCGAAGCCGGCCAGCGAGGCGGCGGACAGCTGCGCGAGCGCGCGGCGGCGGTTGATCTCCTGGGGGTTCCTGTGCGACATCGTCGGCTCCATCGAGGGGTGGGACTCGGCGTGCCGGTTTGGTGCACGCACTGGTATACCAGTTGGTATCCAGCAAGAGCCGTGCCGAACGGCGAAGCGCGCGGCGGCGGTCGCGGTCAGCCGCGCAGGCGCGCGTCGTGCAATGTCGCGAGGGTGATCTTGCGCACCTCGGCCTTGCTCTGCTCGATGTGCGTGCGCAGCAGCAGCTGGGCCTGGTCGGGTTTGCGCTGGATGACAGCGCGCAGGATCTTCGCGTGCTCGACGTAGGTGGCCTCGACGCGGTCGCCGCGCGTGAAATCGAGGCGGCGGATGATGCGGATGCGCTCGGTCACGTCCCAGTGCACGCGCGCGATTTCCGCGTTGCCGGCGGCGCGCACCAGCGTGGCGTGGAAGCGCTCGTCGAGCGCACCGACTTCGCGCCCGTCGGTCAGGCGCTCGGCGGCCGGTACGAGCCAGGCGGCCTTCAGCTCCTCGAGCTCGGGCGCCGGCTCGCTGCGCGCGCACAGGCGTGCCACCGCCGCCGTTTCCAGGATCACGCGCAGGTCGTACAGCTCCTCGAGCTTGCCGAAGTCGATCGGCCGCACGAACCAGCCGCTCTTGCTTTCGACGTCGAGCAGACCTTCGTTGCGCAGCCTGAACAGCGCCTCGCGCACCGGCGTGCGGCTGACGCCCAGGCGGGCACCGATCTCGGCTTCGGAGAAGCGGTCACCGGGCACGAGGCGGAAGTCGTGCATCTCGGCCTTGAGGTCGGCGTAGACCTGCTCGGCCAGGTTGCCGCGGCCGGCGGGTTCGTCGGGTTTGACGGCGCGCATTCAGGCCGCCGTGAAGTGGCAGGCGACGATGTGCGCGCTGCCGCTGACCGGCGGCGCCTCGCGCTGGCAGCGGTCGTGCACGCCCGGGCAGCGGCTGCGGAAGCGGCACAGCGCCGGCGGGTCGATGGGGCTCTGCACCTCGCCTTCGAGCCGGATGCGCGGCCCCTGCCCCGGCACGGCCGACACCAGCGCGCGCGTGTATGGGTGGCGCGGTCGCGCGAAGACGCTGGCGGAAGGTCCCATCTCGACGATCTTACCGAGGTACATCACGGCCACGCGGTCGGTCAGCAGGCGTACCACGTTGAGGTCGTGCGAGACGAAGATCGTCGTCAGCCCGAGCTCGCGCCGCAGCCGGTCCAGCAGCTGCAGCACCACGGCCTGCACCGACACGTCGAGCGCCGCGGTCGGCTCGTCCAGGATCAGCAGCTTCGGCCGCGGTGCGAGCGCCCGCGCGATGCCCACGCGCGCCTTCTGCCCGCCCGACAGCTGGTGCGGAAAGCGCGACAGCAGCTCGGCCGGCAGCCCCACTTGCGCCGCGACTTCGTCGACACGCGCGTTCGTGGCCGCGGCGTCAAGGCCGGACAGCAGACGGCAGGGTTCGGCGATCGTCTCGCGCGCGGTGTAGCGCGGGTTCAGGCTGTCGGTCGGGTCCTGGAACACGAGCTGGATCTGCGAGCGCTGCGGCATCGTCGCGAACCGGCGTGCCGGCGTGGCGGCGAGGTCGGCACCGTCGACGACGATGCGGCCTTCGCTGGCGTCGAGCAGGCGCGCCAGCAGGCGCACCAGCGTGCTCTTGCCGCAGCCCGACTCGCCGACGAGGCCGAGCGATTCGCCCGGCGCGACGCTGAACGACACATCGTCCACGGCGTGCAGCCAGGACCCCTTGCGGCCGGCCACCGCGAAGCGGCGCGACAGCCGTTCCACCTGCAGCAGCGGCGTCTCAGGCATGGGCGGGCTCCAGCGGGTGCCAGCAGGCGACGGCATGTTCGGTGGCCGGCAGCGGCGGGCGTTCGCGGCGGCAGCGTTCGCTGGCTCGCTCGCAGCGCTCGCTGAAGCGGCAGGCCGGCAGGTCGGTGCGGCGCAGGTCGGGCAGCGCACCGGGCACCGGCTGCAGCAGCGCGATGCTGCCCTGCGGGCCCGGCGTGGACGACATCAGCCTGGCGGTGTACGGGTGGCGCGGGGCGCCGAAGAGCCGCCTCGTCGGGGCGCTCTCGACCGCGTGGCCGGCGTGCATGACGACGATGCGGTCGCAGTGGTCGGCCGCCAGCGCCAGGTCGTGCGTGATGAAGAGCGTGGCCATCTGGCGTTCGCGCGCGAGGCCGGTGATGAGGTCCATCACCGCCGCCTGCGTGGTGACGTCCAGGCCGGTGGTCGGCTCGTCGGCGATCAGCAGGCTCGGCCGGCAGGCCAGTGCGATGGCGATCATCACGCGCTGGCACATGCCGCCGGAGAGTTCGAACGGGTAGGCCGACCAGCGCCGTTCGGGGTCGGCGATGGCGACGTCGCGCAGCGCCTGCACGGCTCGTTCGCGCAGGCCCAGCGCCTGGTCGGGCCCGGTGCGGCCGCGCGTGGCGACGGCATGGCGGCGCAACACGTCCTCGATCTGCAGGCCGACCGGTCGGATCGGGTTCAGCGCCGTGCGCGGGCTCTGGAAGATCATCGAGATCTCGCGCCCGCGCAGGTCGGCCAGCGTGGACTCGCCGGCCTGCAGCAGGTCGATGCCGCCGAAGACGGCGCTGCCGCCGGTGACGCGCGCCGCGGCGTCGCTGATGCCGAGCATGGCGTAGGACAGCACCGACTTGCCCGAGCCGCTTTCGCCGACGAGGCCGACGATCTCGCCCTTGTGCAGCTCGAGATCGATGCCCTCCAGCGCGCGCACGGTGCCGCTGCGGGTGCGGAACTCGAGGCCGAAGCCCTTCACGTCGAGCAACGGGGGCTGCGTCATGTTCTCTTGCGGGGATCGAAGATGTCGCGCAGCGCGTCGCCCAGCAGGTTGAACGAGAACACCGCCAGCATCAGCACGGCGCCAGGGAAGAACGCCACCCACCACTCGCCGGAGACGATGAACTGCGCGCCTTCGGCGACGAGGATGCCCCACTCCGGCGTCGGCGGGCGCACGCCAAGGCCGATGAACGACAGGCCCGCCGCGTTGAGGATGGCCCAGCCCATGTTCAGGCTCACCTGCACCATGGCCGGCGGCAGGATGTTGGGGAACAGGTGGCGCGTGAGAATGCGCCAGTCGCCGTTGCCGGACAGGCGTGCCGCCTCGATGAAACCGGCCGAGCGCCGCACGTTGGTCTCGGCGCGCGCAACGCGGATGTAGAACGGCAGGTTGATGATGGCCGTGGCCAGCACGATGTTGCCCACCGTGTTGCCGAGTGCCGCCACGATGCCCATCGCCAGCACGAAGAGCGGGAACGCCATGATCGTGTCGGCCAGCCGCGTGACGCCGGCGTCCCACCAGCCGCCGTGGTAACCCGCCACCAGGCCGAGCGCGATGCCGATCACGAAGCTGAGGCTGACCGCGGCCACCGCGATGCCCATGTCCAGCCGCGTGGCGACGATGGTGCGCGAGAAGATGTCGCGGCCGAGTGCGTCGGTGCCGAACCAGTGCGCCGCACTCGGCGGCTGCAATGCGGCACCGCTGTCGCTGGCGAGCGGGTCGTAGGGCACGATCCAGGGGCCGACCAGGGCGAGCAGCACGAAGGCCGTGAACAGGATCGCCGCCACCTTGGTGACCGGGTTCTCGTCGAGTACATGGCGCACGTGGCGCAGGGTGTCGCTCATACGGAGGGACTCTCTTGGCGGCGCGTGCGGGGCGACCGCTCGTGACCCTCGGCAGTCGTTCTGTCAATGGCGGTCGCGGGCGCTTGGAGTGCCCCACTCCGCTCATGTCCCCCGGACCGGGCTTCGCCCGACCCTGCTCCTTTACTTCGCTCCGTGAGGCACCCCAATCGCCCGCTCCGGCACCGCTGGTGGCATGCGATCTGGTGGCACGCCTCGATGGTGCCGGGCCGAGGACGTCGGGTGCCGGGCGGAGCGAAGTAAAGGAGGAGGCGCGGCCGCAGGCCGGGCCGGGGGACATGAGCGGAGCCCGGCACCCGGCGGCCTCGGCCTTTGCGCCGGCGCAAGCACGCGAGTGAGCGCCGAAGACCGACAGCGATGGTCGACACGGCTCGCCCCATCAGTGCTCCAGACTGATCCGCGGGTCGATGAGCGTGTACAGCACGTCGACCAGCAGGTTCAGCAGCACGAACAGCACGCCCATCGCGAGCACGAATCCCTGCACGGGGGCGTAGTCGCTGGCGGTGAGTGCGTCGATGGCGTAGCTGCCCACGCCCGGCCAGCCGAAGACCTTCTCGATGATGACGCTCGAACCGAGCATGAAGCCGAACACCATGCCCAGCGTCGTGACGACCGGCAGCAACGCGTTGCGCAGCGCGTAGCGGACGCGCACGGTGGTGGTCGACAGGCCGCTGGCGCGTGCGGTGCGCACGAAGTCGGACGACAGCACCTGCAGCATCGAAGCGCGGGTCATGCGGGCGATGGGCGCCAGCACGAAGAGCGCCATCGTCACCACCGGCAGGATCAGCTGCTTCAGGCTCGCCCACCACAGCGCCAGGTCGCCGACGAGCAGCGCGTCGACCAGGTACAGCCCCGTCACCTGCGGCGGCGGCGAGAACACCGGGTCCAGGCGGCCCAGCGGCGCCGGCGCCCAGCCGAGCAGGAAGTAGAAGACGTAGGACAGCAGCAGGCCGGTGAAGAAGGTCGGCAGCGAGACGCCGGCGGTGGTGACCACGCGGCACAACTGGTCGATCCACGAGCCGGGCCGCGAGGCGGCCATCACGCCCAGCGGCAAGGCCACGGCGCAGGACAGTGCCAGTGCGAGCAGCACCATCTCGATCGACGCGGGCAGGCGCGACAACAGCTCCTGCAGCACCGGCTGGCCGGTCGTGATCGACAGGCCGAAGTCGCCCTTCAGCAGGCCGCCCACGTAGAGCAGGAACTGCTCGGGCAGCGTCCTGTCCAGGCCGAGCTGCCGTCGCACCTGGTCGATCGCTTCCTGCGTGGCGGCGCCGCCGGCGAAGTAGGCGGCGGGGTCGCCGGGCAATGCGCGCGTCAGCAGGAAGGTGATGACGACGACGCCCGCCAGGTTCGGCAAGGCGGCCAGCAGCCGCTTCAGGACCACGCGCAGCGTGCCCATCAGGCCACCCGGCTCATGCCAGCAGGCTCACGTGGGCCGCCACCACGCGCCAGCCGGCCGGAAAGCGCACCCAGGTCTGGCTCTGGCGGCCCGTCTTCGCGCTGCCCTCGCGCTGGAACTCGGTCATCGCGGTCGCGAAATCGCGGCCGTAGGTGGTGATGACGGTGTTCGCCAGCGTGCGCGCCAGGCCGACCGAAGGCCGCGCGGCGCGGAAGGCGCGGATCGCCTCGATGCCGCGCAGGTTCTCGCCGACGCCGTAGCGCACCGTGAGTGCGCTCGGCCAGAACAGCTCGTCGAGCACGTCCACCTTGTTGTGCACCAGCGCGTCCTCGTAGCGCTCGAACGCGGCCTGCATCTCGGCCAGCACGTCGGGCAGGTTGATGTCCATCAGACGCCCCTCGCGACCGGCGCGCTGCACACGCCCTGCGCTTCCAGCGCGGCGGCCACGCGCAGGCAGAGGTCTTCGCGCCACGGCGCGGCGATGACCTGCACGCCGATCGGCAGGTGCGGCGCGGCGGCGTTCAGGCCCCACAGCGGCACCGTCACCACCGGCAGGCCGATGCAGGAGACGGGCTGCGTCAGCAGGCCCATGCTGGCGCGCGCGGGCAGGCGCCGGCCGGCGATGTCGAGCCACTCGGTGCCGATCGGCGGCGCGCTGCACGGCGTGGCCGGCGCGATCAGCACGTCCACCGTCTCGAAGCTGCGTGCCACGCGGCGCGCGAACCAGTGGCGCACGCGTTGCGCGCGCATCACCCAGGCGGCGGGCACCAGCGCGTTGGCGAGGAAGCGGTCGCGCGTCATCGGGTCGAACTCGTGGGCGCGCGTGCGCAGGTCGTCCAGGTGCAGCGCCCCGCCCTCGCCCGCGCTGATGACGAAGGCGGCGGCACGCGCGCGCGCCACCTCGGGCCACTCGACGAGCCGCGTGGTGCCGAGCGCCGCGGCCACGCGGTCGACGGCGGCCAGCGCCTCGGGCAACGCCATCTCGCGGAACCAGCCGCCGAGAACGCCGATGCGCAGGCCGCCGGCACCACGCCCCAGGTCGCCCAGCGTGCCCTCGATGTCGCGCTGGGCACAGGCGGGGTCGTGCGGGTCCGGGCCCTGCATCACGTCGTAGGCGAGCGCGAGGTCGGCCACGGTGCGCGCGAACGGGCCCAGGTGGTCCAGGCTGGCGACGAACGGGAACGAGCCGCTGCGCGGCAGCCGGCCGTAGGTCGGCTTCAGGCCGTACACGCCGCACAGCGAGGCCGGCACGCGGATCGAGCCGTTGGTGTCGGAGCCCAGCGTCAGCGGCACCTGCCCGGCGGCGACCGCCGCTGCCGAGCCGCCCGAAGACCCGCCGCTGATGCGCGTGCCGTCGTGCGGGTTACGGGTGGCGCCGTAGTGCGTGTTCTCGGTCGTGAAGCCGTAGGCGTACTCGTCCATGTTGAGCGCGCCGACGAGCACCGCGCCTTCGGACTCGAGTCGACGCACCAGCAGCGCATCGCGCGCCGCCGGCGGGCTGGCGGCTTCGATCTTCGATCCGGCCAGCGTCGCGAGACCGGCAATGTCGAACAGGTTCGTCACCGCGAACGGCACGCCGGCGAGCTTCATGCGCGCGCGGCGCGGGCTGGCGTCGACCGCCTCGGCGCGCTTGAGCGCCCGTTCGGCGAGCACGGCAGTGAAAGCGTTGACCTTCGGCTCCGACGCCGCCACGAGCGACAGGCTGGCCTCTACGACCGAACGCGCGCTCGCGGCGCCGCTGCGCACGGTCTCGGCGATGGCGGCGGCGTTCACGCACCGGTCTCCGGCTCGACGGGACGGAACACGTTGCCCTGCTCGTCGGCGGCCGTCAGCGGCAGGCCCTGCAGCTGCTCGGCCATCATCGCCGCGAGGTCGAAGAAGCGCTCGACCCCCGGCCGGTGATCGGCGGCGATCTTCAGCCCCAGCGTCGCGGCGGCGGCATCGATGTAGGCGCGGTGGTCCATGCGGGCCTCCTGTGGGGTGACTCAGGCCTTGAAGAGCTGGCGGTAGTCGGGCTGCAGGTGGAACCAGTACTGGTAGCCCTGCACGTTCTTCTGCATCGCCACGTCCATCGTGGGCTGGAAGAGCGGGATGCGCGGCACTTCGTCCCAGGCGATCTGGACCATCTCCTTCACGAAGCTCTCGTACAGCAGCTTGCTCTCGGCGAAGCGGGCGTTGGTGATGACCTTGTCGAGCTTGGCGTTCTGGTAGCTCATGGTGTTGAACACGGCGTTCTGGCCGTGGTAGCACCAGAAAAAGAAGTACTCGGGGTAGTTGAGCCAGCCGCCGAAGCGGTTCAGCAGCATCGGCATGTCCTTCTTCAACAGCGCCGAACGCCAGGTGGCGCCGGGGATCTTGTTGATCGTGACCTTGATGCCGATCTGCGCCAGCGCCTCCTGCATGAGCACCGCCATCGGCTCGCCGATGGTGGCGCCGCCGAGGTCGAAGGACAGCGTGGTCTCGAAGCCGTTGGGCACGCCCGCCTCGGCCATCAGCGCCCTCGCCTTCCCGACGTCGGTGCGGTAGGCGGTGGGCTGCGGCCAGGCCACCGTCTTGACGGCAGGCGACGCGGCACCGTAGAGCTTGATGCCGCGGCCGTAGAGCGCGTTGTCGTACATGCGCTCGTAGGGCAGCACCCACGCCACGGCCTGGCGGATCTTCGGGTTGTCGAACGGCGGCTTGGTGACGTTCAGCCCCAGGTAGAACATCGAGTTCTCGATCGGCGTGCTGGTGACCTTCACGCTGCCGCCCTCCTTCGCCAATTCGGCGAAGTCCTTCGGCGGCAAGTCGAAGGTGATGTCGATGTCGCCCTTCAGCAGCAGCGCACGGCGATTGCCGGCGTTCGGCACGTCGCGCTGGATCACGCGGCGCAGCTTCGGCAGCGGGCCGCTCTTCCAGTCGTCGAAGCGCACGAAGACGATTTCCTGGCCGGCACGGAAGCTCTCCACCTTGAAGGCGCCACCGCCGGCCACGTTGTTGCGTGTCCAGGCCAGGCCCCAGGGGTCTTCCTTGGTGGCGTTCTTCTTGACGAGCTCGCTGTTGAAGATGCTGGGCACCGGCACCGCGAGGTCGTTCATCGTCAGCTTGTCCTTGCGCAGGAACTTGACGACGAAGGTGTGCTCGTCCACCACCTCGAACTGCTCGGGCTTCTCCAGCGAGCCGGCGGCCATCTGGAAGGTGGGGAAGCCGCCCACGGTGACGGCGCGGTCGAAGCTCCACTTCACGTCCTTCGCCGTCACCGGCGTGCCGTCGTGGAACTTCGCGTTCCTGCGCAGCTTGAACGTGACCGACTGGCCGTCGGGCGCGATCTTCCAGCTCTCGGCGAGCTCGGGTTCGAGCTTGTCGATGTCGTAGACCACGCGGCCATCGGGCAGCGTCTTCCGGCCGTAGGTCATCAGGCGGTCGTAGCACAGCCACGAGACGCCGTAGCTCGGGCGGTTGGCGCCCACGGTGTGAATGTCCAGGCTGTTCGGCCCGAACTCGTTGGCGACGACGAGCACGTCCTTCGGCCGCGCCTGTGCGGCGGCGCCGAGCGGCAGGGTGAGGGCAGCGCCCGAGCCGATGAAGTCACGACGGTCCATGCGAAGGTCTCCGGGGTTCAGGAAAGCGAATCGAGGTAGGCGCGCCAGCCACCGAACGAGGTGACCTCGCGTGCGCCGCCCAGGGCGTGCGGCTCGCAGAGGAAGCCGTGCACGAAGCGGCCATCGGCCAGCTCGACGCTGCCCAGGCCCAGCGGCGGCGGGATCAGCGCCAGGAACGAGCCCACCGCGCGCTGCGGCATCGCCCACACTTCGAGGGCGATGGCGGCGCCGCCTTCGGCGCTGCGCACGAGGCCGGGCTTGGGCGGCGTGGTGCCGGGCAAGGCGTAGAGGCGGTAGCGTGGCGCCGTCGACGTGGCCTCCAGGCGGCGGGCACCGCGTTCGACCAGCTGCCCGTTCAGCGGCAGGCCCGACAGGTGGGCGCCGACGACGGCGATCGGCAGCACCGGTTCGCTGGCGGGCAGGCGCAGCGCCGGCGGGCGCGGCCCCGCACCGGCCCAGCGGCGGCCGAGGTCGGCCAGCGCGGCGTCCATGCCGGCGGCGCCGATGAACGTGACGCCAAACGGCAGCCCCTGGGGCGTGGTGCCGGCGGGCACCGCGAGCGCGCTCCAGCCGAGCAGGTTGACGAAGTTCGTGTACGTGCCGAGCGCGGCGTTGACGCCGACCGGGTCGGCATCGACCTCGGCGAAGCGCGGATGGCCCGGCGCGGTGGGCACCATCAGCAGGTCGACCTGCGACCACGTGGACGCCAGCGCGGCGCGTGCCTCCGTCAGACGGTACTGCGCGATGAAGGTGTCGGTGGCGCTGAACTGCTGCGCGCGTTCGATGACGCGGCGCACCACCGGGTCCAGCGCCGAAGGCCGTGTCGCCAGCAGCTCGCGCACGACGGCGTGGCGTTCGGCGACCCACGGGCCTTCGTAGAGCAGCGCCGCGACGGCGTCGAGCGGCGCGAAGTCCAGCTCGACTGGCGTGTGGCCGGCCCGGGCCAGGCGCGCACAGGCCGCGGCCCAGGCCTCCGCGTAGCCGGCGTCGCCGAAGAAGGTGGGCCG
>CAUJHQ010000172.1 GCA_963204815.1 Pseudomonadota bacterium | reverse complement strand
CATCATGCGCAACGTGCTGCCGCTGAACACGATGGCCATCGCGATGGGCCTGCACGTGCGCTGCGGCATCGAGGACAACCTGTGGGGCCGCAAGGGCGAGCGCATCACCAGCGTGCGGCAGGTCGAGCAGCTGGTGCGCATCGCGCGCGAACTGCACCGCGAGCTCGCCAGCGGCGAGCAGGCGCGCCGCATCTACCGCATCGGCGAGCACTACGGCAGCGCCGACGAGACGCTGGCGCGCCTGGGTTATACGCCGAACCGCCGCGAAGGCGAGCGTGGCGCGCCGATGCGCCTGGCCGCCTGAACCGGCCTCGCCAGACCCCGCAAGCACAACGATCCCGGAGACACCATGAGCCACCCCCTTCGCCCGAACGGCGCGGCGCGCCGCCACCTCCTGCTGGCTGCCGCGGCCGCCGCACTGGCCGGCAGCGTGCCGGCGCTGCAAGCGCAGCCGCTGTCCGACAAGCCGATCCGCATCCTCGTCGGCGCACCTGCCGGCGGCACCGCCGACATCTTGGCGCGCCTGGTCGGCGACGGGCTCGCCAAGAGCCTGGGCCAGCCCGTCATCGTCGACAACAAGCCGGGCGCGCTCGGCGCCATCGTGATGGAGAGCTTCCTCGTCGCGCCGCGCGACGGCCACACGCTGCTGCTGTCGGTGAACGGCCTGTTCTCCGAGGTGCCGCACAGCCTGAAGCCGAAGTACGACCCGCTGAAGGACGTGAAGCCGCTCGTCGAGGTGGCCGGCAGCGGCCTCGTGCTGGTGGGCAACGCCGCGCTGCCGCCGAAGACCATGGCCGAGCTGGTGACCTGGGTGAAGGCCAACCCCGGCAAGGTGAACTTCGCCTCCTACACGCCGGGCACGCTGTCGCACGTGCTGGGGCTGCAGCTGAACCAGGCGGCCGGGCTGGACATGCAGCACATCGGCTACAAGGGCAGCCCGCCGGCGCTGCAGGACGTGATGGGCGGCCAGGTGCAGTTCATGTTCGATGGCCTCGCGACGTCGATCCCGAACATCAAGGCGGGCAAGCTGCGCGCCTTCGCGGTGAGCGCACCCGAGCGCTCGTTCGCGCTGCCCGACGTGCCCACGCTCGCCGAGCTGGGCTACAAGGACATGACGAAGACCGCCTGGCTGGCGCTCTGGGTCCACCCCGACGCACCGGCCGCCGCGCAGCAGCGCGTGCGCGACGAGACGCTGAAGGCGCTCGCGGTGCCCGCCATCCGCGACCGCCTGATGGCGCTGGGCCTGAACGTCAACGTCAGCCGCCCGCCGACGCCGGAAGAGATGTGGAAGTCGCTCGCCGCCGACCACCGCTCGGTCGGCGAGACGCTGAAGGCCGTCAACTACCGGCCCGAGTGAGGGGGCGGTCATGAGGCTCCAGGGCAAGGTGGCGCTGGTCACCGGCGCCGGTCGCGGCCTGGGCGGCGCAATCGCGTTGGCACTGGCGCGCGAGGGCGCGCGCCTCGTCGTCTGCGACATCGACACCGCGGCGCTCGACGACACGCGCAGTGCCGTGATGGCGCTCGGCGCCGACTGCCTGGCGCTGCGCTGCGACGTGTCAGACCGGGTCGCCGTCGACGCGATGTTCGACGAGGCGGCGCGGCGCCTGGGCCCGGTGCACGTGCTCGTCAACAACGCGGCGCGCATCCCGAACAACGAGGCCGAGGTGGAGCGCCGCAACCGCCACTACGCCTACGTCACGACGCCACAGCCGCGCCGCGCGCTCGGCATCGTGTCCTCGCTGTCCGACGACGACTGGCTCAAGTGGTGGGGCGTCAACGTGCACGGCGTCTTCTTCTGCACGCGCGCGGCGCTGCGCCAGATGGAGCCGCTGGGCGCCGGCCGCATCGTCAACATCGCGTCGGTGGCCGGGCTGGGCGTGGCCAGCCTGCACAGCCCGGGCTACTCGGCGACGAAGGCGGCCGTCATCAGCCTCACGAAGACGACCGCGGTCGACGTGGCGGGCGCCAACATCTACGTCAACGCCATCGCCTGCGGCGGCGTGCTGACGCCGCCCTTCGAGGCCTACCTCGCGGGCGCGACGCCGGAACAGCGGGCCAGCCTCTACCAGATGGTGCCGGCCGGCCGCCTGGGCCGGCCCGAGGAGTACGCCTCGCTCGCGGTCTACCTCGCAGCGGGCGAGCACTACCTCGTCGGCCAGGTGATCAGCCCGAACGGCGGCCTCGTCGTCTGACGACCATGGTCGCGGCGCTGAAGGGCCTGTGGCCGGGCGTGCTGGCCTGCGCGGTCGTCGCCGCCGCGGCCGCGTTCCTGGGCGAGCACTACGGCGCGCCGACGATGCTGTTCGCGCTGCTGCTCGGCCTGGCGCTGAACTTCCTGGCCGAGCAGGGGCCCTGCGGCGCCGGCATCCAGTTCGCGGCGCGCCACCTGCTGCGCCTGGGCGTCGCGCTGCTGGGTCTGCGCATCACGACCGCGCAGGTCGCCGGCCTGGGCTGGCAACCGGCGCTGCTGGTGCTGGGCGGCGTGGCGGCGACGATCACGGTCGGCGTGCTCGCCGCGCGCGCCTTCGGCTACCGCGTCTTCTTCGGCCTGCTGACCGGCGGCGCGGTGGCGATCTGCGGCGCGTCGGCCGCGCTGGCCATCGCGGCCGCGCTGCCGCGCCACCCGCTGCGCGAGCAGGCGACGCTGTTCACCGTCATCGGCGTCAGCGTGCTGTCGACGCTGGCGATGGTCGCCTACCCGATGGTCGCGGCCGCGGCCGGGCTGGACGCGGCGCAGACCGGCGTCTTCCTCGGCGCGACGATCCACGACGTGGCACAGGTCGTCGGCGCGGGCTACGGCGTGTCGGCCGCGACGGGCGACGTCGCCACCGTCGTCAAGCTGCTGCGGGTGGCGCTGCTGATGCCGGTGATCCTGCTCGTCGCCCTCGTCGCACGGCGCCACGGCGACGCCGCCGATGGCGGCACGCGGCCGCCGCTGCTGCCCGGCTTCGTGATCGGCTTCGTCGTGCTCGTCGCGCTGAACAGCGCCGGCTGGGTGCCGGCGCCGCTGGCGCGCGGCGGCGCCACGCTGGCCAGCGTCTGCCTCGTCGCGGCCATCGCGGCCATCGGCATGAAGACGCAGCTGCGCGACCTGCTCCAGGTGGGCTGGCGGCCGGTGGCGCTGATCGTCGGCGAGACGCTGTTCCTGGCCGCGCTGGTGCTGGCCGCGCTGGCGGCCGGCGTCAGCCCGCGGGGGTAGAGGGCGGGACGGGCGTGGCGGGCGTGCCGCGCAGCTGCTCGCGCAGCGCCGTCTTCAGCACCTTGCCGTAGGCGTTCTTCGGCAGCGCGTCGAGCCACACGTAGCGCTTGGGCCGCTTGAAGCGCGCGATGTGCGCAAGGCAGTGCGCGTCGAGCGCCGCGGCGTCCTGCGGCGCGCCGGGCGCGGCCACCACGCAGGCCACCAGGCTCTCGCCCCATTCGGGGTCGGGCACGCCGACCACCGCCACCTCGGCAACGCCGGGTGCGGTGAGCAGCACCTCTTCGACCTCGCGCGGGTAGATGTTGCTGCCGCCGCTGATGACAAGGTCCTTGCTGCGGTCCTTCAGCGTCAGGAAGCCTTCGGCATCGAGCGTGCCGATGTCGCCGGTGTGCAGCCAGCCGCCGCGCAGCGCGGCGGCCGTGGCCTCGGGGTTGCGCCAGTAGCCGGCCATCACGCTGTCGCCCTGCACCAGCACTTCGCCGATCTCGCCCGGCGGCAGCGGGCGGTCGTGTTCGTCGGCCACGCGCACGCGCACCGGCGTCTGCGCCACGCCCACCGAGCCCAGGCGCTCGGCGTGGCGCGGGTGGGCGCTGTCGGCGATGTGCGCGCGCGAGAGCGCGGTGGCCGTCATCGGCGTCTCGCCCTGGCCGTAGATCTGCACGAAGCGTGGCCCCATCACGCGCAGCGCGCGCTGCATGTCGGCCACGTACATCGGCGCGCCGCCGTAGACAATGGTCTTCCATGCCGACGCGGCCTCGGCCGGCGTGAGGCCGGCGGCCTCGGCGTGGTCGACGAGGCGCCTGACGATCGTCGGCGCCGCGAAGGTCGACAGCGGCCCGAGCGCGCGGCCCAGCGCGAAGAGCTCCGCCGCATCGACGCCACCGGACGCCGGCACCACGTGGCGCGCGCCGGCCATCAGGTGCGGAATGGCGTAGAGGCCGCAGCCGTGCGACATCGGCGCGGCGTAGCACATCGTGTCGGTGGCGGCCACGGGGTCGACGTCGCTGAAGTAGGCCAGCCCCATCGTCATCAGGTTACGCTGCGTGATCATCACGCCCTTCGGCCGGCCGGTGGTGCCGCTGGTGTAGAAGAGCCAGGCCGTGTCGTCGGCGGCGCGCTCGGCGATCGGCACGGCGTGGAAGTCGGCCGGTGCGAGCAGCGCATCGGCCTCGCGCGAGTCGATGTCGACCTGGCGCTCCAGCCCGGCCAACGCGCGCGGCGCGACATCGGCACTGACGAAGCCCCAGCGCGCCTCGGCGTCGGCGACGATCCACTCCACCTCGGCCGGGTGCAGCTTCGCGTTCACCGGCACGACGACGAGGCCGGCCCACCACGCACCCCACAGCAGTTCCAGGTAGCGCGGGTGGTTGCGCATGAAGATCACGAGGCGCTCGCCCGGCGCGAGGCCGGCAGCGCGCAGCCGTTGCGCCAGGCCGGCGGCGCGTGCCGCCCAGTCGGCGTGGGTGGCGTGCAGGCGCGTGCCTTCGAAGACGGCGGCGCCGTCGGGTTGCAGCAGGGCCTGGCGCAGCAGCAGGTCGGCAAGGTTCATGGTGCTGCCCAGTGTGCCGCAGGCCGATGCAGGGGAGTGACGCGGCCGACCCGAAGGGGCAGACTGCGCGCCGCGCCGGGCCGTCCCCGGCGGAGGAGCGGCGCCGCATGGCCAAGCACCAGATCTTCCTCGTCCACGGCATGGGCGCGTTCGAGCCCGGCTGGTCGGAGACCGTGCGCCGGCGGTTCGTCGACGCCTTCGCCACCTACCCGCGGCTGCGCGATGGTGGCTTCGCCGACAAGTTCGAGTTCAAGGAGATCCTCTACGACGACACCTTCGAGGCCTGGCGCGAGCAGTGGCGCGAAGACGCCGCCGCGGCGGCCAAGCTGCTCACCGCGCTGGGCGCCGACGGCGGCGCCGTCGGCCAGCTGATCCAGGCCGCCGGCGCGCCGGGGCAGGACGGCTTCGCGGCCACGCACGTGCTCGACGTCGTGGCGTACCACTTCCTGCTGCCGGTGTCGCAGGCGGTGTGCCGCAGCGTGCAGCTGCAGATCCTCGGCCACCTGAAGTCCTTCCCCGCGAACGACGTGCCGCGCTACTCGGTGGTGGCGCACTCGCTCGGCACCGCGGTGGTCTACGAGACCTTCCACGCCATGCTGACGCAGGGCGTCGACGGCGCCCGCCTCACCGCCGCGTTCCGGCCCGACAACGTCTTCATGCTCGCCAACACCGCGCGCCTGCTGTGGAACCGCGGCGGCGACGCCTACCCCGCCGCGCTCGCGCCCGACCTCGCAGACGGCGACGGCCTGTGCTTCCGCTTCCAGACCTTCCGCCACGCGCTCGACCCGATCCCGGCGGTGAACCGCTTCAACCCGCCCGACCGCTGGTTCGCGCCGACGGCACCGCGCGAGCAGGTCTACGCCGACGTGTCGATCCCGGCCGAGGACATCCAGGACGTCAACGTGCATTCGTTCGAGCACCACCTCGGCCACCCGGCGGTGCAGGTGCCGATGCTGCGCGCGCTGACCGGCTTCTCCAGCGGCATCCAGAAGAAGGACATCGACGACGCGCTCGAGGCCTGGCGCGCCGGCCGCCTGCTCGACCAGAAGCGCGCGCAGGCGAAGGCCCGGCTGCAGGCGCTGGCCACGCGCGAAACGGCCGGCTGGGCCGACGAGATCGCGCTGCTGCTCGCGGTGCGCCAGCTGGCCGCCGGCAGCAAGCTGCGCGACGGGGAGTCCTGAGATGAAGCTCCCGTGGTTGATTCGCGCTGCCTCCGCGGCGCTCGTGGCGCTTGCCGCC
Source organism: Pseudomonadota bacterium (assembly GCA_963204815.1). Taxonomy (GTDB): domain Bacteria; phylum Pseudomonadota; class Gammaproteobacteria; order Burkholderiales; family Burkholderiaceae_C; genus Rubrivivax. Next base: position 7,296 of record CAUJHQ010000172.1, on the reverse strand, counting down.
GGCATCGCCGCACCCGCGCTGGCGCACGACTGCCGCATCCCCGGCCCCGACAGCGTCGAGGCCGACTGGGAGCTGCGCCTGAACGTCATCAAGCTCGACTGCCTGGGGGTGGCGGGCAAGGACCCGGCGGAGGTGGTGCAGCGCTTCGAGCGGCTGACGAACCAGCCGGTCGTGATGTCGCAGTCCGAGCGCCTGGTGAAGGCCGTCGAGGCGCTGACCGCGGTGGCCGAGGAACGCGCCGCCGGCCCGCTGCAGCGCGACGAGTGGGCGGCCATGCTGGCCGAACTGCGCGACGTGCGGCGCCAGCTGCTGACGCTGCCCGAGGCGCAGTCGAAGGCCGGCTGGCTGCAGACCGTGAGCCGCGCGATCCCGCCCAAGTGGCGCCGCGCCACCGACGACACGGCCAGCGTGCGCGTGGGCGGCACCGAGCTGCGTTTCCTGGCCGACATCGGCTGCACGTCACGCGCGGCCTGCCCGCAGTTCCAGAGCCAGATCGACCTGCTGCGGCTGGCGGTGCTGATGGCGCGGCTGGCGGGTTACGCGCAGTCGCCGTCGCTCGCCGACCACCACGCCGACGCGCAGCTCGCGTTCGCGCAGTGGGAGGCCTATCGCACGAAGGGCCTGCACCAGTATGTCTGGGAGGTGTGGGCGAACGGCCGCCTGATGGACCGCCGGCTGTGCCCGGAAGACGCCGGCAGCGGCATGAAGATGGGCTTCTGCCAGGTGCCCAGCCAGCAGCTCGTGCTGCTGCACCCGGAGGTGATGCTGCGCTACTCGAACACCGCCGACCACAGCTCGCAGCTGCGCCCCGCGCTGGCCGTCGAGCTGCTGGGCTGGCACCGCTGGCGCTGGAAGACCGTGGACGGCCGCGACAGTGCCGAGATGGAGGGGCGCTGGGGCGCGTCGCTCGCGGCCGCCTACACGCGCACCGACCGCGAGGACCGCTGGAGCTTCGGCCCGCTGCTGCACCTGGGCGACTACGCGTTCGCCGTGACCAAGGCCAGCGGCGGCCGCTGGAGCCTGGTGCTGAACACCGGCCTGGCCGACCGCTACTTCGGCCGCAGGCAGCAGGCGGTGGAAGAACTGCAGCGCGTGCGCAAGGCCGGCCTCGCCGACCTGCTGCTCAACTGAGACTGGGCGCGCCGCTGGAGCGGGCGCGCGGCGATGCCGATATGCTGCCGGCCTTGCAGGCGCAGGTCGCCGCGCTGCAGCGCACCGTGTTTGCGCTGCTCGAATCCAACGCTCCCGGAGCCCGCCGATGAACGCCCCCGAGAAGACCCCGTCCGAACCCCGCCTCACGTCGCTGTCGCACGGCGGCGGCTGCGGCTGCAAGATCGCCCCCGGCGTGCTGTCCGAAATCCTGAAGGGCACGGCCTCGATGCCGATGCCGAAGGAACTGCTGGTCGGCATCGAGACCGCCGACGACGCCGCGGTCTACCAGCTCAACGACACGCAGGCACTGATCGCGACGACCGACTTCTTCATGCCCATCGTCGACGACCCCTTCGACTTCGGCCGCATCGCCGCTACCAACGCGATCAGCGACGTCTACGCGATGGGCGGGCGGCCGATCCTGGCGCTGGCGCTGGTGGGCATGCCGATCAACGTGCTGTCCACCGCCACCATCGGCCGCATCCTGGAGGGCGGCACCTCGGTGTGCCGGGCCGCCGGCATCCCGGTGGCGGGTGGCCACACCATCGATTCGGTGGAGGCGATCTACGGCCTCGTCGCGCTCGGCCTCGTGCACCCCAGGCGCGTCAAGCGCAACGCCGACGCGCAGCCGGGCGACGTGCTGGTGCTCGGCAAGCCGCTGGGCGTGGGCGTGATGAGCGCGGCGCTGAAGAAGGGCGAGCTGCCGCCCGAGGGCTACACGCGCATGATCGAGACGACGACGAAGCTCAACACGCCCGGCCCCGACCTGGCCGAGCTCGACGGCGTGCACGCCATCACCGACGTCACCGGCTTCGGCCTTGCCGGCCACGGGCTCGAGATGGCGCGCGGCGGCGGCCACGAGGTGCAGATCGACTGGGCGGCGGTGCCGCTGCTGCCGGGCGTGCGCGCGCTCGCGGCGCAGGGCTTCGTCACCGGCGCGTCGGGCCGCAACTGGGCCGGCTACGGCGCCGACGTGCGACTGCCCGCCGCGTTCGCGACCGAAGACCGCGCACTGCTGACCGACCCGCAGACCAGCGGCGGCCTGCTCGTGGCCTGCGACCCGAAGGCGCTGGACGCGGTGCTCGCCACCTTTCGCCGCCACGGCTTCGACGGGGCGGCCGTGGTGGGCCGCGTGACGGCCGCCGAAAAGCCGGCGCTGCGCGTCGCGTGACTCAGACGGGCAGCGCGCCCTCGCGCTGCAGCATCAGGCGGGCAGCGCGTAATCGCGCTGCGAGAGCCGGTCGATGCCGACCTCGATCGTCTGCACCCAGTCGATGAACTGCTGCACCGCCGGCCCCGCCATCGGCGCGCCGTGCTGCGGCGCGATCATGCGGATCGGCAGCGACTTCACCATCTGCGCCCACAGCTTCAGCACCTTGCCGCTCACCATGTAGCGGCGGTGGAAGGCCTCCATGCGCGCGATGTGCGGCCCGAGGTCGGTGATCGTCACGGTCGGGTCGCCGCCGATCGACACGCCGAGGTCGCCGGAGAAGAGGATGCCGCTCGTCGCGTCCCAGAACTGGAAGTTGCCTTCCGAGTGCATGAAGTGCGCCGGCAGCGCCACCAGCTCGCTCTGGCCGACGGCGATGCGCACGCCGGCGTCGGGGATGCCGATGACGCGGCCGGTGGTCTTGCCCGGCTTGCAGAAGTGCGGCACGAAACGCTCCCAGATCGCCGAGATGTAGACCGGCGCTGTCGTCGCCGTCATCCAGCGGTCGAGCGACGCGATGATGTCCGGGTCGGCGTGCGAGGCGACGATCGCCGACAGCTTGTGCGGCGGGAAGCACTGCGTCATGCCGACGTACAGGTCGTTGTAGGCGAGGTTGCCACCCGGGTCGAGCACGGCGCCGGTGTCGTGGTCGACGACGAGGAACTGGTTGGCCTGCACGGCTTCGCCACCGGACAGGTCGGAGAACATCAGGCAGCGGTGCCGGCCTTGCTTGAAGAGTTCGATCAGCATCGCGCTTCCCGGGACAGTGATGGCCGCGGACGATAGCGAGCCGGTGCCCCGCCGGGGCTGATGCCGGTCAAGCGCCGTCATGGGCTGTCGCAATAGAAGTGATGGATCACGCGAAGTTGCAGGAATGCACTCAAGTGGTGCCCAAATCTGACGAGATCAGGGCGTGCCGACTTCTGGCGCGGGCTCCGCCGCCCGCGCGACGACTGACATGACCTCGACCGCCGCCGCCGTGCCGCTGCCTCTTGCCCGACCCGCCCGCGACGGCGGGTTCTTCGCCTACCACGGCGTCTGGGCGCCGGGCGTGCGCCTGTTCCGCAACCTGCGCTTCACGTCGAAGGCGATCATCATCTCGCTCGCCTTCCTGCTGCCGATGCTGTTCCTGGTGGGCTGGCTCGTGAAGGCGCAGTCCGACCGCGCGATGCAGGCCCACCTGGACGCGACCCGCGAGCACGTGGAAGTGGTGCATGGCATCGTCGCCTGGGCGCATGCGCAGGAGCAGAGCGGCGCGCTGCCGCGCGACAAGGCGCAGGCGCTGGCGATGTCCAGCATCAAGCGCCTGCGCTACAGCGGCAGCGAGTACTTCTGGATCAACGACATGCAGCCGCGCATGGTGATGCACCCCACCAAGCCCGAACTCGACGGCAAGGACGTCGGCGCCATGAAGGACCCGAACGGGCTCGCCCTCTTCATTGCCTTCGTCGACACCGTGAAGCGCCACGGCAAGGGCTTCGTCGGCTACCAGTGGCCCAAGCCCGGGCACGACCAGCCGGTCGACAAGGTGAGCTACGTGATGGGCTTCGAGCCCTGGGGCTGGGTGGTCGGCTCCGGCGTCTACGTCGACAACGTGCGGGCCGAAGTGCGGCAGACCCTGCTCTGGGTCGGCGCCATCGTCGTCGGCGCGACGCTGATCGCGGCCTACTTCTTCCTCGCGTTCTACAAGGTGATCGACGGCGGGCTGCGCGAGACGCGCCGCCACATGCAGGCCATCACCGACGGCGACCTGACCACCTCGCCTTCGCCCTGGGGCAAGGACGAGGCCGCCAACCTGATGTTCGAACTGCGCCGCATGCAGGACGCGCTGCGCGGCATGGTGACGGGCGTGAAGGCGTCCAGCGTGGCCATCGTCGCCTCCAGCGGCGAAATCGCCGGCGGCGCGCACGACCTGTCGGCGCGTACCGAGCAGGCGGCGGCGAACCTGGAGCAGTCGGCGGCGTCGCTGGAAGAGATCGGTTCCACCGTGCGCAGCACCGCCGAGCACACCGCCGAAGCGGCCGGCGTGGCCAGCCGCAATGCCGCGCTCGCCGGTGAGGGCGGCGCCGTGATGGGCCAGATGGTGCAGACCATGGACGCGATCCGCACCTCGTCGGCGAAGATCGCCGACATCATCGGCGTCATCGACGGCATCGCCTTCCAGACCAACATCCTGGCGCTGAACGCGGCGGTGGAAGCGGCGCGCGCCGGCGAGCAGGGCCGCGGCTTCGCGGTCGTCGCCGGCGAGGTGCGTTCGCTGGCCGGCCGCAGCGCGGAGGCGGCGCGCGAGATCAAGGCGCTCATCGGCGGCAGCGTCGACCAGGTGGAACTGGGCACGACGGTGGTGCGCCAGGCCGAGGAGACCATGGCGCAGATCGTCGGCGAGTCGCAGCGCGTCAACGCGCTGCTCGGCCAGGTGGCCACCGGCTCGCGCGAGCAGAGCCAGGGCATGGCGCAGATCGGCGAGGCCGTGGCCGAGCTCGACCGCATGACGCAGCAGAACGCGGCGCTCGTGGAGCAGACCGCGGCCGCCGCCTCGTCGATGAACGACCAGGCGCAGACGCTGGCCGGCCTGGTGGCGAAGTTCAGGTTGCCGGGCTGATCGGCCCAGGCGCGGGGGGCGCCGGCTTCAGGCCGCGCGCGCCTTCGCGATCGCCGCCGCGGCGGCGCGCTCGGCTTCGAGCGCCGTCTCGAGCGGCGTGCGCACCAGCCCGGCGTGGGCGTACTGCAGGTTCTCGTACAGCGCGGCCGTCGCCGGCGCGGCCGAGAGCAGCATGTCGAACATCGGCCCGGGCGGCGCTTCGGCCAGCAGGCTGCGCACGCGCAGCGCGACGTCGCGGTACTGGCTGGCGCTGGCGCTGCCGTGCGGGTTCAGTTCCAGCCGCTCGAGCAGCGCGGCCATCGCCGCCAGGTCGCGCAGGGCGTGGGGCAGGGTGGGGCGGGTGTTCGATTCCATGCCCTTGAATTGCGGCCGCCGGGCGGCGAATTCAAGGGTTCAGGACTGGCGCGGGTCGAGCGCGTCGCGCAATCCGTCACCCAGCAGGTTGAAGGCCAGCACCAGAAGGAAGATCGCCAGCCCCGGCCACACCGCCATCCAGGGCGCGTTGTCGATGTAGTTCTTGGCCGTGTTCAGCATGCTGCCCCAGCTGGGCGCGGGCGGCTGCTGGCCCAGGCCCAGGAAGCTGAGGCTGGCCTCGGCGATGACGGCGGCGGCGATGGCCAGCGTGGCCTGCACGATCAGCGGCGCGGTGATGTTGGGCAGCACGTGGCGCAGTGCGATGCGCCAGGGCGGGTTGCCGACGGCACGCGCCGCCTCCACGTAGTCCTCGACCTTCACGTTGAGCACCTGGCCGCGCGTCAGGCGCACGAAGACGGGCGTTGCCGACACGCCGATGGCGATCATCGCGTTCGTCAGGCTCGGCCCCAGGAAGGCCGCCATCGCGATGGCGAGGATCAGGAACGGGCAGGCGAGAAAGGCGTCGGTGATGCGCGAGACGAGCGCGTCGAACGCGCCGCCCAGGAAGCCGGCGGCCAGGCCGATGGGCACGCCCAGCAGCAGCGAGATCGACACCGACACCACGCCGGCCAGCAGCGAGGCCTGGGTGCCGAAGATGACGCGCGAGAGCACGTCGCGGCCGATCTCGTCGGTGCCGAACCAATGTTCGGCCGACGGCGCCTTGCGGATCGCGCCCCAGCTGGTGGCGATGGGATCCTGCGGCGCGATCCACGGCGCGAACAGCGCCATCAGCACGAAGGCCAGCACGACGGTGGCGCCGAACAGCGCGCCCTTGCGGCGCGCCAGCTTGCGCAGCGCACGGCGCCAGGGGCTGGCGGGGGCGGGTGTCATTTGCGCAGGCGCGGGTTGACCGCGAAGTAGGCGACGTCGGCGAGCAGGTTCAGCACGATGTAGGTGGTGGCGGTGACGAGCACCACGCCCTGCACGACGGCGTAGTCGCGGTTGAAGACCGAGTCGACGATGAGCTTGCCGAAGCCCGGGATGGTGAACACCTGCTCGGTGAGCACGGCGCCCGACAGCAGCGTGCCGAGCTCCAGCGCCCCCAGCGTGATGATCGGCACCAGCGCGTTGCGCAACGCGTGGCGCAGCACGACGACGCGCTCGCTCAGGCCCTTGGCGCGCGCGGTGCGCACGTAGTCGGCGCTCATCACCTGCAGCATGGCGCTGCGTGTGTGGCGCATCAGCACGGCGGCGATGGCGTTGCCGAGCACGAAGGCCGGCATGATCATCGCGGCGAGGTTGGCGCCCAGGTCCTCGAACGGGCTCACGTAGCCCGAAGCCGGCAGCCAGCCCAGCTGCACGCTGAAGAGCAGGATCAGCAAAATGCCGAGCCAGAAGATCGGCGTGCTGATGCCCCAGAGCGCGAACACGTTGGCCACCGTGTCCCACCAGGTGCCGCGGCCGACCGCCGAGACGATGCCCGACGGAATGCCGATGACGAGCGCGATGAACATGGCCATCGTCGCCAGCTGCACCGTGACGGGCAACTTCTGCAGCACCAGTTCCAGCACCGGCTGCTGGTTGCGCACCGATTCGCCGAGGTCGCCCTTCAGCGCCCCGCCCACCCAGTAGGCGTAGCGCAGCGGCAGCGGCTCGTCGAGGTGCAGCTTCTCGCGCAGGTGGGCGATGACGCTCGGGTCCTGCTCCTCGCCGGCGAGGATCTTCGCCGGGTCGCCGGGCAGCAGTTGCTGCAGGCCGAAGATCAGCATCGACACGAAGATCAGTGTCGGGATGATCGTGGCGATGCGCTTGATCAGGAACTCGGTCATGGCGGCTGTCGGCACATTGCGGTCGTTCGTTCTGTGGCGGTCGCGAGCGCCCGGGGTGCCCCACTGCGCTCATGTCCCCCGCGTCGGGCTGCGCCCGCCGCTCCTCCTTTACTTCGCTCCGTGGGGCACCCCGTGCACTCGCTCCGGCA
>CAUJHQ010000171.1 GCA_963204815.1 Pseudomonadota bacterium | reverse complement strand
TCAGGCGCCGCGCACGATGGCCCAGCCGGCCTCGGCGGTGGCCTGCGCGCGCGCGCCGGCCGCCGCGGCACGCGCGTTCGCGGCGTTGCCGTCCAGCGCACGCCGCGCCACGCCCTGCTGGATGGCGGCCAGGCGGAACATGTTGAACGCCAGGTGGTACGGCCAGTGCGCGCGCGCCTCGTCGAGGTTGCGGCCGGTGTGGCGGCAGTACGCGGCAAGGTGCTCGTCTTCGGTCGGGATGCCCAGCGGCGCCAGCTCGACGCCCGCCAGCGTGCGCTGCGTGCCGAGCGGTATGCGCCAGGTGAGGCAGTGGTACGCGAAGTCGACCAACGGGTCGCCCAGCGTCGACAGTTCCCAGTCGAGCACGGCGGCGATGCGCGGCTCGGTGGCGTGGAAGACGACGTTGTCGAGGCGGAAGTCGCCGTGCACGATGGCCACGCCCGCCTGAGGCGGCAGATGCGCCGGCAGCCATTCGATGAGGCGATCCATCGCGTCGATCGTGCCGGTCGCGCTGGCGCGGTACTGGCGCGTCCAGCGGTCCACCTGGCGCTGCACGTAGTGCTCGCCGCGGCCGTAGTCGGCCAGCCCGACGGTTGCCGGGTCGACCTGGTGCAGCGCGGCGATGACGCGGTTCAGCTCCGCGTACATCGCGCGCCGCGCGTCCGGGCCCAGCCCGGGCAGCGTCTGGTCGCCGAGGATGCGCCCGGGCACGAAGTCCATCAGGTAGAAGGCCGAGCCGAGCACGGCCGGGTCTTCGCACAGCCAGCGCACGCGCGGCACCGGCACCGCGCTTGCCGCCAGCGCCTGCATCACGCGGTACTCGCGCTCGATGGCGTGCGCCGACGGCAGCAGCGTGCCCGGCGGCTTGGCGCGCAGCACCAGACGCGGCACGCCGCCGAGATCGACGATGAAGGTGGGGTTCGACTGCCCGCCCTCGATGCGCCGCAGGTCCAGCGCGCCGTCGAACGGCCCGACATGCTCGCGCACGACCTCGGCGAGGCGCGCCGCGTCGGGCGCCATGGGCGTCACAGGCTGATGTGGAAGCCGCCGTTCACCGCCAGGTGCTGGCCGGTGATGTAGCTCGCGCCGTCGGACAGCAGGAAGCACACCGTCTTCACCACCTCTTCCGGCTGCGCCCAGCGGCCCATCGGGATCTGCGCCAGCATGGTGTCGCGGAACTTCTCGCTGCGTACCACCTCGGTCATCGGCGTCTCCACGAGGCCGAAGCACACCGAGTTGCTGCGGATCGCGTACTTGCCCCACTCGCGCGCGGCCGTCATCGTCATGCCCAGCATGCCGGCCTTGGCCGCTGCGTAGTTGATCTGCCCGATCGAGCCCTTGCGGCCGGCGTCCGACGAGATGTTGATGATGGAGCCGCCGGTGGTGTCGCCGTCCTTCGTGCGCTGCACCATGTGGCGGCCGACCGCCTGCGTCCAGAAGAAGGTGCCGGTGAGGTGCACGTCGATGACGTCCTGCCACTGCTTCGCCGTCATCTTCTCGATCATCGCCGGCCGCGTGATGCCGGCGTTGTTGACGAGGCCGTGCACGGCGCCGAAGCGGGCCACCGCGTCGGCCACGGTGCTGGCGGCGAGATCGGCATCGACGACGCTGCCGACGACCGCCATCACGCGCTCGGCCGGCAGCGCGGCCAGCGCGGCCTTCAGCGTGTCGCCGTTCATGTCGAGCGCGACGACGTTGCCGCCGAGGCCGATCGCGAGTTCGGTGATCGCCTTGCCGATGCCTTGCCCGGCACCGGTGACGACGACGGTGCGGCCGGCGAGCGACACGATGGGGTCCATGCAATCTCCTTGTGTGATGGTTGAACCAATGATAGAGTGCCCGTTCCACGAACGCAACACGCGCGAACCCCGATGTCCATCCGACGCAAGGCCTGCATCGCCGGCGCCTACGAACACCCCACCCGCAAGGCCCCGGACAAGACGATCGCACAGCTGCACGCCGAAGTCGCGCGCGGCGCGCTGGCCGATGCGGGCCTCACGCTGGCCGACGTCGACGCCTACTTCTGCGCCGGCGACGCCCCCGGCCTGGGCGCCAACAGCATGGCCGACTACCTGGGCCTGACGCCGCGCCACATCGACACCACCGACACCGGCGGCTCGGCCTACCTGATCCACGTCTCGCACGCGGCGCAGGCCATCGCCGACGGCCGCTGCCGCGTCGCGCTGATCACGCTGGCCGGCCGGCCGCGCCGCGAAGGCTCCAGCGGCGTCGGAACGCGCATGGTGACGCCCACCACGCCCGACGTGCCCTTCGAGATGCCCTACGGCCCGGTCACGGTCAACAACTACGCGCTGGCGGCGGCGCGCCACATGCACGAGTACGGCACCACGTCGGAGCAGCTGGCGTGGATCAAGGTGGCGGCGGCGGCGCACGCCCAGCACAACCCGAATGCGATGCTGCGCGAGGCCGTCACGGTGGAAGACGTGCTCGCCTCGCCGATGATCGCCGACCCGCTGCACAAGCTGGACTGCTGCGTCGTCAGCGACGGCGGCGGCGCGCTCGTCGTCGTGCACCCGGACATCGCGAAATCCCTGAAGCGCCCGGTCGTCAACGTGCTGGGCGCGGGCGAGGCGATCAAGGGCACGCTGAACGGCCACGTCGACCTCACCTGGTCGGCCGCCGCCCTCACCGGCCCGGCGGCCTTCGCCGAGGCGGGCGTGAAGCCGGCCGACATCCAGTACGCCAGCATCTACGACAGCTTCACGATCAGCGTGCTGATCGCGCTCGAGGACCTGGGCTTCTGCAAGAAGGGCGAAGGCGGCCGCTTCGTCGAAGACGGCGGGCTGATCTCCGGCGTCGGCCGGCTGCCCTTCAACACCGACGGCGGCGGCCTGTGCAACAACCACCCGGCCAACCGCGGCGGCATGACCAAGGTCATCGAGGCGGTGCGCCAGCTGCGCGGCGAAGCGCACCCGAAGGTGCAGGTGCCGAACTGCACGCTGGCGCTGGCGCACGGCATGGGCGGGCTGCTGTCCACCCGCCACGGATCCGCCACCCTCATCCTCGAGAGAGCCTGACGCCATGACCACGCCCTACCAGGACCGCCCGCTCGGCGCCGTCGTCGTCGACGCCGCCACCGAAGCCTACTGGGCCGCCGCGCGCGACGGCGTCTTCAAGCTGCGCCGCTGCACCGCCTGCCACAAGCCGCACTGGTACCCGCGCCCGGTGTGCCCGTTCTGCACCGGCGACACCGAATGGGTGGACGCCAAGGGCACCGGCGAGATCTACAGCGTGAGCGTGACGCGCCGCGCCGGGCCCATCGCCTACGCGCTGGCGCTCGTGAAGCTGGACGAAGGCGTGACGATGATGACGAACATCGTCGACTGCGACCTCGACACGCTGCGCATCGGCCAGCGCGTCAAGGTCTGCTTCAAGCCGGCCGACGACGGCCAGCCGGTGCCGATGTTCACGCCGGCCTGAACGCCGGCGGCCGAGTTCTGCGCGCCGGCCTCGGGTCGGCAGCCAGGGTCACTCGGCCTTGATGTTGGCGTCCTTGACGACCTTCGCCCAGGCCACGCTCTCTTCGGCGATGCGGGCGGCGAATTGTTCGGGCGTGGTCGGCACGGTGGCGGCGCCGGAGAGCTCGAACTTGGCCTTCACGTCGGGCAGCTGAAGCACCTTGACGATGGCGTCGTTCAGGCGCGCGACCACGTCCTTCGGCGTGCCGGCCGGTGCCAGCAGGCCGAACCACACCTCGGCCTGGTAGCCCTTCAGCGTGTTGGCGATGGGCTCGACGCCCGGCGCCAGCGCCGAAGGCTGCAGCGAGGCCACGCCCAGCATGCGCAGCTTGCCTTCCTTGACGAACTGGTTCATCTGCGCCGAGGTGGTGGAGATCTGCAGCTTCACCTCGCCGGTCAGCAGCGCCTGCGTGATCGGGCCCTGGCCCTTGTACGGGATGTGCGTCATCGTCACACCCGACCGGCGCATGAACAGCTCGGTGGCGAGGTGGCCGAACGAGGCCGCGCCCGAGGTCGCGTACTCGATCTTGTTCGGGTTCGCCTTCGCGTAGTCGATCAGCTGCTGCACGCTCTGCGCCGGCACGCCGGGGTTCGTGACCATCACCATCGGCTGCAGCGAGACCATCGAGATCGGCGCGAAGTCGTTCGGCGTGAAGCCGGCGTCCTTGGCGACGTGCGGCGAGATCGCGAGCGCGTTGTTCGGCATCAGCAGCGTGTAGCCGTCGGCCGGCGCGCGCGCCACCAGCCGAGTGCCCAGCATCGCCGAGCCGCCGGGCTTGTTGTCGATGACGACGTTCACGCCCAGCTGCTTTTGCAGCGGCTCCTGCATCACGCGCGCCAGCGTATCGGTGGTGCCACCGGCGGCGTACGGGATGACGATGGTGATCGGCTTGCTCGGGTAGGCCTGCGCGAAGGCGGCGCCGGGCAGGGCCAGCGCGGCGGCCAGCGCCAGGAGCGCGCGGCGCGGGGTCGGGGCGGTGATGGGCATGCGGTGTCTCCAGGGTGGGGAAGCCCGGCGCCTCAGGCCGCCGGTGCCGGGGTGCGCGCGTGCAGCACGCCGCGCGTCGTGAGTTCGTCGATGCGTTCGTCGCCGAGGCCCAGCGCGCGCAGCAGCGCGGGCCCGTGCTCGCCGAGCTCGGGCACGCTGTCGCGCGCATGCGCCGGACTGTCGCGGAAGCGGAAGGCCGGGTTCGTGACCTGGAAGCTGCCCGATCCGTCATGGACGGTCTGCAGCACGCCACGCTCCACCACCGGCGGCGAGTCCATCGCCTCGCGCACCGAGTAGTAGCGCGAGCACGGCACGCCGCCGGCGTTCATCGCCGCTTCGCAGTCGGCCGCGCTCTGCGGGCCGGCCCAGTCGTCGAGCAGCGCCATCAGCTCGCCCCAGTGGTGCTCGCGCGCGTGGATGGTCGCGAAGCGCGGGTCGGTCAGCCACTCGGGGTGACCGGTGGCGCGCGCCAGCGCCTCGAAGTTGTTCTGGCTCACCGGCGCGATCAGCAGGAACCCGTCGCGCGCCTTCGTCGGCTGGTACAGCGGGCGTCGGCGATCGGCCGGGAACTGCGCTTCCTGGCATTCGTAGACCAGCAGGCCGAGCATGCCGTCCATCAGCGAGAGGTCGACCTGGTCGCCGCGGCCGGTGCGCGCGGCCTTGAACAGCGCCGCCTGCACGGCGCCGAAGGCGAGCGAGCCGCCCAGCACGTCGGCGACGAAGATGCCGTTCTTCAGCGGCCGCTCGATGCCGTCCTGGTAGGCCAGGTTGGCGATGTCGTAGCCGCTGCCGGCGTGCAGCACCGGCGCGTAGGCGCTGCGGCCGGCCCACGAGCCGGTCTGACCGAAGCCCGAGATCGAGCAGTAGACGAGCTTCGGGTTCAGCGCCGCGAGCGTTTCGTAGTCCAGCCCCAGCCGCTGCATGACGCCAGGGCGGTAGTTCTCCACCAGCACGTCGGCGGTGGCGACGAGTTGCTTCACCAACGCGATGGCCTCGGCCTTCTTCAGGTCGAGCGCCAGGCTCTTCTTGCCGGCGTTGAGCTGCGCGAAGTAGGTGCTGCGGCCGTTGCGCGTGGGCGGCCGGGTGCGGATGTGGTCGCCCTCGGGCGGCTCGATCTTGATGACCTCGGCACCGAGGTCGGCCATCAGGCGGGTGGCATACGGCCCCGACATCATCGCGGTGAAGTCCAGCACGCGCACGCCGTCGAGGATGCCGGGCGCGGTCACGGCGGCGCCCATCAGACCAGCGTCGATTCGGACACCGCCAGCGCGGCCAGCCGGCCGCCGCCCAGCGCGTCGAGGTAGTCGCCCTGCGTCGCCGCGCCGTGCACGAACCGCTGAAGGTGGGCCGCCCAGGCGTCGGCCTTCGCGCTCGCCTTCACGTACTCGGCCAGGTAGCGCTCGTCGGCGCGGTAGACGGTGGGCGACGCGGTGGGGTGGGCGCCCCAGGGCGCCTCGACGACGGCGTCGACCATCGCCGCCGGCAGCTTGGTCAGGTGGTTGTGGCGGCGGATCGTGTCGGTGGAGACGATGCGGTCGACCGACACGACAACGCGGCGCGAAGCCTGCGCCAGCATGACGTCGAAGAACGGCGGGCCCATGAACTGCACGTTGCCGTGCTCGTCGGCCTGCTGGGCGTGGATGAAGCAGACGTCCGGGCGCACCGCCACGGCGGCGAGCATCTTGCGTTCGCCCGGCACCTGCGGCAGCGGCCTGTAGAAATCGGGCGCGTGTTTCGGCAGGTCGGTGCCGAGGTCGGGGATCGGCATCCACGGCAGGTCGCAGATGGCCGCGCGCAGGCCGCCGGCGATGGCCGGGCCGTCGAGGTCGTGCACCTTCAGCGTGCCCGCCTCGGCCTGGCGGCGGAAATGCGGCGCCAGCCCGAACTGCTCGAAGCTGATGAAGACGCAGACGGTGCTGCGCACGCAGCCGGCGCCGATCAGCAGGTCGGGCGCGATCGAGCTCGGCACGGGGACCAGGTCGAGGTTCTTCGCGCCCTTGCGGATCAGCGCCCGCACCAGCGCCATCGGCTGCGAGTTGAAGATCCAGCCGCCGAGGCCGAGCTTGGCGCCGTTCGGAATGCCGGCCACGGCGTCTTCGAGTGAAACGAGTTTGCTTCGGGTCATGGGGTGCTCGCGGGGCCGGTCACGGGAACTTGCGCTGCAGCGTGCGGCGCGTGTCGACACGGCTGCGCAGCAGCGACAGCTCCTGCGCGCCGGGCATCGTGGTGACGGGCGGCGTGCCGTCGACGACGAGGTCGAAGGCGGTGGCGTCGCGCACCTGCTCCAGCGTGACGCCGGGGTTCAGCGAGCGCACCCGCATCGCCTTGCTGGTGGGTTCGAAGTCGAACACCCCCAGCGGCGAGACGACGAGCTTCGGACCGCCCGGCGCCAGCCCGGCGCGTTCGCGCGAGTCGCCGCCTTCCAGGTGCCCGGGGCCGCAGATGAAGTCCACGCGCGGCCGGAAGGCGCTGCGGTCGTGGCGCGTCAGCACGACATAGAAGCGCTTCGCCAGGCCGCACAGCGCGCTGATGCCCACCGTGCCGGGGCCGCGCACCTTCGGCTTGCCCTGGTCGCCGACGACCACCGTGTTGATGTTGCCGAAGCGGTCGACCTGCAGCGCCGACAGGATGGCGAAGTCGAAGAAGTGGATCTTCCAGTCGATGAAATCGATCATGTTCGGAAGGTCCATCCAGGCCTCGGCCGACTCGATGTTCTCGAAGTCGGCGGTGGAGATGAGATGGTCGCGCGTGGGGTTCACCATGCCGCCGGGGCCGGAGACCCACCACAGCCGCGGCGCCTGCATCAACCGCGCCAGGTTGCAGGCGGCGACCTGGATGTCGGAGTTGGTGCCGATGATGGCCTTCTCGCCGTCGGCCAGGTCGCGCGCCAGCAGCACCGCGAGCGTCTCGCCGAGCGCCGGCGGGGCGGCGTGGGAGGGATCGTTTGTTGGTTCAACCATTGCTAGAATGCTAGGGAGCGGCGCCGGGGCTGTCAACCGGCGTTGACCCCAGGCACACCACCGCCACGCACCCCCTCGACGCCCGCACCCCGGACTCCGCCATGCCCCACCACCCCGACGCCGTGCTGATGGACCTGATGCAGGCCCGCTTCAGCTGCCGCGGCTTCCGCCCCGACCCGCTGCCGCAACCGGTGCTGGACCGCATCGCCGCCATCGCGCAGCGCAGCGCCTCGTGGTGCAACGCGCAGCCCTGGCAGCTGCACGTGACCCGGGGCGACGCCACCGAACGCCTGCGCCGGGCGCTGCTGGCGCCGCCCGCACCCGGCGAGCCCGGCCCCGACTTCGACTGGCCGCGCGCCTACGAGGGCGTGTACCAGGAGCGCCGGCGCGAGTGCGGCCTGGCGCTGTACGACGCCGTCGGCGTGGCGCGCGGCGACCGCGAGGCTTCCGCGCGGCAGGCGCGCGAGAACCTGCGCTTCTTCGGCGCGCCGCACGTCGCCATCGTCACCTGCCCGGAGGCGCTGGGCGTCTACGGCGCCATCGACTGCGGTGCCTACGTGGCGGCGTTCATGCTGGCCGCCACGTCGCTCGGCGTCGCCAGCATCGCGCAGGCCGCGCTGGCGGCGCGCCCGCAGCGCCTGCGCGACTTCTTCGGCCTGCCGGCCGACCGCCGCGTGGTGTGCGGCATCTCGCTGGGCTACGCCGACAGCGCCCACCCAGCGAACGGCTTTCGCACCACGCGCGCCGCGCCAGCGGACGCGGTGCGCTGGGTCGACTGACGGCGCCCGCTCAGCGCGGTGCGGCGGCCTTGCGTGCCGCCGCCTTGCGCACCGGCACGCGGCGCGGCGGCGCGGCCGGCGCGGGCGCGGGTGCGGCGGCCGCCGGCACCTCGGCCTCGACGCGCGAGAGGTAGGCGCGCTCCAGCCGCTTCAGGCTGCTCTCCATCTCGGCCACGGCGGCGGCGACGTCGCCCTCCACCATGTGCTTCATGAAGCGCCGGCGCGAGGGCAGCGTGTAGGGGTTGTGGTGATCGCCGATGGTCTGGATGAAGTGCCGCAGCACGCCCAGGATGCCGTCCATCATCAGCACCATGATCGGGTTGCCGGTCATGCGCGCGAGGATGCGGTGGAACTCCACGTGGTGCGCGACGCGGCTCTCGAAATCGCCGCGCAGGTGGGCCGCCTCGGCCTCGTCGATGTTGCGCTGCAGTTCGGCCAGGTCGTCGGCGGTGGCTCGCTGGCAGGCTTCGCGCACGATCACCGATTCGAGCCAGATGCGCGCCTGCGTCAGCTGCGCCGGGCCGATGGCGCCCACGTGGTACAGGTCGAGCAGGCCGGTGATCACGGCGTCGCCGCTGCGTTCGCTGATGAACGCGCCGCCGCTGGCGCCCTTCTGCAGCCGGATCAGGCCCGCGTGTTCCAGCGAGCGCAGCGCCTCGCGCAGCGTGTTGCGCGAGACGCCGAACTGCTCCGACAGCGCACGCTCCGACGGCAGCCGGCTGCCCACCTTCAGCCGGCCGGCCGCCAGCTCGGCGCGGATCTGCGCGGCGATCTCTTCGAACGCGCGCGCCGAGCGGATGGCCTGGAAGGCCTTCGGGGGGGAGGCAGGCGGCGGGCTGGATGGGGGCACGGGGAACCTCGGCATGGCGGCGAGCGGGTCGCGTTGGCGCGCGATCATACGGACCGCCGGCGGCGGCGCCGGCGGTCCCGTATACGATGCAGCGACTCGATCAACCGCCAGGCGACAACGGGAGGCACAGGTGGGCGAGCCCATGAATCAGGCCGGCGCCGCCGCCGTGGCGCTGCTGCTGGCGGCGCTGGCCGGCGGCGCGCAGGCGCAGTCGGCGTCGTGCAACGAATTCAAGGACAAGGTCGCAGCCCGCATCGAAGCGTCCGGCGTGCGCGGCTACGCGCTGGAGATTTCGCCGGCAGCCAACGGCATCCCGCCCGGCGCCCGCTCGGTGGGCACCTGCGATGGCGGCAGCTTCAACGTGCTCTATCGCCGCTGGGCGGCCGCCGCCACGGGTGCGAGCGCGGCCGCGGCCACCGCCTCCGCCCCCGCCACGCGCGCGTTGAACGACGCGTCGAGGCCGCGCGTGCCGTCGAACCCGCTGGTGGCATCGGCGCCGACGCCGGCCATGACGACGGCGGTGACCACGGCGCCGGTGACGGCGGCGGCGCCGACCCCGACCCCGACCCCGACCCCGACCCCGACGCCCAAGCCCACGCCGACCCCGAAGGTCACGCCCGCCGCGTCACCTTCGCCCAGCCCGAGCGCGCCGGCCACGGCCGACACCGACCTGCAGCGGCTGTCGCAGGTGCCGTTCGAGCTCGAGTCGCCCGAGGAGATGACGGTCGGCGACAGCGTGCCCGTGCGCCTGTCGGCCGGCAGCGCGGCCGCGTCGGCGCTGGCCGGCGAGCACCTGAAGGTGCAGCTGTCGTCGCCGAGCCTGCAGGTCGACGAAGTCGCGCCGGCCGCCGACACGCCGGCGTCGGCGGTCCGCACCGACTGGCAATGGCGGGTGAGCGCCACCGAGCCGGGCGCGCAGGCGCTGCAGCTCAGCCTGAACGCCGAGATCCGGGTCAACGGCGTGCTCGAGACGCGCACCGTGCGCACCTTCCACCGCACGGTGCGCGTGCAGGCGGCGTCGGGCTGGGCGCCGATGCGATTCGTGCAGGCGCACTGGCCCTGGCTGCTGGCGCTGCTGCTGTTGCCGGCCGCCGGCTTCGCCTGGGCCTGGCAGGCGCGGCGCAGCGCCTACGACGAGCAAGGCCTGCCGCGCGGCCCGAAGATCCGCCTCTGATCCGGCGGCGCGGCCTCAGCCGGCGTCGGCGCGCCGGCGCGACAGCGCCACCTTGTGCAGCAGCTCGACGAGCATCGCCCGCTCGGCCGCGCTGAGCCCCGCCAGGGCCTGCGCCTCGGCCTCCAGCAGTGCCTGCGCCGAACGCTCCGCCAGCGTCGAACCGGCGCGCGTGATGCGGATGTGCTGCACGCGCGCATCGCTGTCGCTGCGCGTGCGCGCGACGAGGCCACGCGTCTCCAGGCGGTCGATCCAGATCGCGATGTTCGGCGGCGTCACCGCGAGCGCGCGCGCGAGCTGGCGCGCCGTGACGTCGGGGTTGGCCTGCACCAGCGCCAGCATCGTCAGCTCCACGCGCCGCAGCCCGCCGGGCTGGCCGACCCGCTCGTCGAACACCTGATCGGTGACGATCGCCGCCTGCGCGATCTGGTAGCCGACGATGCGGTGCATCGCACCTTCGGACAGCTGCGCCAGCGGCGTGCGGTCGGCCTTCGGGACGGGGGGTTTGCGGTTCATCGGCACGGCGAATGCAGGAAAGCAGGTTATCGGTTTGGCACGCGAAGCCACGGGGGAAAGCCCGAACGCCGTCGCCAAGATGGATAAGTACGATATCTATCAGGCACCCGGTCACCCGTGTCCTCACGCGCGCCGGCGTGCCCCCATTCCAACAAGGAGACCCGAGATGTCCGGACCCACCTTGAGCGGCACCGTCCGCAGTATCGCCGCCGCTGCGGCCCTCGCCGGGCTGGCCTCGCCCGCGCTGGCGGATGGCCGCCACGGCGGCCGCCTGCCACAGCTGCGCCCCGCCACGCCGGCAACGCTGGCCGGCACCTGCGAAGACCTCGTCGGGCGCCTCGCCGGCCTGGCCGACACCACCGTCACGGCCAGCACGACGGTTGCCGCGGGCACGCTGGCCGTCGGCGGCCAGCCGGTGGCCGAGCACTGCCGCGTCACCGGCCGCACGGCGCAACACGTCAGCCCGGTCGACCAGAAGACCTACGCCATCGGCTTCGAACTGCGCCTGCCGAAGGCCTGGAACGGCCGCTTCTTCCACCAGGGCAATGGCGGCATCGATGGCAGCGTCGTCACGGCCACCGGCGGCTTCGGCGGCGGGCCGCTGACGCACGCGCTGGCGCAGGGCTTCGCCGTGCTCAGCTCCGACGCCGGCCACAGCAACGCCCAGGGCGGCCCGGCCTTCGGCCTGGACCCGCAGGCACGGCTGGACTACGGCTACCAGGCCGTGGCCAAGCTCACGCCGCTGGCCAAGCAGGCGATCGCCGTGGCCTACGGCAAGGGCCCGGACCGCTCGTACTTCGGTGGCTGCTCGAACGGCGGCCGCCACACGCTGATCGCGGCGGCACGCTACTCGCAGGACTACGACGGCTTCCTCGCCGGCGCGCCGGGCTACAACCTGCCGCTGGCGGCGCTGGCCAACATCTTCGGTGCGCAGCGCTACGCCACGGTCGCCACCGCCGACCCGTCGACACCCGCCGGCCTGGAGACCGCCTTCACCGCCGCCGAGCGCCGCACCGTCGCCAACGCCGTGCTGGCGCGCTGCGACGCGCTGGACGGCGCCACCGACGGCCTGGTGCAGGACACGCAGGCCTGCCAGCGCCGCTTCAACTTCATGCGCGACGTGCCCACCTGCAGCGGCGCGCGCGACGGCAGCTGCCTCACGCAGGCGCAGAAGATCGCCATCGCGCCGATCTTCAAGGGCGCGACGACGAGCAACGGCGAGCGCTTCTACGCCAGCTTCCCGTTCGACAGCGGCATCGGCGCGGGCGGCATCCCGTTCTGGGAGTTCACGGCGCCGCTGGTGCTGGACTCGGGCGCCGTCGGCACCATCTTCAAGGTGCCGCCGACGACCGCGGCGCTGACCAACGGCCCGGCCTTCTCGCTCGGCCTGGACATCGACACCGCGCTCGCCGAGCTCTACGCCACCAACGCCACCTACACCGAGTCGGCGATGAGCTTCATGACGCCGCCCGACGCCACCGACCTGAACGACCTGCGCCGCCGCGGCGCCAAGGTCATGGTCTACCACGGCGTCAGCGACCCGATCTTCTCGGTCAACGACACCGAAGCCTGGTACCGCGGTGTCGACCGCACCAGCGGCGGCCGCGCCGAGGACTTCGCGCGCTTCTACCGCGTGCCGGGCATGGGCCACTGCAGCGGCGGCCCGGCCACCGACCAGGCCGACTTCCTGACGCCGCTGGTGGCGTGGGTGGAAGGCGGCAAGGCGCCGGGCGCGCTGATCGCCAGCGCACGCGGCGCCGGCAACGCGGGCGGCGTCAACCCCGAAGTACCGGCCGACTGGTCGGCCACGCGCACGCGACCGCTCTGCGCGTACCCGGCCGTCGCGGTCTACAAGGGCCGCGGCGATGTCGAACAGGCCGCGAGCTGGACCTGCCGCACGCCGAAGGGCCACGGCCGCGGCCATGACCGCGGCCATGACCGCGGCGATGACCACGACGACTGATCAGCGCTCGCGCACGCAGCGAAAGCCGATGTAGACCACCGTGGTGTCCGCCGGCTTGCCTTGCAGGTGGTCGGCGCGCATCGGCGCGGCGCCGTACCACCAGGAACCGCCGCGCGTGCGCCGCTCGGCGTTGCCGGTGGCGCCGCGCGGCTCGTCGACCCACTCCCAGACGTTGCCGCCCATGTCGTGCAGGCCGTTGACGCCGGCCGGCGTGCGGCCCGCCAGTGCCGGGCCGTCGCCGCGCGCCAGCGCCGCGCCATGGGCCACGGCGCGCGCCTTCGCCGCCGGACCGCAGTCGTCCAGGCATTGCGCACCCGCGGGCGAGTCGCCGCTCGGGTAGGGATAGGTGCGGCCGCGCACGAACGGCGCCGGCGGTGCCGCGCGCTGCTCGGTGTAGGCCGCCGACACCCATTCGGCGTCGGTCGGCAGGCGGCCGCCGGCCCAGCGGCAGAAGGCCTGCGCTTCGTCGAAGTCCAGGTGCACGGCCGGCTCGTCGAGGGCAGCCGGGCGGCCGAAGGGCGTGCGCCAGGTCCAGCCGCGCCGCTGCACCCAGCCGGCTTCGTAGACCTGGCCACCGCCTGCGCGCTCGGCGCGCGTCACGGTGCGTGTGGCCTCGGCGAGGCGCGCGTACTGCGCCACCGTGGTCTCGGTGCGCGCGACGTCGATCGGCCCCACCGGCACCCAGTCGACCGGCGCTGCGGCCGCCGGCAGCGCCAGCGCCGCCAGCAACGCCGCCCTCATCGTGCCAGCGGCGCGCCGGTCACGGCCTGCAGCGCGGCGAGGCCCAGGCCCTCGGCCATCTCGCGCACCACCAGGCCGGCGGGCGTGACGTCGATCACCGCGAGGTCGGTGTAGAGCCGGCTCACGCAGCCCAGGCCGGTCACGGGGTAGCGGCAGCGCGCCACGATCTTCGGCTCGCCGGCCTTCGTGGTGTGCTCCATCATGACCCAGGTCTTCTTCGCGCCGATGGCGAGGTCCATCGCGCCGCCGACCGCGGGAATGGCGTCGGGCTCACCGGTGTGCCAGTTCGCAAGGTCGCCGTTGGCCGCCACCTCGAAGGCGCCGAGCACGCAGATGTCGAGGTGGCCGCCGCGCATCATCGCGAAGCTGTCCGCGTGGTGGAAGTACACGCCGCCGGGCAGCAGCGTCACCGGCTGCTTGCCGGCGTTGATGAGGTCGTAGTCCTCTTCGCCCGCGGCCGGCGCCGGGCCCATGCCGATGACGCCGTTCTCGCTGTGCAGCATCACCTCCTTGCCGGCGCCCAGGTGGTTGGCCACCAGCGTGGGCATGCCGATGCCGAGGTTGACGACGGCGCCGTCGTGGATGTCGCGCGCCACGAGCGCGGCCATCTGGTTCTTCGTCCACTTGTTCATCGGTCTCGCCTTCAGGCCGCGCTCTTGAAGCCGCCGGCGGTGGTCGCCGCGCGCGGAATCTTCACCACGCGCTGCACGAAGAGGCCCGGTGTGACGACCGCCTCGGGGTCGAGCGCGCCGAGCTCGACCACCTCGTGCACGCTGGCCACGGTGGTCTTCGCGGCCATCGCCATGATCGGGCCGAAGTTTCGCGCCGTCTTGCGGTACGTGAGGTTGCCCCAGCGGTCGCCACGTTCGGCCTTCACGAGCGCGAAGTCGGCGTGGATCGGGCTTTCGAAGACGTACCACTTGCCGTCGATGCAGCGTGTCTCCTTACCCTTCGCGAGCTCGGTCCCGTAGCCGGTGGGCGTGAAGAAGCCGCCGATGCCGGCGCCGGCGGCGCGGATGCGCTCGGCCAGGTTGCCCTGCGGCACCAGTTCGAGTTCGAGCGCGCCGCTGCGGTAGAGCTTGTCGAAGTGCCAGGAATCGACCTGGCGCGGGAAGCTGCAGATGATCTTGCGCACCCGGCCGGCGGCCAGCAGCGCGGCGAGCCCCGTGTCGCCATTGCCGGCGTTGTTGTTGACGATGACGAGGTCCTTCGCGCCTTGCGCGAGCAGCGCGTCGGTCAGCTCGTTGGGCAGGCCGGCGGTGCCGAAGCCGCCGACCATCACGGTGGCGCCGTCGGGCACGTCGGCGAGCGCGGCGGCGCAGGTGTCGACGATCTTGTCGATCATGGTCGTTCGGGTCCTGTCAGGCTTGCGGCGGGGCGCCGTCGAAGGCGCGCTGCAGCAGCGCGCGCAAGGCGGCGCGCTCCAGCGGCCGCGGGTTGGGGTACGGCGTGGCGGCGGCGATCTCCGCCGCGCGGTCCAGGCCGTCGGCCGGCATGCCGAGAGCCGCCAGCGACACCGGCGCGCCCAGCGACTGCGCCAGCCGGTGCATCGCCAGCGGCGCGTCGCCGCCGCCGAGCGCCTTCGAGACGCGCGCCATCGCCACCGGCACCGACGCCGCGTTGTAGGCCAGCGCGTGCGGCAGGATCACCGCGTGCGTCTCGGCGTGCGGCAGGTTGAAGCTGCCGCCCAGCGTGTGGCAGAGCTTGTGGTGCAGGCACATCGTGGTGCTGGCGAGCACCGTGCCGCACAGCCACGCGCCGTAGAGCGCATCGCCGCGCGCGGCCAGGTCCTGCGGGTTGGCGCGCAGCGGCGGCAGCGCGGCGGCGCTGGCGCGGATGCCCTCCTCGGCCATCAGCGCGATCACCGGGTTGATCTCCGGCGCGTACAGGCCCTCGGCAGCGTGGGCGATGGCGTTGAAGGCGCTGGCCACCGTCATCGCGTAGGGCAGCGTCAGCGTCAGCTCGGGGTCGTAGATGACGGTCTTCGGCAGCACGCGCGGGTCGCGGCCGGTCTTCTTGACGCCGCCCTCGGTGATGCCGAAGACGGTGGTGACCTCGCTGCCGGCGTAGGTGGTCGGGATGGCCAGGATCGGCAGGCCCGATTCGAGCGCGATCGCCTTGCCCAGGCCGGTGGTCGAGCCGCCGCCGATGGCCACCGCGCAGTCGGCCCCCAGGCGCTGCGCCTCGGCGCGCGCTTCGCGGGCGGTCTCGATCGGCACGTGCATCGCGGCGCGCGGGAAGACGCCGGCAGCGCGCGCACCCAGCAGCGCGGCCACGCGCTCGGCGGCGGCGGCCTGCTCGGGCGTGGACAGCACGAGAGCGCGCTTCGCGCCGAGCAGGTCGATCTCGCGCGCCAGGTGCTGCAGGGCCCCGGCGCCGAAGACCACGCGCGACGGGTTCGCGGTGTAGGTGAAGTTCAGCATGCGCGCGATTGCACCCCCAGCGGGCGCGGTCTGTGAAGCGCAGGCGATTGGAACAGTGTTTTCCACCGCGCGCGTGGCGGCCTCCGGCAAGGCCCGGTGGCGCCGCCCCGGCCGCGGTGCCACGATCGCCGCCAACCAGGCTTGCGAGGAGTGAGACCCATGCTGTTCCCCACCACCATCGTCGGCAGCTTTCCGCAGCCCGAATGGCTGATCGACCGCGCCAAGCTCGCCGGCCGCTTCCCGCCGCGCGTGCGCGCCAAGGAGCTGTGGCGCATCCCCGAGCCCTACCTGCAGCAGGCCTGGGAAGACGCCACGCTGATCGCCATCCGCGCCCAGGAAGACGCCGGCCTGGACATCATCACCGACGGCGAGATCCGGCGCGAGAGCTACAGCAACCGCTTCGCCACCGCGCTGGAAGGCGTCGACCTCGACAACCCTGGCACCGCGCTCGACCGCTCGGGCCACCCGAACCCGGTGCCGCGCATCGCCGGCAAGATCCGCCGCAAGCACGCGGTGGAGGTGGAGGACGTGCTGTTCCTGAAGCGCCACACGAAGCGCCAGGTGAAGATCACCGTGCCCGGCCCGTTCACGATGAGCTGCCAGGCGCAGAACGACTTCTACAAGACCGACGAGGAAGCGGCGATGGACTACGCCGTCGCCGTCAACGCCGAGATCAAGGACCTCTTCGCCGCCGGCGCCGACGTCGTGCAGATCGACGAGCCCTACATGCAGGCGCGCCCCGAGAAAGCACGCCAGTACGGCCTGAAGGCGCTGAACGCGGCGCTCGAAGGCATCACCGGCACGACCGCCGTGCACATCTGCTTCGGCTACGCCGCCGTCATCCACGAACGGCCCAGCGGCTACAGCTTCCTGGGCGAACTGCGTGGCTGCGGCTGCAAGCAGGTGTCGATCGAGACCGCGCAGAGCCACCTCGACTGCTCCGTGCTCGCGCAGCTCGACGACAAGCAGATCATGGTCGGCTGCATCGACCTGTCGGACATGAAGGTCGAGACGCCCGAGGTGGTGGCCGACCGCATCCGCCGCGCGCTGCCCTACGTCAACAAGGAGCGCGTGATCCTGGCGCCCGACTGCGGCATGAAGTACCTGCCGCGCGAGGTGGCGGTGGGCAAGCTCGAAGCCATGGTGGCCGCCGCGAAGCTGCTGCGCGCCGAGCACGGCGCGGCCTGAGGGCCGAAGCCCCCACGCCGCACGGCCGGCGCCGGCGCGCATAGACTCGCGCCCCGGGTGCCATGGCCGTCGCCATGGCAGGTTCACGCGCAGGTCGGGCCGCCGCGCGGCCCTGCTGCGCCCGCCATGACCCTGCCCGACCCGACCCTGATCGAGTACGCCGCCGCTGCGCTCTTCGCGCTCGCGCTCGTCCACAGCTTCTCCACCCGCTACTTCGAGCACCTGGCGCACGCCCGGCCGCGCCACGCCGGGCTCTGGCACCTGCTCGGCGAAGTGGAAGTCGTGTTCGGCCTCTGGGCGATGCTGCTCATGCTCGCCATGCTGGCACTGGCGGGGCGCCTGCAGGCGCTGGGCTACCTGGAGTCGCGCAACTTCACCGAGCCGATGTTCGTGCTGGCGGTGATGGTGATCGCGGCGTCGCGGCCGGTCGTCGAGTTCGCCGGCGCCACCGTGCGGCGGCTGGCACGCGCCCTGCCGCTGCCCGACGGCATGGCGATGTACTTCGGCGTGCTGGCCTTCGTGCCGCTGCTCGGGTCGTTCATCACCGAGCCGGCGGCGATGACGCTGGCCGCGCTGATGCTGCGCGACACGCTGTTCGCCAAGCCCACGAGCAGCGCGCTGCGCTACGCGACGGTCGGCGTGCTGTTCGTCAACATCTCCATCGGCGGCACGCTGACCCCCTTCGCGGCGCCGCCGGTGCTGATGGTGGCCGGCACCTGGGGCTGGGACATGGCCTTCATGCTCACCCACTTCGGCTGGAAGGCCGCGCTCGCGGTGACCGTGAACGCGGCGGCGGCGATGTGGTGGTTCCGCCGCGAACTCGCGCCGATGGCGGCGGCCGCGCACGGGCCGCGCCTGTCGGTGCCGCCGGTGCTGGTGGCGGTGCACCTGTTCTTCCTGGCCGCGGTGGTGGTGTGCGCGCACCACCCGGTGGTGTTCCTGGGGCTGCTGCTGTTCTTCCTCGGCGTGGTCACGGCCTACCCGCGCCACCAGAGCCCGCTCGTGCTGCGCGAGGCGCTGCTCGTGGCCTTCTTCCTCGCCGGTCTGGTGGTGCTGGGCGGGCTGCAGCGCTGGTGGCTGCAGCCGCTGTTGATGGGCATGAGCGCCGACGGCGTGTTCTTCGGCGCCGCCGCGCTCACCGCCATCACCGACAACGCCGCCCTCACCTACCTGGGCGCGCAGGTGCCGGGCCTGAGCGAGGAGTTCAAGATCGCGCTGGTGGCCGGCGCGGTGGCGGGCGGCGGGCTGACCGTGATCGCGAACGCACCGAACCCTGCCGGCGTCGCCATCCTGAAGGGCAGCTTCGAGGAAGGCTCGATCCGCCCGCTCGGGCTGCTGCTCGCCGCGCTGCCGCCGACGCTGGTGGCGCTGGCGGCGTTCCGCCTCGGTTGAGCCGGCTCGGGGCTACGCCGTCCAGCGCCGCTCGAAGTCGTTCTCGGCGAACTGCTCGACGAGGAAGTCGACGAAGCAGCGCACCTTCGCCGGCAGGTGGCGCCGCGTCGGGTAGGCGATGTTGATCGTCAGCCGCGGCAGTTCCCAGTCCTGCAGCAGCGGCACCAGGCGGCCGGCGATGACGTCCTCGTGAATGATGTACATCGGCTGGATCAGGATGCCGTGGTGCTTGAGCGCCGCCGCGCGCAGCACCTGGCCGTCGTTCGCTTCCAGCACGCCGTGCGCCGGCACCGAGGTCACGGCGCCGTTGCGCGTGAAGCGCAGCGTGTTCGGCTGGTTCGCCAGCAGGTAGATCAGCAGGCGGTGGTTGGCCAGCTCGTCGGGCGTGCGCGGCACGCCGTGGCGCTGCAGGTACTGCGGCGACGCGGCGAGCACGCGCTTGGTCTCGGCCAGGCGCCGCACGGTGATCGCCGAGTCGCTCTCGAACTCGCGGTTGCGCACCGCCACGTCGATGCCGTTCTCGAGCAGGTCGCTGTAGCGGTTGGACGCGACGATCTCGACCCGCAGGTCGGGGTAGCGCGCCGCGAACTCCGGCAGCAGCGGCGCGATGACGATCATCGAGAACGACAGCGACGCCATCACGCGCAGCAGCCCGGTGGGCTTGAGCACCGCTTCGTTGACGGCGCTCTCGGCATCGCGCAGTTCGCCGAGCAGCGGCTTGCAGCGGCGGTAGAACTCGTCGCCGACGTCGGTGAGGAAGAGGCGCCGCGTGTTGCGTTGCACCAGCCGAGCCGCGAGCCGTTCTTCGAGCGCCGCGAGGTGACGGCTCGCCGCCGCGTTCGACAGACCCAGCGCCTCGGCCGCGCGCGAGAGGCTGCCGAGCTCGGCCACCTGCACGAAGAGTTCGATCTCGGTCCAACGATCCATGTTTACCCGGAGTTTTCCGATGCGCGGAAGAAAGCTTTGCCGGCACGCGCTTTCATGCGCCGGAGTGGAAGTCTAGAGTCGGCCGACCCTGCTGCCCGCGGGGGTCAACCCGCCCCACGAGCCCGAAGTCCACCGCATGCGCAACATCGACGAAGACACCATCACGCAGGCCGTGATCGCGCGCCATGCGCAGGCCCCGGACGCGCGGCTGCGCGACATCATGACGAGCCTGGTGCAGCACCTTCACGCCTTCGCACGCGAGGTGAAGCTGACCGAGGCCGAGTGGTTCGCCGGCATCCAGTTCCTCACCGACACCGGCCACATGTGCAACGACAAGCGGCAGGAATTCATCCTGCTGTCGGACACGCTGGGCCTGTCGATGCTGGTGACGGCGATGAACCACCGCCGCCCGCCCGGCTGCACCGAAGCCACCGTGCTCGGGCCCTTCCACGTCGAGGACAACCAGCGCTACGAGCTCGGCGCCGACATCACCAACGGCGCCCCCGGCGAGCCCTGCTACGTGCGCGGCCACGTGCGCGGCCTCGACGGCGAGGCGGTCGCCGGCGCGGAGCTGCAGGTGTGGCAGGCCGACGCCGACGGCTTCTACGACGTGCAGTACGAAGGCCTGGACCAGCACCGCGCGCGCGGCACGCTGCATTCGGCGGCCGACGGCAGCTTCCACTTCAAGACCGTCGTCGCCTGCGAATACCCGGTGCCGACCGACGGCCCCGGCGGCAAGATGCTGAAGGCGCTGGGCCGCCACGCGTGGCGGCCGGCGCACCTGCACTTCATGATCGCCGCGCCGGGCTACCGGCGGCTCATCACGCACATCTTCCGCAACGGCGACCGCTACCTCGACAGCGATGCGGTGTTCGGCGTGCGCAGCTCGCTCATCGCCGACTGGGTGCGCCACGAGCCGGGCACGGCGCCCGACGGCACGCAGAGCGCGACGCCGTTCTACACGCTCGACTTCGACTTCGTGCTCGAGAAGGAGTGAAGCGCATGGCCGACACGCTGCACGAAGAACTGCAGATCCGCCGCCTCGTCGAGCGCTGGGCGGTCTGGCGCGACGCCGGCGACTGGGAGCGTTTCGCCACCGTCTGGCACCCCGAAGGCGTGATGATGGCCACCTGGTTCCAGGGCCCTTTCGCCGACTTCATCCGCGTCACGAAGGAAGGCTGGGCCAAGGGCGTCAGCATCCTGCACTTCCTGGGCGGCAGCGCGATCGAGGTCGTGGGCGACCGCGCGATCGCGCAGACCAAGATGACGATCTCGCAGCGCGGCCTGGTCGAAGGCGTGCCCTGCGACATCGTCTGCACCGGCCGCTTCTACGACTTCGTGACGAAGCACGAAGGGCAGTGGAAACTGCTGCACCGCCAGCCGATCTACGAGAAGGACCGCATCGACCCGATCGACCCCGCCGCGGTGCCCAAGCTCGACGCCGCGCGGCTGGCCACCTTCCCCGAGGGCTACCGCCACCTGGCCTACATCCAGACCGGCATCGGCTACAAGGTCAAGCTCGACATGCCGATGCTGAAGGGCCCGGTGGTCGAGGAGCTCTACCGCCGCGGCGCGCGCTGGCTGGCCGGCGCGGCGCTGGAGCGGTGAGATGAACCTTGTCTCGTGGTCCGACTTCGGCACGTTGCGGACGTTCGCGTGCTCGGATTGGCGCGATGGCCGAGGACGCCGGGTGCCGGGCTCCGCGCCTTTCCCCCCCGCGGGGGGGGGCCCCCCGCGCCCCCCTTACATCACACCCCCCCCCCCCCCCC
>CAUJHQ010000170.1 GCA_963204815.1 Pseudomonadota bacterium | reverse complement strand
ACGCTGGCATCGCCGAGCGTGCGGTCCCACGCCGTGACGGCGTCGATCGCCGCCAGCAGCGTGCTGCTGGGCGCGCGCAGGTACCACTGGCCGGCGACCGGCGTGGTGCCGGTGACGCCGGGTCCGAACAGCGGGTCGTTCGGCGCCGCCGTCGCGAAGCGCCGGTACGCCGGCACCGCCCATTCCACGTCCGGCTGTGCGGCCAGCCGCGCCGCCAGCGCGGCCGAGCCGATGCCGCGCGCGCGCAGCGACTGCGTGCGCGCGCCCAGCACGTGGCCATCGGTCAGCACCATGCCGAGCCGCTTGCCCATCGTGTCGGCGTGCAGCGGCTGCGCGGACGACCGGGCCGACTGGATGCTCATCAACGACGAGCCGTCGCGGTACTTGACGATGACGCGCGCGTTCGCGGTGTCGAGCGCCGGCGCCTTGCGCAGGCGCGGGCCGGACTCGCCGGCGCCGAAGGCCGGCAACAGCCAGGCGAAGGCGAGAACGGCAGGCAGCAGGCGGCGCGGCAACTTCATGGGCGGTGACCTTTCGCGGCCGGTGCCGCCAGTGGCCGGAAATGGTAACGGCCCCGCGCCAGGGCGACGGGGCCGCTTTCGTGACGCCTTGCTACAGGCGCCAGGGGGGCGATAGCGCCGCTCAGCCGGCGATGACGCGCGCCATTTCCACCACCTTGCAGCTGTAGCCCCACTCGTTGTCGTACCAGGCGACGACCTTCACGAAGGTGGGGTCCAGCGCGATGCCGGCCTCGGCGTCGAAGATGCTGGTGCAGCTCTCGCCGCGGAAGTCGGTGGCGACGACCTTGTCCTCGGTGTAGCCGAGCACGCCCTTCATCGCGCCTTCGCTCGCGGCCTTCATCGCGGCGCAGATCTGCGCGTAGCTGGTCTCCTTGTTCAGCTCGACCGTGAGGTCGACGACCGAGACGTCGGAGGTCGGCACGCGGAAGGACATGCCGGTGAGCTTCTTGTTCAGCTCGGGGATCACCACGCCCACCGCCTTGGCCGCGCCGGTGCTGCTGGGGATGATGTTCTCCAGGATGCCGCGGCCGCCGCGCCAGTCCTTGTTGCTCGGGCCGTCGACCGTCTTCTGCGTCGCGGTGGTGGCGTGCACGGTGGTCATCAGGCCGCGCTTGATGCCGAAGTTGTCGTTCAGCACCTTGGCGATCGGCGCCAGGCAGTTGGTGGTGCAGCTGGCGTTGCTGATGATGGCCTCGCCGGCGTACTTGGTGTGGTTGACGCCGTAGACGAACATCGGCGTGTCGTCCTTGCTGGGCGCCGACATGATGACCTTCCTGGCGCCGGCGGCGATGTGCTTCTGCGCCGTTTCCTTCGTGAGGAAGAGGCCGGTCGACTCGACGACGATGTCGGCGCCGATGTCGCCCCACTTCAGCGCCGCCGGGTCGCGCTCGGCCGTCAGGCGGATCTTCTTGCCGTTGACGACGAGCGTGTTGCCCTCGACCGCGATGTCGCCCTTGAAGCGGCCGTGCACGCTGTCGTACTGCAGCATGTAGGCCAGGTAGTCGGGCTCGAGCAGGTCGTTGATGCCGACGATCTCGACGTCGGGGAAGTGCTTGACGGCGGCACGGAACACCATGCGGCCGATGCGGCCGAAGCCGTTGATGCCGAGTTTGACGGTCATTGCTTATCTCCTTGCGGGTTGAGGTCGATCTTCAGACAGGGAACGGTGATGGTGGTGACATCGGCGTAGACGGCGTCGAGCGCAGTCTCCGGAAGGTCGAGCTCGACTTCGCGCATGAAGTCGAGCAAGGGCTCGCGGCCGGCGAGCCAGGCGCCGAGGGCGCCGGCCTTGTTCCGGCGCTGTGGCCGCAGGTACGTCCATGAGACGTCGAAGGGGCAGCCCATGGCCGTGGTGTCCAGCTTGAGCGGCCGATCGCGGATGCCCTTCACGCGCGGCAGCAGTTCCTGCAGCAGCAGCGGTCGAAGCCCCGCGTTCGGACCTCCTTCGAACTTGAAACTGAACACGACGTCGAGCTGAACATGTTCGCCCGACAGACAAGGCAGCCGGTAGCCGACGGCCCAGTCCTCCACACGCCGCCGCAGGACAGCAGACGAGGTGCGGGCGAATGCGGACACCTGCGGTGCGTCGCTCGGCGACTTGAACTGCATCGTCAGGAATACCCGGCCGTGGTCGCGAAGTCGCGCGCCGCCCAACGCGTCCTGCGCACTCCGGCCAGAGACGTGGGTGAGGCAGCGCGAAGCCTCACGACGCAAGGTGTCGGCCGCGTCCTCCGCCGGCGGCGCGCCGACCTGGCGCCGATCCTTCGTGAAGACGTACTCCTTCAGCAGCCGCACCGGCCGGCCCGGGTCCATGCAGGGCACGCGCCAGTCCCGCAGATGGTCGCGCACGCTTCGCGCGAAGGGCTGACCACCTTCGAGCTCCAGCACGGTGACCTCGGGCGCGGCATCGGGCAGGGCGAAGTCGATCCGCACCTTCACGCGGCCGGGCACTTGGCCCTTCCACTCGTCGAACGGGTACTCCGGCGCACTCGCATCGGCGCCGGCCGGCTGCAGGCATTCCAGCGCCGGCGACGGCCCCAGTTGCACTGAGACGTTGGCCAAAGCCCCCGCGGCCCAGCCGACAGCCGCAAGGCCCGCCAGCAGGTGCCGCAGCCGCGCCATGTCCAGCCTCAGCGCTGCAGCACCGTGCGCACCGTGTCTGCCACGTTCTGCGCCGTGAAGCCGAACAGTTTGAACAGCGCGCCGGCCGGTGCGCTCTCGCCGTAGCGGTCGAGGCCGACGACGGCGGCGCAGCCGTACTTCCACCAGCCGTCCGTCACGCCCGCCTCGACGGCGATGCGCGGCACGCCAGCCGGCAGCACGCTGGCCTTGTAGGCCGTGCCCTGACGGTCGAAGACCGTGGTGCTGGGCATGCTGACCACGCGCACCGCGATGCCCAGCTTCGCCAGCTCGGCCTGCGCGTGCAGCGCCAGCTGCACCTCGCTGCCGGTGCCGATGATCACCGCCTGCGCCTTCTTCTTAAGGCCCACCTCGCTCGGCTCGGCCAGCACGTAGGCGCCCTTGGCGATGTGGGCCAGCGCCGGCTTCGGCAGGTAGGGCAGGTTCTGGCGCGACAGCAGCAGCGCGCTCGGGCGCGATTCGCTGGCCAGCGCCGCCGCCCAGGCGACCAGCGTCTCGGCAGTGTCGGCGGGGCGCCAGACGTCCAGGTTCGGGATCAGGCGCAGGCTGGCGGCGTGCTCCACGCTCTGGTGCGTGGGGCCGTCCTCGCCGAGGCCGATGCTGTCGTGCGTGAACACGTGCACCACGCGCCGCTTCATCAGCGCGGCCATGCGGATGGCGTTGCGGCTGTAGTCGCTGAAGGTGAGGAAGGTGCCGCCGTAGGGCACCAGGCCGCCGTGCAGCGCGACGCCGTTCATGATGGCGGCCATGCCGAACTCGCGCACGCCGTAGTTGACGTGGCGGCCGCCGTTCGGCGTGCCGTCGTCGCCGAAGCGCAGCGCCGGCGTCGAACTGGTGTTCGTCAGGTTGCTGCCGGTGAGGTCGGCGCTGCCGCCGAGCAGCTCGGGCAGCGCCTTCGTGAAGACCTCCAGCGCGAGCTGGCTCGCCTTGCGGCTGGCCACCGTCTCGGCCTTGGTGTTCGCGGCGTCCAGCGCCTCGGCCACCACCTGCGCGAAGTTCGCCGGCAGTGCGCCGGACATGCGGCGCGCGAACTCGGCCGCGAGCTCGGGGAAGGCGGCCTTGTAGGCGGCGAAGCGCGCAGCCCAGGCGGCCTCGGCCTCGGCGCCGGCGGCGCGGGCGTCCCAGGCGGCATAGGCTTCTTCCGGGATCACGAAGGGCTCGTGCGTCCAGCCGAGCGCGGCGCGCGTGAGCGCGATCTCGTCGGCGCCGAGCGCCTCGCCGTGCGCCTTCGCGGTGCCGCCGCGGTTCGGCGAGCCCTTGCCGATGGTGGTCTTGCAGATGATCAGCGTCGGCTTCGTGCCCGGCGCCTTGGCCTGCGCGAGCGCGTCGGCCACCGCCTGCGCGTCGTGGCCGTCGACCGGGCCGATGACGTTCCAGCCGTAGGCGTCGAAGCGCTTGGCGGCGTCGTCGACGTACCAGGGCTTGACCTGGCCGTCGATGCTGATGCCGTTGTCGTCGTTCAGCGCCACCAGCTTGCCCAGCTTCCACGCGCCGGCGAGCGCGCAGGCTTCGTGGCTGATGCCTTCCATCAGGCAGCCGTCGCCGAGGAAGGCGAAGGTGTGGTGGTCGACGACCGTGTGGCCGGGCCGGTTGAATTCGTGCGCGAGCAGCTTCTCGGCGAGCGCCATGCCGACCGCGTTCGTGATGCCCTGGCCGAGCGGGCCGGTGGTGGTCTCGACGCCGGGCGTGACGTCGACCTCGGGGTGGCCCGGCGTCTTGCTGTGCAGCTGGCGGAAGCTGCGCAGTTCGCTCATCGGCAGGTCGTAGCCGGTCAGGTGCAGCAGCGCGTACAGCAGCATCGAGCCGTGGCCGTTGCTCAGCACGAAGCGGTCGCGATCCGGCCACAGCGGGTTGGCCGGGTTGTGCTTCAGGTGGCGGCCCCACAGCGCGACGGCGATCTCGGCCATGCCCATCGGCGCGCCCGGGTGGCCGGAGTTCGCCTGCTGGACGGCGTCCATCGCGAGCGCGCGGATCGCATTCGCCATCAGGGTGGTGGTGGGGGCGGAGGTCGAGGCCATGCGACGCGGGCGGTTGGGAGCGGACCCTCGATTCTAGGAGCCCGCCGCACCACCCCCCGCGGCGCCACAATGCCACGGGGCGCGCAGGACGGCCCCGAGGGAGTTCAGATGTCGACGACGCCCGATGCCGCGGCCCCGCAGCCGCCGCCGGCCCCCACGCTGCAGCGGCTGCGCTGGGCCGTGGCCAGCGTGCCCCTGGTCCAGGCCGCGCTGCTGCTGGCGCTGCTGCCCGCGGTGGCCGACGCCGGCCGGCCGGCACTGCCGCTCGCGGCCGCGCTCGCGCTCGCCGGCGCCCTCGGCCTTGCGGCGCTGCTGTGGTGGGCGCTCGGCCGCGTCGACCACGTGCTGGCCGGCACCCGCCGCGGCATGCAGCGCATGCAGGAGCTGTTCGACGCGCTGCCGCTGGGCGTCGCCGTCTACGACACGAAGGACCGCCTCGAGCTGTTCAACGACAGCTTCCGCCAGCTCTACACCCCGCTGGGCGACGCGCTGCGCACCGGCCGCACCTTCACCGAGCTGCTGCGCGCGGCCGTCGACCGCGGCCTCGTGCCCGACGCCAAGGGCCGCGAGGACGCCTGGATCGAGGAGCGCGTGTGGAGCCACAGCCGCGCCGCCTACGGCACGCTGCGCGAGATGCCCGACGGGCGCTTCCGCCGCATCGTCGAGCACCGCCTGAGCGATGGCAGCCTGCTGGCCTACAGCGTCGACGTGACCGACCTCGTGCGGCGCGAGCAGTCGGTGGAAGCGGCGCGCCGCGAGGCCGACCTGGCACGCGCGCTGCTGCACGACGCCATCGAGGCGCTGCCGGCGGCCTTCGAGCTCTTCGACGCCGACGACCGGCTGCTGCTCAGCAACTCGCACCTGCGCGCGATGTACCCGCGCATCGCCCACCTGATGAACGGCCGGCCGCGCTGGGAGGAGGTGGTGCGCGCGCACCGCGCCGCCGGCGGGCTGCAGTGGGTCGGCGAGGACTTCGAGGGCTGGATCGCCGAGCGCCAGCGCGCGCGGCGGCGTCCGGCCGCGGAGCCCCGCGTGCACCCGGCCGAAGGCGGCCGCTTCGTGCGCCTGCACGAGCAGCGCACGTCCTCGGGTGGGCTGGTCTGCGTGCGCGTGGACGTGAGCGACTGGGTCGAGCGCGGCGACGAGCTGACCCGGCTGCGGGCGGCGCTGGACACCGCGAACGCCCGCCTCGCGGCGTGCGCCGAAGCGCCGGTGGAGCCCGCCGCCGACGGCGCCCGCCCGCGCGGCCTGCACCTCACGGCCGACCTGCACGGCTGCGGCGCCGGCGCCCCGATGGCCGATGCCGAGCGCCTGCGCACGCTGTGCCGGCAGGCCGTCGACGCCGCCGGCCTGCAGGCCGTGGGCGAGCGCTTCCACGCCTTCCCCGACGCCGGCGGCGTCACCGGCGTCGTGCTGCTGGCCGAGTCGCACCTCGCGGTGCACACGTGGCCGGAGCACGCGGCCGTCACGATCGACGTGTTCGCGTGCAACCTGCGCGAGGACAACCGGGCCCGCGCACGCGCGCTGCTGGCGGCGCTGGAAGCGGCCTTCGCGCCGGCGCACGCGGCACGCCACGCGATCGAGCGCACCCTCGTCGACGACGACGGCGGCGCTTGACCTGCCGCAAGGCCGGCGCCCCGGCGGGCGGCGAAGCTGTGGTCCTCCGCGACCCGAACCGGCTCCGACGATGCGCCACCTTGCCCTCGACATCATCCACGACGAACACCAGGCGCTTGCCGCCATGCTGCGCTCGCTGACCATGCTGCTGCAGCAGGCGCGGCGCGAAGGCGAGCTGCCCGACTTCGCGGTGCTGCGCGCGATGCTGTTCTACGTCGACGAATTCCCCGAGCGCCTGCACCACACGAAGGAAAGCGAGCTGCTGTTCCCGAAGATCCGTGCCCGCGCCCCCGAGATCGGCGCCACGCTCGACCGCCTGGACCGCGACCACGCGCACGGCGAACGTGCGATCCGCGGCCTCGAGCACGCGCTGCTCGCCTTCGAGGTGCTCGGCGAGCCGCGCCGCGCCGCCTTCGAGGAAGCGACCGACCGCTACGTGCGCTTCTACCTCGACCACATGGCGGTCGAGGAGAGCGAGATCCTGCCGACGGCGCGCCGCGTGCTCGACGAGGCCGACTGGGCCGAGCTCGACGCCGCCTTCGCCGCCCACCGCGACCCGCTCACCGGCCACGAGCCGAGCGAGGAATACCGGCCGCTGTTCCAGCGCATCCTGATGCAGGCGCCGGCGCCGATCGGGCTGGGGGCCGCCCACTAGCCGAAGCGGGCCGCGGCCCTACACTCGCGGCCGCATGACGGCCCGAGCCCTGATCCTCGCCGCCGGGCGCGGCGAACGCCTGCGCCCGCTGACCGACCACACGCCCAAGCCGCTGCTGCCGGTGCGCGGCAAGCGGATGATCGAGTGGCACCTCGAAGCGCTGGCGCGTGCCGGCGTGCGCGAGGTCGTCATCAACACCGCGTGGCTCGAGGACCGCTTTCCGGCCGCGCTCGGCGACGGCACCCGCTGGGGCCTCGCGATCCGCTGGTCGACCGAGGGCCGCACCTGGGGCGGCGCGCTCGAGACCGGCGGCGGCATCGCCACCGCGCTGCCCTGGCTGGCGCCGAACGGCGACGAGGCGTTCTGGGTCGTCTCCGGCGACATCCACGCGCCGGGCTTCGCGTTCGACGAGGGCGCGCGCAGCGCCTTCGAGCGCGGCCCCGACCTCGCCCGCCTGTGGGTGGTGCCGAACCCGGACTTCAACCCCGCCGGCGACTTCGCGCTCGACGGCGACCGCCTGCGCCGCGAAGGCCGACGCGACTGGACCTACGCGAACATCGCGCTCGTGCGCCCGGCGCTGGTGGCCGGCCTCGCGCCGGGCCGCTTCGCACCGCTGCGCGAGTGCCTCTTCGACGCGGCGGCCGCCGGCCGGCTCGGCGGCCAGCCGTGGGGCGGCGAGTGGCACAACATCGGCACCGCCGAACAGTGGCAGGCGCTGCAGCCGGCCGCCGGCACGCGGGCGTGAAGGGCGCGTCATGTCTCTGACCTCGTGGATTCCCGCCTCCACGCGCAAGGCGCTGAAGGCGAAGCTGAAGTCGGCCAGGGCCTGGTACGCGGCGACGTTCCGATCGTACGGGCCGG
>CAUJHQ010000169.1 GCA_963204815.1 Pseudomonadota bacterium | reverse complement strand
GGCTGGTTCCACAGCTCGCTGCTGCTGGCCTGCGCGCTCTACGACCGCGCGCCCTACCGCGGCCTGCTCACGCACGGCTTCACGGTCGACAGCCAGGGCCGCAAGATGAGCAAGAGCCTGGGCAACGGCATCGAGCCGCAGAAGGTGAGCTCGTCGCTCGGCGCCGAGATCATCCGCCTGTGGGTCGCGGCGTCGGACTACTCGGGCGACATCGCCGGCGACGACAAGATCCTCGCCCGCGTCGTCGACGCGTACCGCCGCATCCGCAACACGCTGCGCTTCCTGCTCGCCAACACGGCCGACTTCGATGCCGCGACCGACGCCGTGCCGGCCGACCAGCTGCTCGAGATCGACCGCTGGGCGCTCGCCCGCACCGCCGAGCTGCAGGCCGAAATCCTGAAGCACTACGAGGTCTACGAGTTCCACCCGGTGGTCTCGAAGCTGCAGATCTTCTGCTCCGAAGACCTGGGCGCGTTCTACCTCGACGCGCTGAAGGACCGCCTCTACACCACCGCGCCGAAGAGCCTGGCGCGGCGCAGCGCGCAGACCGCACTGGCGCAGATCACGCACGCCATGCTGCGCTGGATGGCGCCGTTCCTCAGCTTCACCGCCGAGGAAGCCTGGGCCTTCGTCGGCAAGACGGAGTCGATCTTCACCGAGACCTACCTCGACTTCCCGGCGCCCGATGCCGCGCTGCTGGCCAAGTGGCGCCGCATCCGCGAGATCCGCGACCTCGCGAACAAGGAGATCGAGGCGGTGCGCGGCACCGGCGCGGTGGGCTCGTCGCTGCAGGCCAACCTGACGATCGGCGTGCCGGCGGCCGACCGCGCGCTGCTCGAAACGCTGGGCGAGGACCTGCGCTTCGTGTTCATCACCTCGGCCGCCGTGCTGGCCGACGCCGCCGAGCCGCGGGTGACGGTGACGCCGTCGACGGCGAAGAAGTGCGAGCGCTGCTGGCACTGGCGCGACGACGTCGGCCACGACGCCGCCCACCCGGGGCTGTGCGGCCGCTGCACGAGCAACCTGCACGGCAGCGGCGAGGCGCGCCAGGTGGCCTGAGCGGCGCCCGGCGCCGCGCCACCGGCGCGGCGCGTGATAGAACGTGGGCCCCATGGCCCACCGCAGTGACGCGCCGCCCGGCCCCGCCGACCCGGGCGCCACCGGCACCCCCGCCTCCCCGCTGGCCGACGCCGCCCACCAGCGCGCCGTCGTCGATGCGCTCACGGAGGGCGTGCTCGTCTTCGACCGCCGCGGCCGCCTCGTCGACCGCAACCCGGCGGCGGCACGCATCTTCGGCGTCGCGCCGGAGGCCCTGCAGGGCGACGGCAACGGCATCGCCGGCTGGCACGCCATCGACGACCGCGGCCGGCCGCTGGCCGACGACCGCATGCCCGCGGCACGCGTCTTCGCCACCGGCCAGGCGCAACATGGCGTCGAACTGCGCGTGCGCGGCCCGGCCGGCGAGGAGCGCTGGATGCGCGTCAACGCCCAGCCGCTGCCCGAAGGCGGCGGCCCGCGGCTGGCCGGCGTCGTCGTCTCGTTCACCGACATCACCGAGAACCGGCAGCTGCGGCTCGAACTCGAGCAGCACCGCCACCACCTGCAGGCGCTGGTGGCCGACCGCACGACGGCGCTGCAGCGCGCCAACGACGGCCTCGCCGAGACCGACCGCTTCGTGCGCGCCATCACCGACGCCCTGCCCGGCCGCGTCGCCTACTGGGACCACCAGATGCGCTGCCGCTTCGCCAACCGCGGCTACCTCGACTGGTGGCAGCGCGAGGCGCACGAGGTCATCGGCCGCCACGCGCGCGACATCGTCGGTGCCGAGTACTTCGACAAGGTCGGCCCGCACCTGGCGGCCGCGCTCGCCGGCGATCGGCAGCAGTTCGAGCGCGCCACGCCGCGCCCCGGCGGCACCGTGCACCACGTCGTGCACTACCTGCCGGACCGGCGGGCCGACGACCGCATCGCCGGCGTCTTCGTGCTCGCCTTCGAGGTGACGGCGCTGAAGGTCGCCGAAGGCGCGCTGCAGGCGGCGAACGCCGAGCTCGTGCTCGCGCGCGACCGCGCCGAGGACGCCAACCGCGCCAAGAGCGCGTTCCTGGCGAACATGAGCCACGAGATCCGCACGCCGATGAACGCCATCATCGGCCTCACCTACCTGATGGCGCGCGACAGCCGCGACGCGCTGCTGACCGACCGCCTTGGCAAGGTCGCCAGCGCGGCGCAGCACCTGCTGCGCCTGCTGAACGACCTGCTCGACCTGTCGAAGATCGAAGCCGGCCGGCTCGAGCTGGAAACGGTGCCGTTCTCGCTCGACGCGCTCGCCACGCGCGCCTTCGAGATGGTCGGCGCGCAGGCGCAGGCCAAGGGCCTGGAGCTGATCCTCGACACCGACCACATGCCCGACCCGCTGGCGGGCGACGCCACGCGGCTGTCGCAGGCGGTGCTGAACCTGCTGTCCAACGCCGTCAAGTTCACCGAGCACGGCTGGGTGCGCCTGCGCGCCGAGAAGATCGGCGAGGACGCCCAGCGCGTGCAGGTGCGCTTCGCGGTGCGCGACACCGGCATCGGCATCGCGCCCGAGCGCCTGGCCGGCCTCTTCGACGCCTTCCGCCAGGGCGACGCGTCGACCAGCCGCCGCTACGGCGGCACCGGCCTGGGCCTCGCGCTGACGCGGCGCCTGGCGCGCCTGATGGGCGGCGACGCCGGCGGCGAGAGCACGCCCGGTGCCGGCAGCCACTTCTGGTTCACCGCCTGGGTGGCGCGCGGCCACGCGCCGCGCGTGGACACGCCGGCGCTGGCCGGCCTGCGCGCGCTGCTCGTCGACGACCTGCCCGAGGCGCGCGAGCCGCTCGCCGACCGCCTGCGCAGCTTCGGCATGCGCGTGGACCTGGCCGACTCCGGCGACGCCGCGGTGGCCGAGGCGGCGCGCACGCTCGCCGCCGGCGACCGCCACGACGTCTGGCTGCTCGACGGGCAGATGGCCCCGCTCGACGGCCTGCAGACGCTGGCGCAGCTGCGCACCGTCGCCGGCGCGACGCCGGCCGTGCTCGTCACCGCGCACGACGCCGCCGAGCTGCGCGAGCGCGCCGCCGCCGCCGGCTTCGCCGAGGTGCTGGTCAAGCCGGTCACCGCTTCGCACCTGCTCGAAGCCGTGCAGCGCGTGCTGCACGCCGCCCCCGCCGACGCCCCCGGCGCCGCGCCCGCGCCGACCTCCGCCGAAGCGGTGCTGCGCCGCCTGCACCGCGGCACGCGCGTGCTGCTGGCGGAGGACAACGTCGTCAACCAGGAGGTCTCGCTGGCGCTGCTGCGCGCCGCCGGCCTCGAAGCCGACCTCGCCGTCGACGGCGCCGCGGCCGTCGAGATGGCCTTGCGCGTGCCCTACGCAACGGTGCTGATGGACGTGCAGATGCCCGCGCTCGACGGCCTGCAGGCGACGCAGGCCCTGCGCCGCCGCGGCTTCACCGCGCCGGTGATCGCGATGACCGCGAACGCCTTCGGCGAAGACCGCGCGGCCTGCCTGGCCGCCGGCATGAACGACCACATCGCCAAGCCGGTCGACCCCGAGCAGCTGTACGCCACGCTGCTGCACTGGCTGCCGCACGGCGCCGCGCCGGCACCGGCGTCCGGCGACGCGGCGGCGCAGGCCTTCGTCGAACGGCTGGCGGCGCTGCCGGGCTTCGATGGCGCCGCGGCGCTGCGCGGCGCCGGCGACCGCGTGCCGCTGCTGCGGCGCGTGCTGGGCCGCTTCGCCGAGCACTACGCCGGCGGCCTGCCGGCCTTCGCCGCCGGCGCCGGCCACGCGCCGGCGGCGCTGCAGCTGGCCGCGCACTCGCTGGCGGCGGCCTGCGCCGCCGTCGGTGCGCTGGCGCTGCGCGACCGCGCGCTCGCACTCGAGGCGATGGCCCGCAGCGACATCGAATCGCCCGAGCTCGAGGCCGCGGCCGCCGCCCTGCACGACGAGCTGCGCGACACCGCCGGGCGCCTGCAGGCCCTGCTGGCCGGCTGACCCGCGGCCACGCGCTACAGTAGCGCCAACGCATCCACGCGCGCGCCGCCGGCGCGCCACCCCCGGCAATGGCTTCTGCTTCGCGCGCGCCGGGCCGCCTGCCGATCTGGCTGGGCCTGGCCCTCGTCGTCATCGTCCTCGACCAGTACACGAAGACGCTCATCATCGGTTCGCTGCAGCTGCACGACGTGCGCCCGGTGACCTCGTTCTTCAACATCGTGCGCGCGCACAACCTGGGCGCGGCGTTCTCGTTCCTGGCCGACGCGTCGGGCTGGCAGCGCTGGTTCTTCATCGTGCTCGGCCTGCTGGCGTCCGGCCTGATGGTCTGGATGCTCGTCGGCCACGGCTCGCAGACGCTGTTCTGCCTGTCGATCGCGCTCATCCTGGGCGGCGCCGTCGGCAACGTCGTCGACCGCATCCTGCACGGCCACGTGGTCGACTTCCTGCAGTTCCGCTTCGCGCTGCTGGAGCCCATCTTCCGCGGCGGCTACTTCCCCAGCTTCAACGTCGCCGACGCGGCCATCACGCTCGGCGCCATCGGCCTCATCGCCGACGAACTGCGCCGCGTGAGGCAGAGCAAGGGCTGACACGCCGCGGCGCGCGATACTCGGCGCCGATGCTGCTCGAAACCCTCGGCACCGCACGCGACCTCGGCCGCGCGCAGGAGATCGCCGCCGTGCTGGTGCGGCACGGCTTCGGCGACATCGTGCGCCGCATGGGCCTGGCCGACGCGCTCGGCAAGGCCGGCCACGTGCTGCACCTGGACCACGCCGCCGAGCTCGCGCGCATCGAGCCGCCGGCGCAGGTGCGGCGCGCGCTCGAGGAGCTGGGACCCACCTTCGTCAAGCTCGGCCAGATCCTCGCCGGCCGCGGCGATCTGCTCGGCCCGGAGTGGATCGCCGAGCTCGCCAAGCTGCACAGCCGCGTGCCGGCGGTACCGCTGGAGGCGCTGCGC
The DNA here is from genome assembly GCA_963204815.1 of Pseudomonadota bacterium. Classification (GTDB taxonomy): domain Bacteria; phylum Pseudomonadota; class Gammaproteobacteria; order Burkholderiales; family Burkholderiaceae_C; genus Rubrivivax. The sequence continues at coordinate 18,750 of CAUJHQ010000169.1, read as the reverse complement.
CCGCAGCTGCGCGAAGACCTCGGCGGCGAGCCCGAGGACGTCTTCGCGCGCTTCGACGCCGCGCCGCTGGCCGCCGCCTCCATCGCCCAGGTGCACCGCGCGCAGCTGAAGGACGGCACCGAGGTCGTCGTCAAGATCCGCCGGCCCGCCATCGTCGACGTCATCGAGGCCGACCTGCGCCTGCTCGAGCGCGTGGCCGCCGGCGTCGAGCAGGACTGGCCGGCGCTCAAGCCCTACCGGCCGCGCCAGCTGCTGCGCGAGTTCGCGAAGTCGCTGCGGCGCGAGCTGAACCTGGCGGCCGAATGCCGCCACGCCGAGCGCATCGCCACCAACCTGGCGCCGCTGGGCGACGTGGTGATCCCGCGCGTGCACTGGGCCTGGACGCACGAGCGCGTGAACGTGCAGGACTTCATCGACGGCGTGCCGGGCGAGGACCTCGAGCGCATCGTGCGCGAAGGGCTGGACCCGAAGCTGCTGGCACGCCGCGGCGCGCGCGCGGTGCTGAAGATGATCGTCGAGGACGGCTTCTTCCACGCCGACCCGCACCCCGGCAACGTGTTCTACCTGCCGGGCAACCGGCTCGCCTTCATCGACTTCGGCATGGTCGGCCAGCTGTCGAAGCGGCGCCGCGACGAACTGCTGACGCTGCTGCTGGGCCTGGTCGAGCGGCGCCCGCAGGCGGTGGCCGACGTGCTGATCGACTGGTCGGGCAACCACCACGGCGCCGACCTGTCGCAGCTGGAAGACGACATCGAGGCCTTCGTGCAGCAGTACCACGGCACGCCGCTGGCGCAGCTGAGCCTGGGCCAGATGCTGGCCGACGTGACCGCCGTGCTGCGCGAGCACAAGCTCGCGCTGCCGGGCGACCTGGCGCTGCTGATCAAGGCCTTCATCTCGCTGGAGAGCATGGGCCGCGGCCTCGACCCCGGCTTCCACATGGCCACCGAGGCGCAGCCGCTGCTGCGCGCCACGCTGCGCGCGCGCTACCGGCCGCAGGCGCTGGCGCAGCGCGGCTGGGAGGCGCTGCGCGACACCGCCGGCACGCTGGCGCGGCTGCCGCAGGACCTGTCGACGCTGCTGCGCCGTGCGCGCCACGGCAAGGTGCAGGTGGGCGTCGAGATCACCGACCTGCGGCGCACCGGCAACCAGATCGACCGCGCCGCCAGCCGGCTGGCGCTGGCGCTGGTGATCGCCGCGCTCATCATCGGCTCGTCGATCGTCATGACGGTGGAAGGCGGGCCCACGCTGCTCGGCCTGCCGGCCTTCGGGCTGTTGGGCTTCATCGGCGCGGTGGTCGGCGGGCTGATGCTGGTGCGCTCGGTCTGGAAGGGGCGGCGGCCGCCGGAAGACCAGGAATGACCGGGGCGGGGCGCGCCCCGATGGACGCACCCCGGCGGCCCCCGTAGTCTGCGCGCTGCCCTCTCTTGCCGCGCCTCCCGATGACGCCGTCCGACAGCCCCACCGCCCCCGCCGGCACGCCGCCGCCACCGCCCGCGCCCATCCTGCTGCGCACGCTCGGCTTCACCGACCCGATGCGCTGGATGTGGCTGGGTTGGCGCGACTTCGTGCGCTGCCCCACCATCGGCCTCTTCTACGGCGGCTGCTTCATGGTGATGGGCTGGGCGCTGCTGAAGGTGTTCGAGCACTGGCCGGCCTACACGCTGGCGCTGTCGGCCGGCTTCCTGCTGGTCGGGCCGTTCCTCTGTCTCGGGCTATACCGCGCCAGCCAGCGGCTCGAAGCGGGCGAGAAGCCCGACTTCGGCGATTCGCTGCTGGCCTGGGACACGCGCACCGGCCAGCTCGCGATCTTCGGCTTCGTCCTGCTCATCCTCGAGATGCTGTGGGGCCGCGCGACGCTGGTGATCTTCGCCGTCAGCTTCGACGGCATGCCCGACTTCAAGGGCTCGCTGGTGGCGCTGCTGGACCCGCAGAACATCGCGTTCAGCCTGGCCTGGGCAGCGGTCGGCTTCCTCTTCGCGTCACTGATCTTCGCCGTCAGCGTGGTCGCGATCCCGATGGTGCTGCACCGGCAGACCGACGCCATCACCGCCGGCCTCACCAGCATGCGCCTGGTGCTCACGCAGACCGGCGTGATGGCCTGGTGGGCCTTCATCATCGCGACCACGGTCGGGCTGGCGCTGCTGCCGTGGTTTGCCGGCCTGCTGGTGGCCGGGCCGGTGGTCGGCCACGCCACCTGGCACGCCTACCGCGCCGCGGTATCCGACTGATCAGCGCGCCGGCGCCGACGCCCCTGGCAGCGGCAAGGGCAGCGGCGACGTGAGCAGCCGCGGCGGCGAGCGCGGGTCGAGCAGCTCGCCCTCGAGCTCGCGGTCGTCGTGCCACCAGCCGGTGTAGAACGCGTCGCGCACCTCGCTCACCGACGCCACGAAGCGCGACCGCCCCGCCGCCTGCACCGCGAAGCCGCGCGCCGCCAGCCGCACGCCCGCCAGGTCGAGCCGGCTCAGGTCGGCACGGATCGCCAGGCGACCTTCGAAGTCGCTGGCCGTCGCGATCAGCTCGGAGTTGGTGATGTCCAGCGCCACGTCGTCGCTGCGCACCTGCACGCCGGTCATCTGCACGATCGAGTCGCGGATGACGATGCGATCGGCCACCACGTCGGTCAGCACGGCGGCCGAGCAGCCTTCCAGCCGCAGCTCGCGGTAGCGGCCGCTGTAGCGGCGCGCCACCTGGCCCTTGCACAGCACGTCCTGCGGCGCTTCGGTGGCGGCGGGCGGCTCGGGGCGCGGCGCCGGCGGGTTCTGCAGCGCGTTGTCCAGCAGCACCTGGAAGGCGGCGGTCGCCTGGTCCATCGGCACGTGGCCCACGCCCGGCAGCGACACCAGCTGCGCCTTGGGCAGGCGGCGCGCCAGCAGCTCGCCGGTGCGCAGCGGCGCGATCGGGTCGGCTTCGCCCCAGATCAGGTGCACCGGTTGCGCCAGCGTGTGCACGGCGGCGCTGAAGTTCTCGTCGACGAGCGCGAGCGCGGCGTTCACCGTCGCGCGGTCGCGCAGCGCCAGGCCCCACAGCGCCTCGTTCGCGCGCAGCACGCCGGTGGGGTCGTTCGGCAGGCCGAACAGGCGCTCGACGATCAGGTTGCCCAGGTCGCGCAGGCGCGCCACCGGCTCCTTCAGCGGCTCGGGCATGCCGTCCACCGACAGCGGCACGCTCGCCGTGTGCTTGGTGAACGCGGTGCGCTGCAGGATGCCGGCGGCGTCGACCAGGACCAGCTTGGAGACGCGTTGCGGGTGGTCGGCCGCCAGCCGCAGCGCCACCGCGCCACCCAGCGAATGGCCGACGACGACGATCGGCCCCGAGCCTTCGCGCGCGAGCAGGCTGTCGAGCACGCGGGCGTAGTTCGTCGGCGAGAGCTTGGCCACCGGGCTGCTCGAATAGCCGAAGCCCGGCAGGTCGACCGCCAGCACGCGCCAGCGCCGCGCCAGCTGTGGCAGCACGGGCAGCCAGTCGGTGAAGCCGTTCTGCCCAAGACCGTGCACCAGCAGCAGCCGCGGCGCACCGACCGGGCCGGCGCGCACGGTGAGCATCTCGCCGCCCATCACCGGCTCGGGTTCGGTCTTCACGCTCCACGCCGCCGGCAGCGCGGCGCGCAGGGCTTCGACCGTCAGCAGCTTCTCCTTGCAGTGCGTGCAAGCCGGCGGTGGTGGCGGCGGCGGCGGCTCGGCGCGGGGCTGCGCCGCCGCGCCGGCCGCGAACAGGGCCGCGAACAGGATCAGCAGCAGGCGGGCCATCGGCATCGGACGGGGCCGGCGCTCAGAGCGTGAGGATCGTGCAGCCCGTCGTCTTGCGCGACTCGAGGCTGCGGTGCGCCTGCGCCACCTCGGCCAGCGGGAAGCGCTGGTCGATGCGGATCTTCACCGCGCCGCTGGTGACCACCGCGAACAGCTCGTCGGCCATCTGCTGCGTGCGCTCACGCGTGGCGATGTGCGTGAACAGCGTCTGCCGCGTCAGGTAGAGCGAGTTCTTGGCCAGCACCGCGGGCGCGAACGGCGGCACCGGGCCGCTGGCGTTGCCGAAGCTGGCCATCAGGCCGAACGGGCGCAGGCACTCCAGGCTCTTGTCGAAGGTGTCCTTGCCGACCGAGTCGTAGACCACCTTCACGCCCTTGCCGCCGGTGATCTCCTTCACGCGGGCGACGAAGTCTTCCTTGCTGTAGTCGATGGCGTGCGCCGCGCCGTGCTCGAGGGCGAGCTGGCACTTGGCGGCGCTGCCGGCGGTGCCGATGAGCTGCAGGCCGAGCGCCTTCGCCCATTGGCACGCGATCAGGCCCACCCCGCCGGCGGCGGCGTGGAAGAGCACGTGGTCGCCCTTCTCCAGCCCTTCCATCGGCAGCGTGCGGCGCAGCAGGTACTGCACGGTCAGGCCCTTCAGCATCATCGCGGCGCCGGTCTCGAAGTCGATGGCGTCCGGCAGCTTGACAACGTTCTTCGCCGGCATCACGCGCGCTTCGCAGTAGCTGCCGGGCGGGTGGCTGGCATAGGCGGCGCGGTCGCCGGCCTTCAGGTGCGCGACGCCCTCGCCCACCGCCTCGACGATGCCGGCGCCTTCCATGCCCAGCGTCAGCGGCAGCGGGTTCTGGTAGAGGCCGGTGCGCTGGTAGACGTCGATGAAGTTCAGGCCGCAGGCCTTGTGGCGGATGCGGATCTCGCCCGGGCCGGGGTCGCCGACCGGCAGGTCGACGATCTTCATGACTTCGGGGCCGCCGTAGGCGGTGATCTGGATGGCGCGGGGCATGGGATGTCTCCTCCGGTGGAACGGCCGCGAGGTTACGCGAAGCGGCGCGGCCCTGCCGGCGTGGCAACATCGGCCGCAGACGACCCGCACGATGAAGCGCCTCCTGCAAGCCCCCAACCTCGCCCTCGCCACGCTGTGGGCCGACCAGCTCGGCGGTGCCGGCATCGGCGCCAGCGTGCAGCGCGCCTACGCCAGTGGCATCGCCGGCGAGATCCCGCCCGACCAGAGCCTGCCCGAGGTGTGGGTCAACGACGACGCCCAGTTCGCGCGCGCCGAGGCGCTGTTCGCCGAATGGCGCGCGCTGCCGTCGGTCACGTGGGCCTGCGCGGCCTGCCACGAGATCGTCGAGGGCCCGTTCGAGCAGTGCTGGAACTGCGGCGCGCTGCGGCCGCGGGCGTGAAGCGCCGATGACGATCACGCCCCGCATCACAGCCCTGCTGGCGCTGCCGCCGCTGCTGTGGGCCGGCAACGCCGTCGTCGGCCGCCTGCTCGCCGACAGCGTGCCGCCGCTGCTGCTGAACGCGATGCGCTGGTGGGCGTCGCTGCTGATCCTGCTGCCGCTGGGCTGGCGCGCCATCGCCACGCGCGAGCGCCGTGCCGAGATCGTGGCGCGCTGGCGGCCGCTGGCCTGGCTGGGCCTGCTGGGCGTGGGCAGCTACAACGCGCTGCAGTACCTGGCGCTGCAGACCAGCACGCCGATCAACGTGACGCTGATCGCCTCCAGCACGCCGCTGTGGATGCTGCTGGTGGGCGCGCTGGTCTACGGCGAGCGGCCGCGCGCGCTGCAGGGCGTGGGCGCGCTGCTGTCGCTGCTGGGCGTGCTGCTGGTGCTGCTGGGCGGCGACCTGAGCACCGTGGCCTCGCTGCGCTTCGTGCCCGGCGACCTCTGGATCCTGCTGGCGGCGCTGGCCTGGGCTTTCTACAGCTGGCAGCTGGCGCGCCCGCACCCGCTGCTGGCCGGCAGCGCGCGGCCGGCGTGGACGTGGGCCGAGTTCATCCTGCTGCAGGCCCTGTTCGGCCTTGTCTTCGCCAGCGCGGCGGCCGGCGTCGAGGCGGTGGCGATGCCGCACGCGCTGCGCTTCACGCCGCTGCTGGCCGCAGCGCTGGTGTTCCTGGCCGTCGGCCCCAGCGTGCTGGCGTACCGCGCCTGGGGCCTGGGCGTGGCCGCGGCGGGGCCGGCGACGGCGGGGTTCTTCTCGAACCTGACGCCGCTGTTCGCGGCCGTGCTGTCGGCCGCGCTGCTCGGCGAGCCGCCACGGCTGTTCCACGGCGTGGCGTTCGCGCTCATCGTCGCCGGCATCTGGGTCAGTTCCAGGAGACCGGCGTGACGCGACGCGAGATCCTCAGCCTCGGTGAGCCGATGGTCGAGTTCAACCAGACCGGCGAACGCGACGGCCGCGTGTACCTGCAGGGCTTCGGCGGCGACACGTCCAACTTCGCGATCGCCGCCGCGCGCCAGGGCGCCCGGGTCGGCGTCCTCAGCGCGGTCGGCGACGACCCCTACGGCCGCCTGCTGCGCACGCTGTGGGACGCCGAAGGCGTCGACCACGCCGGCGTGAAGACCGACGCCGAGGCCTTCACCGCGATCTACTTCGTCACCCACGGCGTGCGCGGCCACGAGTTCCACTTCTACCGCCGCGGCAGCGCCGCCAGCCGCATGGCGCCGGCCGACCTTCCGCGCGAGCGCATCGCGCAGGCCGCGGTGCTGCACCTGTCGGGCATCTCGCTGGCCTTGTCCGACAGCGCGCGCGAGACCGGCTTCGCCGCCATCGCCCAGGCGCGCGCCGCTGGCGTGCAGGTCTCGTTCGACACCAACCTGCGCCTCAAGCTGTGGCCGCTGGCGCAGGCGCGCGAGGTCATGACCGAGGCGCTGCGCCGCTGCGACATCGCGCTGCCGAGCCTGGACGACATCACCGCGCTCACCGGCCTGGCCGACGCCGATGCGCTGGCCGACCACGTGCTGGGGCTGGGCGCGCGCGTCGTCGCGCTGAAGCTCGGCGCCGAAGGGGCGCTGGTCGCGAGCGCCAAAGAGCGCCATCGCATCGCCCCCTTCGCCTGCACGCCGGTCGACGCCACCGGCGCCGGCGACACCTTCGGCGGCGCCTTCGTGGCGCGCCTCGTCGCCGGCGAGGGCCTGCTCTCGGCCGGCCGCTACGCGGCGGCGGCCGCCGCCTTGTCCACCCAGGGCTTCGGCGCCGTCGAGCCGATCCCGCATGCGGCGGCGGTGCGTGCCGCCCTCGAACGCGAAGGAACACGATGAGACAGGTCCTCGTCACCGGCGGCACCAGCGGCATCGGCGCCGGCATTGCCGCGGCATTCGCGGCGCAGGGCGACCGCGTCGCCGTCACCGGCGCCACCGAAGCGGAGGCCGGCGCGGCACGCGCACGCGGCGTCGACGCCCGCGTGCTCGCCGTGCGCGACGGCGCGGCCGTCGAGACGCTGGTGGCGTCGTTCGCCGCGCTGGACGTCGTCGTCAACTGCGCCGGCGTCATACGCCGCGGCGCCGAGCACGACCCCGCGGCCTTCGCCGACACGGTGGACATCAACCTCAACGGCACGATGCGCGTGTGCGCCGCCGCGCGGCCGAAACTGGCGGCCGCGAAGGGCTGCATCGTCAACACGGCGTCGATGCTGAGCTTCTTCGGCGGCGGCCTCGTGCCCGGCTACAGCGCCAGCAAGGGCGGCGTGGCGCAGCTGACGAAGAGCCTGGCGATCGCCTACGCGGCCGACGGCATCCGCGTCAACGCGGTGGCGCCGGGCTGGATCGCGACGCCGCTCACGCAGGCGCTGCAGGACGACGCCACACGCACGGCGGCCATCCTGGCGAGCTCGCCGATGGGACGTTGTGGCTCGCCGGCCGACGTGGCCGGGCCGGTGCTGTTCCTGGCCAGCGCGGCGGCGCAGTTCGTCACCGGCGTGGTGCTGCCGGTGGACGGCGGCTACCTCATCACCTGAAAGGTCGGAACGATGATCGTGCAACTCCCCGGCATCCAGCCCGAGATCGCGGTGCAGGCCATTCCCGACGACGAGCGCGTCTGGGTGCCGCAGGCGCCGCTGGTGTGGTTCCGCCCGCTGCTGCTGAACACCGTGACCGGCAGCTGGTGCAACCTGCTGCGCGTGCGCAAGGCCGGCGTGCTGAGCCGCCACATCCACCCCAGCTGGGTCACCGGCTTCGTCATCAAGGGCGCCTGGCGCTACCTCGAGCACGACTGGGTGGCGCGCGAAGGCAGCTTCGTCTACGAACCGCCGGGCGAGATCCACACGCTGGTGGTCGACGACACCGCCGGCGGCTCCGAGGTGACCGAGATGATCACCTTCTTCAACATCGCCGGCGCGATGGTCTACGTGGACGAAGCGGGCAAGACCACCGGCTACGAAGACGTGTTCACGAAGATCGAGATGTGCCGGCGGCACTACGTCGAGGTCGGGCTCGGCGCCGGCTACGTGGACCAGGTCGTGCGGTGAGTGCTGGCGCCGGGCTCGGCGCCAGCGGGGCCGGCGGGTGCCGGGCCATGGTGGAAACAAGGATCGAGGCGCCCGATCGGCGGGAATGCTGCGGCGGCGGACGCTTTTGTGACAACAACGGTGGGACCGCGACCGGCCATCTGTCGACCTTCATCGTTGCGAACCGGGTACCCGGTTCAGACTAGTTGCCGTCACTCAAGATCGGAACGTCAATGACTGCTGCAATCAGGGCCAGTCGTCCCATGGAGCTCAGCCATTCCTGCTGGCTTCGATTGGCATGTGGCAGCTCACGAGCATGTCCGCCGCGGTCATTGGCAGGGCCGATGCAGTCCCCGGGTCCCGCACGTTTGCTAATCTCCAGATTCAGGGAGCTAAGGATATGAACGACATCATCTGCCCACACTGCGGCAAGGCGTTCAAAATCGACGAGGCTGGCTATGCCGACATCCTCAAACAGGTGCGCGACAGCGACTTCGAGCATCAACTGCACGAGCGGTTGGAACTCGCAGATCGCGACAAACAGAGCGCCGTGGAACTCGCGCGTGCCCAGCTGACTGCTGAGTTGCAGAAGCAGGGCGCCGAACGGGACGCCGAGATCCAGAAACTCAAGAACCAGCTGGAGGCCGGCGAGGTTTCGCGCCAGCTGGCTGTTGCCCAGGCCCTGAGCGATGTCGAAAGGCAGAGGGATGCCCTGGCTAGCGAATTGGACAAAGCCAGGCAGGAGACTCTGACGGTCCGGCAACTGTCCGAGGTGCAACGCATGGCCGAGGTGCAGACGACCGCCGCCAGCAAAGACAGTGAGATCCAAGTCCTGAAGGCCCGACTGGCAGAGGTCGAACTGTCTCAGAAGCTCGCCATCACCGAGGCCCTGGCCGGCGTCGCAAAGCAGCGCGACGAACTGCAAGCCAGTCTGGCGCAATCACGACTGGAAAAGCATCTGACCGAGCAGTCCCTCAAGGAACGCTACGAAGTTCAGATCAAGGACCGCGACGACGCCATCGAACGCCTGCGCGACATGAAGGCGCGCCTGTCCACCAAGATGGTGGGGGAAACCTTGGAGCAGCACTGCGAGACCGAGTTCAACCGCATCCGCGCCACCGCCTTCCCTCGGGCCTACTTCGAGAAGGACAACGACGCCAGCACTGGCAGCAAGGGTGACTACATCTTCCGTGACACCGATGAGACCGGCACCGAAATCGTGTCCATCATGTTCGAGATGAAGAACGAGAGCGATGCGACTGCCACCAAGAAGCGCAACGAGGACTTCCTGAAGGAGCTGGACAAGGACCGCACGGAGAAGGGCTGTGAGTATGCAGTTCTGGTCTCCCTGCTTGAACCCGACAGTGAGCTCTACAACACCGGCATCGTCGACGTGTTTCATCGCTACCCGAAGATGTATGTGGTGCGCCCCCAGTTCTTCATTCCGATGATCACGCTGCTACGCAACGCGGCGATGAACGCGGTCAAATACAAGACCGAGCTCGCTCTTGTGAAGGCCCAGAACATCGACATCACGAGCTTCGAGAACGAACTCGAAGGCTTCAAGGCCGCGTTTGCCAAGAACTATGACCTGGCTTCGCGCAGATTCCAGACTGCGATTGACGAAATCGACAAGTCCATCGACCACCTGCAGAAAACCAAGGACGCGCTCTTGGGTGCTGACCGCAATCTGCGCTTGGCGAATGACAAAGCCCAGGACGTAACCATTAAGAAGCTAACGAAGGGCAACCCGACAATGGCAGCCAAGTTTGCTGAACTCGGGAATCCCGGCCCCTCGGCTGCGGACTGAGCGCCCCAGATCTGTCCCCCAGCAAATCCTTTGCGCGATATCCTGCTCCCTGAAGCGACCGGCCCGATGGGCGCGGCGGTTCGGTCGCACGGAATGGGCCCAGTTGCAGTTCTTCAGGGTCAGCTTGAAATCCCAACGCGGTCGCTTCTGGCGCTGCTTCGCCGCGACTTGGTCGCTGCGCAAGGACGATGCACCTCGCATCGCTGACACTCAAACGTCGCGTGGTCGAAAGGTCCAGTCACTGCTTGATGGCGGTCAGCGTGAGTTCAGCCTTGCCGCCCGACCGACCGATTCCGCTGCTAGGCGGCTGTCGAATATTGCGGCGACGAAGACCGAGATGGGTCCTGAGTCACCGTAAATCGAACGCCCTACCGGTCATCCAAGAAGTGCTGCCGCCAACCGGTCGATGTGTCGGAAGCGCAGATGCACCGGTCACGTGATGCGCTTGCCCGGCGGCGCTACAACGAAGACCGGCCCATGTGAGCTGGCCCCTTCGGCGTGCCGACGACCGCCACATCCAGGCAGGCTTCCGGAGAGGCTGCGCCCCGACAGACATCGCCCGAGCCGCCTTCAGCGCTGGCGTACCGCCTGCCAGGCCGCCGCGGCCGACGCCAGCGCCAGCAGGCCGATGCCGGCAGCGGCGGCGGCATAGCTGCCCGTGGCGTCGAAGAGCCGCCCGGTCGCCCAAGGGCCGACGAGATTGCCGACGGCCGCGCCGGTGTAGAGCGTGCCGATGATCGACGACACCGCGCGCGCGCCGAAGAAGTCCATGCACAGCGCCGGCATCAGCGAGACGCTGCCCCCGTAGCTCCAACCCATCCACAACGCGAAGAGGGCAAAGGTCGCGTAGTCGTGTGCGATCAGCCACAGCCCCATCGAAGCGCCGAGCGAGGCCATCACCACGACCAGCGTCGGGCCACGGCCGATGCGGTCGGCGACCGCACCGATCGCCAGGCGCCCGGCCAGGCTGCCGATGCCGATCAGCCCCACGAGCCCGACCGCCTGGGCCTCTCCGACGCCGACGTCCCGCGCCGAAGCCGACAGGTGCGCGAAGGGCACGAACATGGCGGGCGCTCCGAGCAGGCACATCAGGTAGAGCCAGAAGAAGCGCCGGCTGCGCAGCGCGCTCCAGAGCGGCACACCCGGAACTTCGCCGCCAGCCGGCCGCGTGGCCGCCGGCGCGCGGCGCAACTGCAGTGTCGAAGCCAGCCCGATGACGGCGACGCCCACCGCCATCGCCACCATCGCACCGCGCCATTGCCAGATGCCGATCGCGTGGGCCGCCGCCAGCGGCACGACCAGCGTGCCGGCGCCGATGCCGGCGCTGGCGATGCCAGCGGCCAGCCCGCGCCGGCGCGTGAACCACGGCTGCACGCAGCCGATCGCCGGCGTGTAGACGAGCGCCACGCCGACGCCCAGGCCGATGCCCCAGGCCAGCGTCACCTGTGCCAGCGAACTGGCGGCGCTGCCAAGCAGCAGCGCACCGGCAATGCACAGCATCCCGGCGCTGGTGACCCGCAGCGGGCCGAAGCGGTCGGCGAGCATGCCCGCGAAGGCACCGAGCACGAAGTAGAGCAAGCCCGAGAAGCCGAACACCAGCGAGACCTGCGCGCGGTTGGCCTGGAACTCCCCTGCGAACGATTCGAAGAAGGCGGCGAACGAGTACGACACGCCGAAGATGACCGCCAGCGCGGCGAAGCATGCCCAGACCACCACCCAGCCGCGGCGCGGCTCTGCGTCAGCGGTGGCGGTGGCGGTGGGCGTGGCTGCGGGCGGGCTCATGCAGGCAGAGGCTACCAGCGCACGACGCCGTCCCGAAGCCATTGGCGCGGTGCGGAAGAGCGCCCGGTCTACCGGCCGAGTTCGTCGTGCACGATCCTGCCGTTGACGATGGTCAGCACCGAGCGGATGTCCATGATCTGCTCGTCCGATACCTTGTACGGGTCGAAGTAGTCGGCGCTCAGGACCACGAGGTCGGCCCACTTGCCGGTCTCGATCGTGCCGACCTTCTTCTCCCACTTAGGCCCCAGAAACCAGGCGTTGTCGGCCGTGTACAGGCGCAGGACCTGTTCACGGGTGATGGTCTGGTCGCCGTTGATCACCACGCCGCGCGCGTTCTTGCCGGTCACGGCGTAGTACATGCCGGTCCACGGGTCCATCACCGCGATCTGCATGCCGTCGGAGCTCATGCCGGCGCGCGCGCCGAGTTCGAGCATCGTGCGGAACGGCGTGCCGTTGGCCGTGGGCGTGCCGCTCAGCCAGCGCCAGCCGCCGAGCACGCTCAGCCCCACGCCCAGGTTCTTCGACAGCTGGATGTAGCCCGGCGTGATGAACGGAACATGGGCGACCACCCAGCGCAGCTTGGTGATGCCGTCCGGGTTCACGATGACCGGCTTCGCCGGGTCCGGTGCCGCGGGCGTCTGCGCGATGCCGGTCGTCTTCAGCTCGGTGTTCACCGTGTTCCAGAAGTCCAGGATGGTGGTGAAGTCGGTCGCGCTCAGGGAGTGGTTCTCGTTGCGCCAGCCGTTCTGCGCCACCAGCCGCGTGCCGTTCATCCACGGCGGCGTGCCCAGGCCGCCGAACGGCGACCCGCCAGTGAACTCGCCGATGCCGCCGTTGGACAGCCATTCGTCGCCGAGCAGCGTCGTCGTGTTGTTCAGGCGCTGGGCCAGCTGCGGCGTGGCGACGTCGGGCTCGATGTGCAGGTAGTTGACCTGCAGCCGTGCCGGCAGCTTGCCCGCCGCGTGCAGCGTCTTCGCGGAATCGAACGCGCGGTACTGGTCGAACGACGCCAGGCCGTCGGCCGCCGTGCCGGGGTTGCCGAAGAACGACTCGGCGAAGTGGAAGCTGCCCTGGTCGATGTGCGTCGTCAGGCCGACCGAGAGGCCGAACCCCAGCGCGTCGAGCAGGCCGCGGTCCTTCGCCTGCTTGTTGTTGTGCTGCGGCAGCGCACGCAAGGCCTGCAAGGCCTGCAGCGAAGGCGCGTTGGCGGCGATGAAGCCGTCGGCGCCGACGGCGATGCCCTTGCTCTCGAAGAAGGCCTTGCCGATCGAGTTCGTCTGACTGGGGCCGAAGAAGCCCTCGAACAGCAGCGTCGGGTTGGCCGGAAGCGCTGCGTCGAGCTCGGTGAGGTTCGGGAAGCGGGCCGCGGCGGGCGGCGGCACGAACTGGTTGCGGTTGATGCCGCCCAGCGTGACAACCCACTCGCCGCGTTCCACGGTCGAGGCCTTGGCGGCCAGGATCTCCTGCGCCTTGGCGATCGAGCGGGCCTTGTCCAGGCGCACGTCGCGCCCGGGCCGCAGGCCCAGCAGGATGATGTGGTTGTGGTTGTCGATGAGGCCCGGCACCACCGTGCGGCCGCGCAGGTCGATCACCCGCGCGCAACCCTGCGACCCCGAGCCGTGGCCGCCGACCGCCGCGAACTCGCCGTCCTCGATCAGCACCGACGACACGACGCGGTTCTTGGCGTCCATCGTGTGGATCTTGCCGTTCACGAGTCGGAGCGAACCCTTGCCCCGGCAGTCGTTGTCGGCGCGGCTGGAAGCCGGTGACACGCAGAGCAAGGCTGCGACCAGCAGCCCGAGGGGCGCTGCGACGCGGGGCCCGACACCTGAAGATTCGCGATTCGACATGACCCGTCTCCTCCGTCCTGTTCGAGTGCCGGCGCCTGTCGCGGTACCGGTGGCGTGAGGGGCGACCGTACTCCTTCGGAACCGGCCGGCCCTCAGGTCAAACCTGTAGGTGGCGCCGGCCGGGCCGCGCTCGCCCGCCGCGGCCTGCACCGGCACGCGGCGGCATCGAATCGATCACGTCAGGGCGTGCGGCTATCGCCGGCTGTCGGCTTCGAGGAAGCGCTTCGCCAGCGCCTGGACGAACTTGCCGAGGTAGGTGCGGTCGGCCAACTGCTCCAGCGAGCTGCGGCCGACGACGATGGCGCGCACTTCCTCGAGCGCGACCACGCTGGCCGAGCGCGGCACGTCGGCGAAGACCGCAGCCTCGCCGAAGACGTCGCCGGGCTCCAGCACGCGCAGCGTGTGCAGGCGCCGCGGGTCGGCGGGGTCGCGTCGGCGCACCTCGCAGCGGCCGGCGGTGATGATGTAGGCGGCGTCGGCCCAGTCGCCTTCGCTCACGATCTCGCAACCGGGCGCGAACACCTGCATCGCGTACCAGTCGCCGCCGCGCAGGAAGTCGCGCAGGTCCTCGGCGAGGTCGGCCGCCGAAGCGTGGCGGCGCAGCGGGTCGGGCGACATCGCCTTGTTGACGATCGCCGTCAGCATCGGCGGCGGCTTGAAGGGCATGCCCTCCAGGTGGTCGATCGGCGTGAACTCGCCACGCTGCGCGGCGGCCAGCGCCGCCGCCGTCGGCCCTTCGTAGGGCGGGCGTCCGGCCAGCGCGCGGTAGAGCACGGCGCCGACGGCGAACACGTCGGTGCGCACGTCGATGCGGCTCTGCTCGCCGCGCGCCTGCTCGGGCGCCATGTAGCGCGGCGTGCCGACGATGCTGTCCTCGGATTCGGGTACGTCGTCGACGAGCGAGCGGTCGCCGACGACATGGGCGCAGCCCCAGTCCATCACGTAGACCTCGCCGAAGTCGCCGACCATGATGTTGTCGGGCTTCAGGTCGCAGTGCACGACGCCGCGGCTGTGCGCGTAGGCGAGCGTGTCGCACACGCGCGCCAGGCATTGCAGGATGAATTCGAGATCGGCGCGCGTGGCCTGGGCATCGATCAACGCACCGAGCCGACGCCCCTCGACCAGCCGCATCGTGTAGCTGGCGTGGCCGTCGGGCCGCAGCACCAGGTCGTGCACCGGCACGACGCCGGGGTGGCCCAGTGCGGCGGTGATGCGCGCCTCGTTGACGAAGCGGCGCGCGTAGCGCGGGTCGCCCGCCAGGCCCGGGTGGATGACCTTCAGCGCGACGTCACGCCGCAGGTCGCGGTCGCGCACGCGGTGGATGGCGCCCATGCCGCCGCGCGCGATCTCGCCCTCGTCGCGCAGGCGCCCGGCGTCGATGCCCGGGTGCAGCAACGACTTCGCGACTGCGCCCCCGGCACCGGCCGCTGGTGCCGGGCCTGCGTCGACAGGCTGCGGCCGCGGCAGCCAGGGCAGGCCGTCCGAGAGAAGTTCGGTCGGGGCGTCGCGTTCGGGCGTCATCGGCGGTCTCGGGCGGGCGGGTCGGCGGATGATGACCGATCCAGGCAAGCTTGACCCGGCCCGGCCCGGCCGGCGCCGGCCTGACGGCTTTTTCCTATCCGCCGCGGCGTGCCGGGCCTAGCCTTCGCCGCATGATCAAGACCGCTTCCGCTCCGGTTCGGGCGCTGCTGCTGACGCTGGCCCTGGTAGGGCTGGTGCTGCCCTGGTGGTTCAACCTGCGCTACCTGTCCGGCGGCGGAAGCCTGGCGCCCGGCGCCTTCTTCGGCGCCGCCTTCGCCAACCCGCTGACCTCCGCGATCACGATCGACGTCTACCTCGCGGCCGTGGCCTTCTGCATCGGCGTGGCGCGGGACGCAGGCGCCGGGCCGCGCCGCTGGTGGGCCGTGCCGCTGACCTTCGGCGTCGGCCTGTCGTTCGCGCTGCCGCTGTACCTGTGGTGGCGCAGCGCGCCGCCGCGGGCCTGATTCAGCCGCTGCCGCGGGCGAGCAGCCGCTGCGTGTGCAGCGGCCACCAGGCGCCGTCGGCGTGCGCCTCGCGCAGCAGTTCGTGCACGGTCGAACCGGTCAGCAGGCGGGCGTCGCGCGCCAGGTGCGACTGGTCGTAGTAGCCGGCGGCCACGGCCGCGTCGGCGTCCGGCGGGCGACGGCAGCGCAAGGCGTCGGCCAGCACGCCGTGCAGCCGGGTGATGCGCTGCATCTGCTTCGGCGTCAGGCCCAGCTGCGCGCGGCAGCGGCGCTCCAGCTGGCGCTCGCCCAGCCCCAACCCGGCGCCGGCCTGCGCGCCGTCGCGGCCGACCGCCACGCACAGCCGCTGCAAGCCTTCGGCACGCGATCTCTGCACCCGTTCCGGCCCGCGCGCCAGCACCCGCTGCAGGCTCGACTGCAGGGCCGCCAGCCGCGCCGGGTCGCTGCCGGCCTGGTGCAGCGCGTCGTCGAGCCGGGCCGCTTCGGCGGGCCCGGCCATCGCGGCCCAGGGCAGCGTGGCGTCGACCAGTGCGCCGCTGCTCATGCCCAGCAGCCGGGCCGCGGTGGCCGGCAGCAGCACCAGCCCCAGCGCGCGCAGCGGCTGTGCGTGCGCATGGGTGGCGGCGCGCGTGCTCATGGCGTGAAAGCTGACGCCCGCGCCGGGCGCGAAGGTCAGCATGGCGCGTGGCATGGCCGGGAAACGGCTCACCGTGCCCGCCGCCCGTTCGACCACGATGGCGCATTCGACGGCGCCGCGCAGTTCGGTCCGGGGCAGCCACAGTTGCATCACGCGCGCAGCCTAGCGCAGTCGGCGTGGCACCGAGCGCGTGCCGCGGCGGCGGGACGCACCGGACATCCGCTCAGGCGACACGGCCGAACCAGAGCAGCGACAAGCCCACCGCGCCGGCCAGCACCACCGCCGCGGCCAGCGCCAGCAGCGCAGTCAGCTCGGTCTCGCGCCGGCTCACCTGCGCGCGCGAGCCGAGGTGCTGGTACACGCTGCGCAGCGCCTCGGCAGTGCCGGCGTGGTGGTACTCGCCGCCGGTCATCTCGGCCATGCGGCGCAGCGTCGGCTCGTCCAGTTGCAGGTACATCGCCGCGCCCTCGCCCAGCACGGCATGGCCGTCGGGTGTGCCCAGGCCCACCACGTGGATGCGCACGCCGCGCTCGGCGGCCATCTTCGCCGCTTCCAGCGTGTCGACGCCCATCGTGCGGCGGCCGTCGCTCAGCAGGATGATGGTCGCCGCCTCGTGCGACCCGGGCGCCACCGGCGTGAAGGCCTTCGGCGCGCCCTCGGCCTTCGCGCGTTCGTCCAGGCTGCGCGCGCGGCGCGTGCCGTAGGTCATCTCGCCGACGTCGAGCCGGTGGTCCGGGAACAGCTCCGACAGGCAGACGACGATGGCGTTGCCGATGGCGGTGCCGTACTGCATCTGGATGGCGTCGATGGCGGCCACCACCGAGGCGCGGTCCAGCGTGGCCTGCTGCGCCACCTGCGCGCTGCCGGCGAACGTGACCAGGCCCACTTCGATCTGGCGCGGCACTTCGGCGAGGAAGGTCTTCGCCGCTTCCTGCGCCGCCACCATGCGGCTGGGCTGCACGTCGGCCACGCGCATGCTGCGCGAGATGTCCATCGCCAGCAGGATGGTGGTCTGCGCCCACGGCAGCGTCAGCGGCGCCACGGGCCGCGACAGCGCGAAGAGCAGGACCGCGAGCGCCGCGAACAACAGCGCCGGCGGCACGTGCCGGCGCCAGTGGGGCCCGCCGGCGGCGCGCGCGATGTGCACGCTGGGCAGGCGCAGCGCGCGCCTGCCGCGCCGGCGCAGCAGCCACACGTACAGCGCCGGCAACAGCGGCAGCACGAGCAGCAACCACAGGTTGTAGGGCCACAGGAACTGCATCGGCACCACCGGTCGCACGGGGTCCGCCGGACCCCAGGAGACGATTCTGAACGAGCGCGGCGCCGCGCGCCCGCCGCGTCAGAACGTGCCGGGGTAGGCGCCGCCGTCCATCAACACGTTCTGCCCCGTCACGTAGCCGGCGTGCACGCTGCAGAGGAAGGCGCACATCGCGCCGAACTCGTCGGCCGTGCCCAGGCGCTTCGCCGGCACGGTGGCCGCGCGCGCCGCGACGACTTCGTCCAGCGTCTTGCCGGTCTTCTGCGCGGTGGCCAGGCTCGTGGTGCGGATGCGGTCGGTGTCGAACACGCCCGGCAGCAGGTTGTTGATCGTCACGTTGCGCGACGCCAGCCTCGCCTGGCGCGACGCGCCGGCGACGAAGCCGGTGAGGCCGCTGCGCGCGCCGTTGGACAGGCCCAGCACGTCGATGGGCGCCTTCACCGCGCCGCTGGTGATGTTGACGATGCGGCCGAAGCCACGATCGGCCATGCCGTCGACGACCGACTTGATCAGCTCGATCGGCGTCAGCATGTTGCCGTCGACCGCCTTGATCCAGTCCTCGCGCGTCCAGTCGCGGAAGTCGCCCGGCGGCGGGCCACCGGCGTTGTTGACCAGGATGTCGACCTGCGGGCAGGCCGCCAGCGCCGCGGTGCGGCCTTCGACAGTGGTGATGTCGCCGGCCACGGCCACCACGGTCACCGCCGGGTTCAGCGCGCGCAGTTCCGCCGCCGTGGCCTGCAGCGCGTCGGCACCGCGCGCGGTGACCACGACGTTCACGCCTTCGGCAACCAGCGCCTTGGCGCAGCCCTTGCCCAGGCCCTTGCTGGCGGCGCAGACCAGCGCCCATTTGCCCTTGATGCCCAGATCCTTGATGTCGTCCTAGAAAGATGTTTGTGTGGCGGCGAGTGTCAGGCAGGTGCGGCGGCGGTGCGGCGGCGCTGGCCATCGGCCAGCAGGGCCACACCGGCCAGCACCAGCACGGTGCCGGCGACGATCCAGCCACTGAACGGTACGTCCAGCAACAACACCCCCAGGGTGATGGTGCTGAGCGGGCCGATCATGCCGGTCTGCGCGGTGAGGGTGGCGCCGACACGTTCGATCGCCATCATCACCATCAGCACCGGGGCGACGGTGCAGACCGTGGCGTTGAGCAGGCTGAGCCACCACACGGCGGGCGCCACGTCGGCCAGGCTGGCCAGCGGGCGCAGCAGCACGAACTGCGCGATACACAACAG
>CAUJHQ010000168.1 GCA_963204815.1 Pseudomonadota bacterium | reverse complement strand
CGCCACCGCTCGGGACGCTGCCGCTCTTGGCCGCCAGCGCGGCACCGAAGGCCAGCGCGAGCCCGACGGCGAGGGCGCTGCGGGCGAAACGGGCGAAACAGGCAAAGGGGGTGCGGTGGTTCATGTTCGTCGTCTCCTCGTCCACCCCATGCAGAGCCGCGAGTCGGCGGCCAGATACAGGGAGACGTCGTATTTTGGGAAGTTTATCCCAATTTGACGAACGTGTGATGAAATTCGGCAACCTACCAGCCGCCCCACAGCGTGAAGGCGGCCCAGAACGCCGGGTGACGGTGGGTGGCGCGCGTGGCCACCTGGGCGTCGCGCAGCGCCGCGGCGGCACTGCGGCCGCGCACGAGCGCGCCGTAGAACGCGGCCATGAAGCCTTCGGTGGCGGCATCGTCCACCGGCCACTGGCTGGCCACCACGCGCGCCGCGCCGGCGACGAGGAAGGCGCGTACCAGCCCCACCATCTCGTCGCCGCGGCCGAGTTCGGCGACGCCGGTCTCGCAGGCGCTCAGCACCACGGTGCCGGGGCCGAGCGGCAGCGTCTCGGCCTCGTCGGCGCTGAGCGCGCCATCCTGCAGGTGCAGCATCGAGAAGCGCGGGTTGTCCTGCCGGAACTGGGCGTGGCAGGCGAGGTGCAGCACGTCGGCCTCGGCCGCGTGGGCGCGCAGGGCCGCCCGCGTGGCCGCTTCGCCGACGCAGGCGCGGCCCTGCGGGAACAGCGTGGCGACGAAGCGCGCCTCGTGCGCGGTGCGCGCCAGGCGCGACGATTCGCCCAGCGCCAGCACGCGGCGCGGCACCACCGGCCGGCGTGCCAGGCCGCGCAGCGCGGCGCGCGCGCTCGGCACCATCGCGAGCTCGAGCGCCGGGTCGTCGGCGACGGCGCCGAACGGCACCAGGCCGAGCGGCCCGTGCGGCACCACCATGACGCGCCGGCAGCCGGCCAGCGCCGGCGCCAGCGGCTCCCAGACCAGGGCACGCACGCGCGCCAGCCGCAGGTGGGCGCGCGCCGTCAGCGCGTCGAGGTGGCGCTGCACCGGCGCCGCGCCGTGGCGCAGCGCGTCGAGCTGGAAGCGCAGCGCGTCGATGGCGTCGCCGGCCTGTGCCGCATCGGCCAGCTGCGGCAGCAGGCGCACGCCCTGCGCGGTCACGACGCACGCGAAGAGCGCGCCGTCGAGCAGGCCGTACTCGACGAGCGCATCGCCCGGCGCCAGTGCGGCCGGCAGCGCGGCGATGTCGAACCCGGCGGCGGCCGCAGGGCCGGCCGGCGCGGCCAGGCGCTGGCGGCGCGCGCGCTCGAGCAGCGCGTGTTCGGTGCGGCGCATCTCGTCGGCGAGCGCGGCGTGCGGACCGGCCTCGTCCTGGCGCCGCTGCACGCGGCGGTAGAGCCAGTTCAGGCGCTCGCGCAGCGCGCGCGCGCCGGCGTCGTCGGCCTCGGCGCCGCCGCCTTCGGCCAGCCGCTCGTCGAGCGAACGCGCGCGGTAGCGCTCCAGCTGGCGCAGCACCTCGGCGCCGTCGCCGCCGCCGAGCGCGAGCCGCACGCGTTCCTCGTAAGGCCGCAGGTGGTCGGTGAGGAAGGCGCTGCGGATCTCGTCGCCCGGCAGCGCCCGGCGCTGCTCCTCGAAGAGCGCGATCGCGGCCTCGAAGCGCTCGGTGGCGAGCGCGGCGTCGCCGTCGGCCAGCGCGCAGCGCCCGAGGCCGGTGAGGCAGCGCACCTGCACTTGCAGCTGCGCACGCTCGCGCGCCTCGGCCAGCGTGGCGGCGAAGCGTTCGGCCGCCAGCGCCGGCCGGCCACCGTCGAGCCATGCCTGGCCGAGCATGACTTCGCTGCGCGCGCGGCCGTCGGCCTGGTCGGCGGCGGCGAAGCCGGCCGCCGCGCGGCCGGCGCCGGCGGCCGCGGCCTCGGCGTCGCCGCGCGCGAGCGCGATGTCGGCCCGCGCCAGTTCGATGGCGGCGGCGCCGACGGCGTTGTCCTGCGCGGCGAACAGCGCGGCGGCGGCGGCGAACGACGCATCGGCCTCGTCCAGCCCCAGCAGGGCCTGCGTGCGCCCGCGTTGCGCCAGCGCCCAGGCCTGCTCGTCGGGCAGGTCGAGCGCGGTGAACTGGCCGACCGCCGCGTCGAACAGCGTCAGCGCCTCGGGCAGCAGGCGCAGCTCGAGGTAGGCGTCGGCGAGCTGCTTCTCGGCAATGGCCAGGTACTGCGGCACCGCCAGCGCGGCATAACGCCGGCGCGCCGACTCGAAGCCGGCCAGCGCCTCGCGGTAGCGCCCGCGCGCCAGGTCCAGCAGGGCCTCCGATTCGTCGATCAGCGCACCCGCCTGTTCCAGCCCGTGCGCCTGCGCGCGCGAGCGCGCACGGGCGTAGATGCGGCGCGCCTCGTCGAAGTCGCCCATCGAGGTCAGCGCGTCGGCCAGGCCGATGTCGGCATGCGCCGCGCGCTCGGGGTCGGCCAGGCGCTCGAACATCGCCGCCGCGACGCGGTGGTGGTGCGCCGACTCGGCGTAGGCGTCGCGCCGCAGCAGCAGGCCGCCCAGGTTCTGGCTGACGCGCGCCGCCGCGCCCAGGTTGCCCAGCGCGGACAGCTCGCGCTGCGCCGCCTCGGCGCAGGCGATGGCTTCGTCGTGGCGGCCCAGCATCGACAGCGCCATGATCTTCGCCACCTGCGTCTGCGCCGCCGGGTCCGGGCGGCCGCAGGCGCGCAGTCCGGCCGCCGCCGCGTCGAGCGCGGCCACGGCCTCGGCCATCTGGCCGCGCGTCAGGCAGGCGATGGCGGCCGACCAGCGGGCCAGCGCCTCGATCTCGGGGTCGGCCGGCGTGGCGTCGGCCAGCGCGCGCAGCACCTCGGCGGCACGGCCGGCCTGCGCGGGGGCGCGGCCGAAGGCGGCGTGGCCGAGGTCCTTCAGCGCCCAGGCGAGCGCGCGCGCGTCGGCCAGTGCCGGCGGCAGCGCGGCGCCGGGTTCCAGCAGCCGGCGCGCCAGCGCGGCGCTGTCGCCGTCGGCGCCGCCGGTCAACGCGGGGCGGCGCCCACGTCCAGCGGCGGCAGCTCGATCTGGTCGTCGCCCACGTGCAGCGTGAGTCGGTAGACGCCGCGGCCGATGCCGTCGAGGCGGAACTCGCCCAGCTCGTCGAGCGCGCTGCGCACGGCCGGGGCGGCCGTCGCGGCGTCGGCCAGTTCCACCGCGCCGGCGGCGTCGGCGCCCAGCACCTGGCCGCTCAGCGTGAAGCCGCCGCGGCCGGGGGCGATGCGCAGGTCGAGGTCGCAACCCTCGGCGGTGTAGACGAGATGGCGGCTCGCGCTTTCGGCCGAGCGCATGGCCAGCGCCGGACCGCCGGCGGCCCAGCTGTCGAACGACAGCACGGCGGCGATGCGGCGCACCGCCGCCCCCACCGCCTGCCGCACGCCGGCCGCCGGCCACAGTGCGACGGCGCGGCGCTGCAGGGCCGCCGGCGCGTCGGGCAGGGCCTGCACCGCGCGGCGGACCTGGGCGGCGAAGGCGTCGTCGGAGCGGTCGTCGGTCGGTGTCATCGTGGTGTCCTCGGTCGGGCTGGCCGACAGAGCGGCCAGCGCGCCGCCGGATACATCGTTTCACGCATCGCCGTGCGACCCCGTCTCGACCAGGCGGCGCAGCTTGCCCAGGCAGCGCGCCCGCGTCGGCCCCAGGCTGCCGGCGGGCATGCCCATGCGGCGCGCGACCTCGTCGTACGGGATGTGGTCGTCGTCGTCGCGGAACACCAGCAGCAGCAGGTCGCGGCAGCGCGCGTCCAGCCGCTCCAGGCCTTCGCGCAGCAGGTGCAACTGCTGCAGGTCGGACAGGGCGGCTTCGGCGAGCGGCGCGTCGTCGACC
Source organism: Pseudomonadota bacterium (assembly GCA_963204815.1). Classification (GTDB taxonomy): domain Bacteria; phylum Pseudomonadota; class Gammaproteobacteria; order Burkholderiales; family Burkholderiaceae_C; genus Rubrivivax. The sequence continues at coordinate 4,233 of CAUJHQ010000168.1, read as the reverse complement.
AGCGTGTCCTCGAGGCCGGGCGTGGTGTCGTCGTCGTCGCGCGTCGTCGAGACGTGGCGCTGGCGCCGTTCGCGTTCACGCAGCGCTTCGCGCTTGGCAGTGGTGACGATCCAGGCCTGCAGGCGGTCGGGCCGGTCGATGCGCGGCAGGTGCGCCAGCAGACGCTGGAAGACGGTCTGGAAGACGTCGGCGGCGCCGTGCTCGTCGAAGCCGGCGCGGATGACGATGGCGTAGACCAGCCGCTGGTAGCGCGCCACCAGCACCGCCCACGCCTTGCCGTCGCCGGCCCGGCAGCGGGCGATCAGCGCGGCATCGTCGTCGTTCGCGTCTGGGTTCATGGGAGCGGGGGACCGATCTTAGTGGCTCGACTCGGGCCCGAAGTGTCGATTCCTGACGCGCCGCTTCTGCCCCTGCAACCAGCCGTGACACCTGCACGCGGCCAAGCCGGCGCCATGCCGCTAAACTGGAAACACAGAAAACGCCACCCGCCGCCAGGAAGCGGCATCCTTCCACCGGACCCCGAATCGCGCCCATGGCGCTGGCCCTCTTCGATCTCGATCACACGCTGCTCAGCGGCGACAGCGACGTGCTCTGGTGCGACTTCCTGGTGGCCGAAGGCGTCCTCGACACCGCCTGGCGGCTGCGCGGCGCCGACATGGCTGCGGCGTACACCGCCGGCACGGTGGCGCCGCGCGACTACTGCGCCTTTCAGGCCAGCCTGCTGGCCGGGCGCAGCGTGGCCGAACTGCAGCCGCTGCGCGAGCGCTTCCTCGAGGAGGTCGTGCGCCCCCACATCCCGGACGACGCGCGCGCGCTGCTGGCGCGCCACCGCGCCGCCGGCGACACGCTGGTGCTGACCACCGCGACGACCCCCGTCGTCAGCGAGCTCACGGCACGCGACCTCGGCTTCGAGCATTACCTGTGCAGCGAGCTCGAGATGCAGGGCGACCGCTACACCGGCCGCACGCTCGGCGCGCCGAACATGCGCACCGGCAAGCTCGACCGCCTGCGCGCCTGGATGGCCGAACACGGCGAACCCGAGCTGGCGCTGCGGCGCGCCGCGTTCTACAGCGACTCGATCAACGACCTGGCGCTGCTGAGCGCGGTCGGCCGGCCGACCGTGGTCGACCCCGACCCGCGGCTGGAGTCGACGGCGCGGCGCAAGGGCTGGGCGGTGCTGCGGCTGAAACGCTGAGGGATCCCGGCCAGCGATCTCAGTGGACCGTGCACACCATGCACGGGTCGAAGCTGCGCACGATGTGCTGCACCGCCACCGGCGTCGTCTCGCCGGCCTGCACCGGCGCGCCGACGAGCGCCGCTTCCAGCGCGCCCGGCGTGCCGGCGGCGTCGCGCGGCGAGAAGTTCCAGCTCGTCGGCGCGACGATCTGGTAGTTCGCGATGCGGCCGCCCTCCACGCGCAGCCAGTGGCCGAGCGCGCCGCGCGCGGCTTCGGCCAGGCCATGGCCCTCGGCCTCGTCGGGCAGGGCGTCGGGCACGAAGAACGGCTCGCGCGGCACCAGTGCGGCCAGCGCCGCCTCCATGCGCGGCACGATCGCCGCCAGCTCCAGCAGCCGGCCCAGCACGCGCGTGAAGACGCTGCTGCCGCGGCGCGCCAGCGTGTCGCGCACGAGCGCGTGGCCGGCGACGGCCTGGCGCGCCATCGCGCCGGTCTCCACCACCTGGCCGGCCAGGCGCGGCGCCTTGTTCCAGGTGTAGCCGGCGGGCTTGTCGGCCACCGGCAGCGTGAGGCCGTGGCGCGGGTGCCGCGGGCCGTCGGTGCCCTCGGCGAGCCAGGCATGCGTGGCGTCTTCGGCGATCGCGCCTTCGTCGACGGCGACCGCGCGGGCCTCGCCTTCGAGCCAGAGGCCGCGCGCCCAGGCCGGCGTGCCGTCGGCCTGCGTCCACGCGCCGAAGCTCAGCAGGCGGCCCGGGCCGCGGCCCAGCGTGTGCAGGCCGAGCTCGGCGGCGATCGTGAGCCAGAGCCGGAAGTCGCCGCGCATCGGGTCGTCGGCGTGCCAGCGTTCGAGCGCGTCCAGGCTGTCCAGCGCCAGCACCGCCTCGAGCGGCGCCGCGTAAAGCTCGCGTTCGAGGAAGGCGCGGAACTCGCGCACGCGTGCCAGCAGGCGCAGCCGCTCGGCCGGCTCGATGGCGCGCGAGCTGCCGCCGGGCAGCACGCTCTGCGTGTGCGGCCACTTGCCGCCCAGCGTGCCCATCAGCTCGAACCAGCGCTGGCGCGCCGCCACCGCCTTGCGCGCCTGCTCGCCGGCGAGTGCGGCGAAGCGGCGCTGCGCCTCGCCGAACCAGGGCCGCGCGGCGTACACGTCGCGCGTGAAGTCGGGCAGGAAGAAGAGATAGAAGTGCGCCAGGTGGTCGGCCGCGTTCTCGGTGGCCAGCATCAGGTTGATGGCGTGCTGGCCGTTCGGCGGTGGCGCGATGCCCGCGGCGTCGGCAAGGGCGCGTGCCGCCGCGACCGACTGCGACACCGAGCAGATGCCGCAGATGCGCGGCACGATCACCAGCGCGTCGTGCGGCGGCCGGCCGGCCAGCATGTTCTCGAAGCCGCGGTACATCGGCGAGACGACGCGCGCCGACTGCACGGCGCCGTCGGCGATGTCCAGCTGCACCTCGAGGTCGCCCTCGACGCGGTTGAACGGCCCGACAACCAGTCGTTGCGTCACTTCAATCGGGTGCGTTTCGCCACCGGCGGCACCACCACGTGGTCGGCGAGCGCGTTCTGCTTCACGCGCCGCGGCGTCGCGCTCTTGGCCAGCGAAGACAGCGCCACGAACCAGGCCTTGGGCATGTCGGTCGGCAGGCCGATCGGAATGCCGGCGAGCTTGGGCGTCTGGTCGTAGGCGTGGCCGGGGTCCTGGAAGCCGGGCTCGGTGCAGCTGATGCAGGCGTAGCCGCCGCGCGTGCACGAGCCCTCGCCGTTCCACAGCCGGGTGTTGCAGTCGGCGTGCGCCTGCGTGCCCTTGCAGCCCAGGTGTTCCATCATGCAGCCCAGGTCCGACGGTTTGTGCGCGCTGGCCTTGAACTCGTAGTACTCGTTGCGCGTGCAGCCGTGGTGCACCAGCTGGTCGGCGTAGAAGCGCGGGCGGTTCAGCGTGTCCAGGTCCGCCGCGGCGAGCGAGCCGTCGGCCAGCGCCATCAAGGACTCGACGACCCAGCCCGGGTGCGTGGGGCAGCCGGCGACGTTGACGACCGGAAGGCCGCTGGCCGAACGGAAGGCCGTGCCGAGCAGGCCGCCGGGCAGGTCGTCCTCGTACTGCAGGCCGCAGGCTTCGGTGGCGTTGGCGCCGGTGGCGCTGATGCCGCCCCAGGCCGCGCAGCTGCCGATGGCAACGACGTGCTTGGCCACGCCGGCCAGCCGCCGCACCCAGTGGATCATCGGCACGCCGGTGCCGGCCAGCAGGTGGAAGCGGCCGGTGCCTTCGGGCCCGCGCAGCAACGCGCCTTCAACGGCCAGCACGTCCACCGGCGTGCGGCCGGCGATGCAGTCTTCCAGCAGGGCCAGCAGTTCGGCGCCGCTTTCCAGCGACAGCGACGGGTGCCACAGCAGCCGCAGGCCGGCCGCTTCGAGCAGCGCCGGAAAGTCGGCCGTGTCGGCATTCAGCAGCGACATGCTGCAGCCGCCACAGCCGCCGCTCTGCAGCCACAGCACGTTGAGCGGCGTCGTCACGGCGCGCTCACTTCGGCTCTTCCAGCCCGAAGCGCACGAGCTTGGCGCGCAGCCCCATGCGCGACAGGCCGAGCTCCTTCGCCGCCTGCGTCTTGTTCCAGCGCAGGCGCAGCAGCGTCTCGCGCAGGATCATGGCTTCGACGGCATCGAGCCGGTCCTGCAGCGCGCCGTTCGCCGGCAGCGCATGGTGCAGCGCGGTCGACAGCCCGGTCGACCCGTTCAGCACGCGGCGCGACAGCGCACGCGCGGGCAGCCGGTCGTCGTCGCAGAGCGCGAGCGCACGCGCGAGCTCGTTGCGCAGCTCGCGGATGTTGCCCGGCCAGGGGTGGCCCATCAGGAGCGCGCGCGCGTCGTCGGCGAAGCCAGCGACCGGGCGGCGCAGCTCGGCGGCCACGTCGTGCAGCAGTTGCTCGGCGATCGGCAGGATGTCGCCCGGCCGCTCGCGCAGCGGCGGCATCTCCAGCGTGAGGCCGGCGATGCGGTAGTACAGGTCTTCGCGGAAGCGGCCCTCGCGCACCTCGTCCTCGAGCCGGCGGTGCGTGGCCGAGACC
>CAUJHQ010000167.1 GCA_963204815.1 Pseudomonadota bacterium | reverse complement strand
CCGAGTATCCTGTCAATGAGTGGGCGCTCACTGGCGTGTTTGACGGCACCAGGCCGGCATCCACCAGAGGACGAACCAGGAGGATAAACGCGCTCGCATGGCAGCCCGGGTTGGCGATGCGCTTGCTTCGGCGCAGCGCCTCGCGCTGGCCGGGCGTCAGCTCCGGCAGCCCGTAGGCCCAGCCGGCCTGCGTGCGGTGGGCGGTGCTGGCGTCGATCAGGCAGGTACGCTCACTGGTGACGAGGAAGGCTGCTTCGCGCGCGGCGGCGTCGGGCAGGCACAGAAAGGCGACGTCGGCAGCGTTGAGCAATCGGGCGCGCTCGGCCGGATCCTTGCGGCGCTCGGGGTCGATGCGCAGCAGTTCAATATCAGGCCGGGCCGCCAGCACCTCATGGATGCGCAGACCGGTGGTGCCTTCCTGGCCGTCGACGAAGACGCGGTGTTTCATGCTGGACCCCTCGCGCACAATGCCGCGAAAAACATCGAGGATAAGGCAAACCCTATGGCCACAGATCCGTGGAGCGGCGTGCGCGTGCTCATCTTGCCCGGTTGGTTGAACTCCGGCGCCGCGCACTGGCAGAGCCGCTGGGAGGCGTTGCACGGCTTCGAGCGTGTCGAGCAGGCCGACTGGCAGTGGCCGCGCCGCGGCGACTGGATGGCGCGCCTGGACGAGGTGCTGCTCGAACGCGACACGCCCGCGCTGCTGGTGGCGCACAGCCTGGGCTGCCAGCTCGTTGCGGCCTGGGCGGCGCACTCGCGCCACACCGCGCGCGTGCGCGGCGCGCTGCTCGTGGCGCCGCCCGACGTCGAGCGAGCCGACATGCCGCCGCAGGTGGCCGGCTGGCGGCCGATCGTGCGCACGCCGCTGCCGTTCGCCGCCGAGCTGATCTACAGCGACGACGACCCTTACTGCGCCGCCGAACGCGCGCTCGGCATGGCCGCCGATTGGGGCGCGCGCGCGGAGTCGCTCGGCGCCGCCGGCCACGTCAACGCCGAGTCGGGCCTGGGCGACTGGCCGGCGGGGATGGCGCGGCTGGCCGCACTGGCTCGGTGACAATGCCGGCCATGGTGACGAAGAAACCGAAGGGCCTCGGGCTCGGGCTCGAAGCGCTGCTGGGCCCGAAGGTCAGCGAGGCACCCGCCGCCGCGGAAGGCCAGCCGGCCACGCTGCCGCTGAGCGCGATGCAGGCCGGCCGCTACCAGCCGCGCACCCGCATGGACGAAGGCTCGCTGTACGAGCTGGCCGAGAGCATCAAGAGCCAGGGCGTCATGCAGCCGGTGCTGGTGCGGCCGGTGGGCGAGGGCCGCTACGAGATCATCGCCGGCGAGCGTCGCTTCCGCGCCGCGAAGCTGGCCGGGCTGGACAGCGTGCCGGTGCTCGTGAAGCCGGTGCCCGACGAAGCCGCCGCGGTGATGGCGCTGATCGAGAACATCCAGCGCGAGGACCTGAACCCGCTCGAAGAAGCGCAGGGCCTGCAGCGCCTGGTGAACGAGTTCAAGCTCACGCACGAGCAGGCCGCGCAGGCGGTCGGCCGCTCGCGCAGTGCGGCGACCAACCTGCTGCGCCTGCTGAACCTGGCCGATCCGGTGCAGCAGATGCTGCTCGCCGGCGACCTCGAGATGGGCCACGCGCGCGCATTGCTGCCGCTGGCCGCTGCGCAGCAGGTCATGGCGGCGCAGGAGATCGCCGCGAAGAAGCTCAGCGTGCGCGAAGCCGAGAAGCTGGCGGCCCGCGCCGCCGCGCCCGAGGGCGGCAGCGCGCGCAAGACGAAGCCCGACAGCCGCTCGCGCGACGTGCTTCGCCTCGAAGAGCGGCTGGCCGACCGCCTGGCCGCGAAGGTGGAGATCCGCACGCGCGGCCGCGGCCAGCGTGGCGAGATCGCGATCGCCTTCGCGTCGCTCGACGAGCTGAACGGCCTCATCGAACGCCTCGGCGGCCTGGACGACTGATCAGGCGGCGGCGCGCGCCAGCGCGCGTTGCCGCGCCGCCAGCCACAGCAGCGCGCCGGCAATCACCGCGATCGGCACGATCGAGCCGAGATTGAGCCACTGCCAGCCCTGGGTCGTGATCAGCGCGCCCGACGCGAACGAGGTCACGGCCATCGTCGAGAACACGCAGAAGTCCAGCGCGCCCTGTGCGCGGTTGCGCTCCTCGGGCCGGTAGGCCTGGGTGAACAGCGTCGTGCCGCCGACGTACAGGAAGTTCCAGCCCACGCCCAGCACCAGCAGCGCGACCAGGAACTGCATCAGCTCGACACCCGACAAGGCCACTGCCACGCAGGTGCCCAGCAGGCCCACGCCCACCGCCATGACCGGCAGCACGCCGAAGCGGCGGATCAGGTGGCCGGTGAAGAAGCTCGGCACGAACATGCCGAGCACATGCCACTCCAGCACCAGCGCGGCGCTGGAGAAGGGGTGCTGGCATTGCTGCATCGCGATCGGGGTGGCCGCCATCAGCAGGTTCATCACGCCGTAGCCGAGCGCCGACGCGATGGCCGCGACGACGAACACCGGCTGACGTGCCAGCTCGGCCAGTGGGCGGCCGCCGTTGGCGCCCGGCAGCGGCGGCCGGTGGGCGGGAAAACGAATGAACGACATCGCCACCAGCGACAGCAGCGCCACGCCGACGAGTGCCACGTAGGCGCCGACGAAGGGCTCGGGCAGCAGCGTGCGGGTCGCGCTTGCGAGGTTCGGCCCGATGAACGCGCCGACGATGCCGCCGGCCAGCACGAGCGAGATCGCGCGCTCCTTGAAGGCCGGCGCCGCCAACTCCGGCCCGGCGAAGCGGTACAGCGACGCGTTCGCGTTGTAGAAGCCGGCCGCCAGCGTGGCCGCCACCAGCGGCCAGAACGCGCGCGCGGACACCGCGAACGCGCAGGCCGTCGCCGTCAGCGCGGCCACCAGCAGGCCGAGCTGGAACGACCGTTGCCGGCCCCACCGTGCCTGCAGGCGCGCGACCGGCATCGTCGACAGCGCGCCGCCCACCACGTACGCCGTCACCGGCAGCGTGGCCATCCAGGCCTCCGGCGCGAGCGCCAGTCCGACGAGCCCGTTGATGGCGATGAAGGTGACATTGTTCGTGAGGAACAAGCCCTGGCACAGCGCCAACAGGAACAGGTTTCGGTTCATGCACCGCATCTTCGCACCCGCCCCACGTCAGTGCGCGCCGCCGTCAGCGCGCAGAGCCCGACGTGCGTTGAGGACTGACGCGGAACCATCGTGCAGGGGCACGGCTCTTGCGTTACAAGGGCGGTGGATCGAGCGTGCCGGGTGCCGCGAATCTGGAAGGGAAAGGCAGTTCTCTTCGCGGCGCCGCCGGTAGCAGAATGGGCCATGCTGAACTCATGACGCCAAGCCAGCGCCACTGGTAAGACGGAAAGCTCTGATGGAGCCTGGGCCCGTACAGCCGGGACTTCATCAGAACTTCCCAGGCGCGGATCGGGGACTTCCCGGTCCGTGCCTTCCTCGAGCCAGGAGGTCCGCATGGACGTGATCAGCAATCTCAAGGCGCGGTACGAGCGCCTGAGTTCGGAAGAGATGTCCCTCGAGGACTACCTCGCCGAGTGCAAGCGCAACCCGCTTGCCTACGCCACCGCCGCCGAGCGCATGCTCAAGGCGATCGGTGAGCCCACCAGCATCGACACGCGCAACGACCCGCGCATGTCCCGCATCTTCGCGAACAAGGTGATCAAGGTCTACCCGGCCTTCGCCGAGTTCTACGGCATGGAAGACGCCATCGAGCAGGTGGTGTCGTACTTCCGGCACGCCGCGCAGGGGCTCGAGGAGAAGAAGCAGATCCTCTATCTGCTCGGCCCCGTCGGCGGCGGCAAGAGCAGCATCGCCGAGCGGCTGAAGCAGCTGATGCAGGAGGTGCCGTTCTACGCGCTGAAGGGCTCGCCGGTGAACGAATCGCCGCTCGGCCTGTTCGACCCCGTCGAAGACGGGGCCATCCTCGAAGCCGAGTACGGCATCCCGCGCCGCTACCTCAACCGCGTCCTCAGCCCCTGGGCGGTGAAGCGGCTCGAGGAATTCGGCGGCGACATCCGCAAGTTCAAGGTCGTCAAGCGCTTCCCGAGCATCCTCAAGCAGATCGGCATCGCCAAGACCGAGCCGGGCGACGAGAACAACCAGGACATCAGCTCGCTCGTCGGCAAGGTCGACATCCGCAAGCTCGAAACCTATGCGCAGGACGACCCCGACGCCTACAGCTACAGCGGCGGCCTGTGCCTGGCGAACCAGGGCCTGCTCGAATTCGTCGAGATGTTCAAGGCGCCGATCAAGGTGCTGCACCCGCTGCTCACGGCCACCCAGGAAGGCAACTTCAAGGGCACCGAAGGCTTCGGCGCCATCCCGTTCGACGGTGTCGTGCTCGCGCACAGCAACGAAAGCGAGTGGAAGGCCTTCCGCAACAACAAGAACAACGAAGCCTTCCTCGACCGCATCTACATCGTGAAGGTGCCGTACTGCCTGCGTGTCAGTGAAGAGATCAAGATCTACGAGAAGCTGCTGCGGAACTCCTCGCTCGCCCAGGCCACCTGCGCGCCCGGCACGCTGAAGATGATGAGCCAGTTCGCGATGCTGACGCGCCTGAAGGAGCCGGAGAACAGCTCGCTCTATTCCAAGATGCTGATCTACGACGGCGAGAACCTGAAGGACACCGACCCGCGCGCCAAGAGCTACCAGGAGTACCGCGACTACGCCGGCGTCGACGAGGGCATGAGCGGCATCAGCACGCGCTTCGCCTACAAGATCATCTCCAAGGTCTTCAACTTCGACAGCACGGAAGTCGCCGCGAACCCGGTGCACCTGATGTACGTGCTGGAACAGCAGATCGAGCGCGAGCAGTTCCCGGCCGAAGTCGAGCAGAAGTACGTCGGCTTCATCAAGGAGCTGCTGGCGCCGCGCTACGCCGAATTCATCGGCAAGGAGATCCAGACCGCGTACCTGGAGAGCTACTCCGAGTACGGCCAGAACATCTTCGACCGCTACGTCACCTACGCCGACTACTGGATCCAGGACCACGAGTACCGCGACACCGACACCGGCGAGGTGTTCGACCGTGCCAGCCTGAACGCCGAACTTGAGAAGATCGAGAAGCCGGCCGGCATCGCGAACCCGAAGGACTTCCGCAACGAGATCGTCAACTTCGTGCTGCGGGCGCGCGCCTCCAACCAGGGCAAGAACCCGGTCTGGACCAGCTACGAGAAGCTGCGCACCGTGATCGAGAAGAAGATGTTCTCGAACACCGAGGAGCTGTTGCCGGTCATCAGCTTCAACGCCAAGGCGAGCGCCGACGAAGCCAAGAAGCACGAGGACTTCGTGACCCGCATGGTGGCCAAGGGCTACACCCCCAAGCAGGTTCGCCTGCTGTGCGAGTGGTACCTGCGGGTCCGGAAGTCCAGCTGATGCTGCACTCCATCATCGATCGCCGGCTGGCGGGCAAGAACAAGTCCATCGGCAACCGCGAGCGGTTCCTGCGCCGCCACAAGGAGCAGATCCGCGAAGCGGTGAAGCGCGCGATCGACGGCCGGGGCATCCGCGACATCGAGCGCGGCGAGGACATCCACATCCCCAAGCGCGACCTCACCGAGCCGGTCTTCGGCCACGGCCAGGGCGGCATGCGCGAGGTGGTGCACCCCGGCAACCAGGAGTACATCCGCGGCGACCGCATCGAGCGGCCCAAGGGCGGGCAGGGCGGTGGCGGCAGCGGCAGCGGGCAGGCCAGCGACCAGGGCGAAGGCGAGGACGACTTCGTCTTCGCGCTCAGCAAGGAAGAGTTCATGCAGGTCTTCTTCGAAGACCTGGCGCTGCCGCACCTGGTGCGCACCCAGCTCGCCGAAGTGCCCGAGTGGAAGACCCACCGCGCCGGCTATTCGAGTGACGGCACGCCGAACAACCTGCACGTGGTGCGCAGCATGCGCGGCGCCATCGGCCGCCGCATCGCCATCGGCGCCGGCAGCCGGCGCGAGTTGCGCGAGATGGAGGCGAAGCTCGAAGAGCTGAAGGTCGCACTGAAGCCCGGGGACACCATCGCCGAGGCCGAGATCCACGAGCTCGAAGAGCAGATCACCGCGTTGCGTGCGCGCCTCGAACGCATTCCCTACCTCGACCCCATCGACCTGCGTTTCCGCAACCGCGTGCGCGTGCCGGTGCCCACCAGCAAGGCGGTGATGTTCTGCCTGATGGACGTCTCGGGCTCGATGGACGAAGGCCGCAAGGAGCTCAGCAAGCGCTTCTTCATCCTGCTCTACCTGTTCCTGACGCGGCACTACGAGAAGATCGAGCTCGTCTTCATCCGCCACCACACGCAGGCACAGGAAGTGGACGAGGAGAACTTCTTCCACGCCCGCGAGACCGGCGGCACCGTGGTGAGCAGTGCGCTGGTGCTGATGGACGAGATCATCCGCGAGCGCTACAACCCGAGCGAGTGGAACATCTACGGCGCGCAGGCGAGCGACGGCGACAACTGGCACCACGACAGCGGCCGCTGCCGCGAACTGCTGAACGACAGGCTGCTGCCGATGTGCCGCTACTACGCCTACGTGCAGGTGGCCGAGGAAGAGCAGAACCTCTGGGAGGAATACACCCAGCTGCTCGATGGCCACAAGCACTTCGCGATGCGCAAGGCGGTGAGCGCCGACCAGATCTACCCCGTGTTCCGTGACCTGTTCAAGAAGGAAGGGGCGCAGGCCGCATGAAACCTGCTCGCGTCGCGCTCGATGAACCGCGGCCGCTGGAGTCGCGACCGAGCGAACACCTGCCCGGACCGAGCGACTGGTCCTTCGACCTGATCGACACCTACCACCGCGTCATCAAGGCGACGGCCGAGCGCTTCGGCCTGGACACCTACCCGAACCAGCTCGAGATCATCACCGCCGAGCAGATGATGGACGCCTACGCCAGCGTGGGCATGCCGGTGAACTACCGCCACTGGAGCTACGGCAAGGAGTTCATCGCCACCGAGAAGAACTACAAGCGCGGCCACATGGGGCTGGCGTACGAGATCGTCATCAACAGCAACCCCTGCATCAGCTACCTGATGGAGGAAAACACGATGGCGATGCAGGCGCTCGTCATCGCGCACGCCGCCTACGGCCACAACAGCTTCTTCAAGGGCAACTACCTGTTCCGCATGTGGACCGATGCGGCGTCGATCATCGACTACCTGGTCTACGCGAAGAACTACGTCGCCGCCTGCGAGGAAAAGCACGGCCTGGACGCGGTCGAGAACTTCCTCGACAGCTGCCACGCGCTCAGCAACCACGGCGTCGACCGCTACCGCCGCCCGAGCCGCAAGACGCTGGCGCAGGAACTCGCCGAGCGCAAGGACCGCGAGGCCTACGCGCAGCAGCAGGTGAATGACCTCTGGCGCACGCTGCCGAAGAAGGCCGAGAAGGACGGCGCCGAGAAGGAGGCCCGCCGCTTCCCCGATGAACCGCAGGAGAACCTGCTGTATTTCATCGAGAAGAACGCGCCGCTGCTCGAACCCTGGCAGCGCGAGATCGTGCGCATCGTGCGCAAGATCGCGCAGTACTTCTACCCGCAGCGGCAGACGCAGGTCATGAACGAGGGCTGGGCCACGTTCTGGCACTACAAGCTGCTGAACACGATGTACGACGACGGCTTCCTGACCGACGGCGTGATGATCGAGTGGCTGAAGTCGCACACCAACGTGATCTACCAGCCGCCAGTGGGGCACCGCGCGTACAGCGGCATCAATCCCTACGCGCTGGGCTTCGCGATGTACACCGACATCAAGCGCGTCTGCGAAAAGCCCACCGACGAAGACCGCGACTGGTTCCCCGAGATCGCCGGCAAACCCTGGCTGCCCACGCTGGACCAGGCCATGCGCAACTTCAAGGACGAGAGCTTCATCGGCCAGTACCTGAGCCCGAAGCTGATGCGCGACCTGCGCCTCTTCGCCATCGTCGACGACGAGCGGCAGACCGAACTCGAGGTCGCCGCCATCCACGACGACACCGGCTACCGCCGCGTGCGCGAGTCGCTCTCCCGCCAGTACGACCTGGGCTCGCGCGAGCCCAACATCCAGGTCTGGAACGTCAACCTGCGCGGCGACCGCAGCCTCACGCTGCGCCACTTCCAGCACAACGACCGCCCGCTGCACGAGACCGCGAACGAGGTGCTCAAGCACGTGGCCCGGCTGTGGGGCTTCGGCGTCCACCTCGAGAGCGTGAACGCGAAGGGCGACGTGACGAAGCGCTGGTCGGTGCCCGCCCCGGCCCAGAACGGCAGCTGAGCCGCGCGGCTACAGCGCGAAGATCTTTCCCGGGTTCAGGATGTTCTTCGGGTCGAGCGCGCGCTTCACGCTGCGCATCAGCTCGACCGTGCCGGCGCCCGCCTCGTCGACGAGGAAACCCATCTTGTGCAGGCCGATGCCGTGCTCGCCGGTGCAGGTGCCTTCGAGCGCGATCGCGCGCTGCACCATCTGCAGGCTCAGCCGTTCGGCCAGCGCACGCTCGGCGAGGTCGCCTTCCTTCACCAGGTAGGCGAGGTGGAAGTTGCCGTCGCCGACGTGGCCGACGATGTAGTACGGCAGGCCCGACGCGTCCGCCTCGGAGACGCTGGCGTCGATGATCTCGGCCAGGCGCGAGATCGGCACGCAGGTGTCGGTGGTCACGGTGCGGCAGCCGGGATTGGTCTGCATGCCGGCGAAGTAGGCCTTGTGGCGCGCCGTCCACAGGCGCGTACGCTCCTCGGGCGTGGTGGCCCACTGGAAGTCCTCGCCGCCCATCTCGGTGGCGATGGCCTGCACCGTCTCGGCCTGCTCCTTCACGCCGGCCTCGCTGCCGTGGAACTCCATCAGCAGCAGCGGCGACTCGCGCAGGCCGAGCTTGCTCTGCGCGTTGATGAAGCGCACGGCGTTCACGTCCAGCAGCTCGCAGCGCGCGATCGGCACGCCCATCTGGATGACCTGGATCGTCGCATCCACCGCCGAGCGCACGTCGGCGAAGTGGCAGATCGCGGCGCTCACCGCCTCGGGCAGCGGGTACAGCTTCAGCGTGACCTCGGTCATCACGCCCAGCGTGCCCTCGCTGCCGACGAACAGCCGCGTCAGGTCGTAGCCGGCGCTCGACTTCTTCGCCCGCGTGCCGGTGCGGATGACCTCGCCGCTGGCCGTGACGACCGTGAGGCCGAGCACGTTCTCGCGCATCGTGCCGTAGCGCACCGCGTTCGTGCCGCTGGCGCGCGTGGCCGCCATGCCGCCCAGCGTGGCGTTGGCGCCGGGGTCGATGGGGAAGAACAGGCCCTGGTCCTTGACCTCGCGGTTGAGCTGCTCGCGCGTCACGCCGGCCTGCACGGTGACGGTCAGGTCCTCGGGGTTCAGGCGCACCAGCTGCGTCATGCGCGACAGGTCGACGCTGACGCCGCCCTGCACCGCCAGCAGGTGACCTTCGAGCGACGAACCGATGCCGAACGGGATCACCGGCACCTCGTGCGCGGCGGCCAGCGCGACGACGGCGGCGACGTCCTCGGTGCTCTCGCAGAACACCACGGCGTCCGGCGGCGTCACCGGGAACGGGCTCTCGTCGCGGCCGTGCTGCTCGCGCACCGCGGCGGCGGTGGAGCAGCGGTCGCCGAAGCGCGCCTTCAGCGCGTCGAGCATGGTGGCCGGCACCGGGCGGCGCGCGTACTGGGGCAGGACTTCGTTGGGCAGCGGCGCGTTCATGGCGGGCCTCCGGGGCGTGGGGTGTCGCGCATTCTAGGGACCGCCGCCGGCAGGGAATTGGGCGCCCGCGCCGGCGTTCTTCGCGCTTTCGCGGCGCGCCGGCGCCGGCACCATTCGTAGACGCATCACACCCGACCGCCGCCATGCCAGAAGTTCGCATCATTCCCGACCGAGGCGAGTTCATCGATGCCCTGCGCGCACTGCGCCGCGGCCACGTGATGGTGGCGGTGCAGGATCACGCCGAGCGCTGCGTCATCGACGGCAGCATGGTCTACCACTCGGCACCCACGCTGCTGCGCTACGGGCTCGTGAAGCCCTTCGACAACCCGCAGGGCTTTCCGGGCATCGAGTACTACCGGCTCTCGCGCGAAGGCCACGACTTCGCCGAGCGCGCCCTCGGCAGCTGGCGCCGACGCCCCCTGCTGGAGCGGCTGGCGGTGCGGCTGGCCGGCTGAAGGCCGCCGGCCGGCGCGGCTAACATCGCGCCCATGGCCAATCGACTCACGCAGATCGCCACGCGCACCGGCGACGACGGCAGCACCGGCCTCGGCGACGGCTCCCGCACGCGCAAGGACGCGCTGCGCGTGCAGGCGATGGGCGACGTCGACGAGCTGAACTCCAGCCTCGGCGTGCTGCTGGCCGAGCCGCTGCCCGATGACGTGCGCGCGCTGCTGGTGACGATCCAGCACGAGCTCTTCAACCTCGGCGGCGAGCTGTCGATCCCCGGCTACGAACTGCTGAAGGCCGCCGCCGTGCTGCGCCTGGACGAGGCGCTCGAGCACTACAACGCGCAGCTGCCGCGGCTGAAGGAATTCATCCTGCCGGCCGGCACGCGCAGCGCCGCGCTGGCGCACGTGAGCCGCACCATCGCGCGCCGTGCCGAGCGCGCCGTCGTCGCGCTGGCGGCCCACGAGGCCGTCAACGCCGCGCCGCGCCAGTACCTGAACCGACTGTCCGACCTGATGTTCGTGCTGGCGCGCGTGCTCAACCGCGCCAACCTCGACGGCCTCGGCGGCGACGACGTCTACTGGCGCAGCGAAAAGCTGGCGCGCGGCGAAGAAGGCTGACGGCGCCCGCGCGGCGCCCACCCGAAGGGAGACCTCGAATGCGTTCCACCTGGCCGGCCCGCGCCTTCGCGGCGCTGATGTTGTTCGTGTCGGCGGCGGCTTTCGCGCAGAGCGCCGACCCCTGGGCCGACTGGCAGACCGCCACCAGCGAGCACTTCCGCGTCCACTACCGCGCCGCGCAGCGCGCGCAGGCCGAAGCGGTGGCGCGCGCCGCCGAGCGCGTGTACCCGCGCGTCACCGAGGCGCTGCAGTGGAAGCCGCGCGGCCGCACCGAGGTGGTGGTCTACAGCGAGATCGACCTCGCCAACGGCTTCACGACGCCGCTGCCGTTCAACCTGATGGGCATCTTCCTGGCGCCGCCCGACGAAGGCCAGCTGCTCGACAACACGCCCTGGCTGGACCTGCTGCTGGTGCACGAGTTCACGCACGCCGTGCACCTGGACAAGGTGCGCGGCGTGCCGAAGATCCTGCAGAACATCTTCGGCAACGTCGTCTGGTTCATCCCCAACATCTTCGCGCCGGGCTGGACGCTGGAGGGCATCGCCACCTACATGGAGAGCGAGCCCGCCGCCGGCCGCGGCCGCCTGCAGGGCCCGATGTTCGAGGCCTGGCTGCGCGCCGAGCGCGCCAAGGGCTTCATCAAGCTGGCCGAACTGAACGCCGACGGCCGCACGCTGCCGGTGGCCAAGCAGTACCTCTACGGCGCCTACTTCTACGAGTTCCTCGCGCGCAAGTACGGCGCCGACAAGCCGCAGGCCTTCATCGAGCGCTACAGCGGCAACATCGGCTTCGCACCGCGCCTGCACAGCGGCCCGTACGACGCCACCGGCAAGATGATGGACACGCTGTGGGACGAGTTCCTCGCCGACCTCGCCGAGCAGGTGGACCGGCGCGCCGCGCCCATCAAGGCGAAGGCCGAAGTGCTGGGCGAGCGCGTACTCGGCCCGCTGTTCGACATCCCGGCGATCGGCGCGCTGCCCGGCGGCGACCTGCTCGCCGTGCTCGACGACGGCCTGGGCGCGACGAAGCTGTCGCGCATCGGCGCCGACGGCCGGCCACAGCCCATCACCACCGTCAACTTCACGGCGCGCATCGACGTCGCGGCCGACGGCGGCGTGCTCGTCGCCCAGCCCGACCTCTGCAACACCTTCTACCTCGCCTACGACCTGTACCGGCTGGAAGGCGACAGCCTGCGCCAGCTGACCTCGTGCGCGCACCTGCGGCGTGCCACGCAGGCGGGCAAGGCCATCGTCGCGCTGCAGCTCGACGCCGGGCAGACGCGCCTGGTGCGCCTGAACGCCGACGGCGGCGACCTGCAGGTGCTGTACACGCCGGCCACGGGCGAGGAGCTGGTCGACCTTGCCGCGTCGCCGGACGGCCAGCGCGTCAGCGTCATCGGCCGCCGCGACGGCAGCGACTGGCGCCTCACCGAGTTCGACGTCGACAAGCCGACCGCCACGCCGCGCCTGCTGCTGCGCCGCAACTCGCCGATGCAGGGCCTGCGCCACGGCCGCAGCGGGCTCGAGTTCATCGCGCTGGACGGCGGCGTCTACAACGTCTGGCGCCTCGAAGGCGGCGCGTTGCAGCGGCTGACGCATGCGCACACCAGCGTGGTCGCGCAGGCCGGCACGGCCGGCGACGGCAGCCTGGCCACCGTGGTCGTGGCCGCCGGCGGCTACGAGCTGCGGCGCCTGAAGGGCGCGCAGGTGCTGCAGACGGCCGCGGTCGACCGTGCCGCACCGCCGGCCGCCGCGCCGCCGGCGGCCGAGCCGCCGGCGCTCGGCGAGGGCTACGGCTACTCGGCCTGGCGCACGCTGTACCCGCGCGCCTGGCTGCCGGCCATCACCGCCGACCGCGGCCTCACCGCCTATGGCGCCAGCACCGCCGGCACCGATGCGCTGTTCTTCCACAGCTACGCCGCGCTCGCGCAGTGGGAAACCACGCAGAAGGAGCTGATCGGCAGCTTCGAGTACAGCTACCTCGGCGCGCACAACCTCGCCGTGTCGCGCACGCTGAGCGCGCGCGCCTGGACCGGCCGCAGCGGCGACGAGACCATCACCACCTACGACCGCGAGACGAAGGCGCAGTGGCTGAGCCTGCTGCCCTGGCTGCGCATCGAGCGCCGCGTCGTCTTCGGCATCGGCGCCGCGCTCGACCGCGAGGAGCGCATCGAGGCCGAGCCGCGCACGGTGGCGCGCCGGCGCGACGAGCGCATCGCCGCCGCGCTGCTGGACGTCGACACCAGCGGCGGCAACTGGTACAGCGAAGGGCCGAACCGCGGCCTGCACGCGACGCTGCTCTACGAGAGCTACAAGCCCTTCAACAACGTCGGCCCGAACGGCGAGCCCACCTACGACGGCGCCATCGCGCGGCTCGACCTGCGCGGCTACGTGCCGCTGGGCCGCAGCGTGCTGGGCCTGCGCTGGACCGAGGCGCGGGCAAAGGACACCACCGAGCCCTTCCAGCTCGGGGGCGCCACCGACGAGCAGCTGCAGCTCGGCTACGTGCTGAACAGCCGCGACCTCGCGCTGCGCGGCTACCGCGGCGACGAACCCGAGCTGCTCGGCCGCAACGCCCGCATCGCCAGCGTCGAGTGGCGCATGCCGTTCGCCGACATCGACCGCCACGCGATGGTGCCGGCCGTCGGCATCAACCGCCTGTCGGGCGCGTTCTTCTTCGAGGCCGGCGGCGTGTGGAACAGCGGCAACGGCCCCGAGCGCTGGCACCGCGGCGTCGGCTTCGAGCTGCTCGGCGAAGTGCGGCTGCTGTACGCGCTGGGGCTGCAGTTGCGCGCCGGCGTGGCGCGCGGGCTCGACGAGCCCAAGGGCACGCGCGGCTACCTCACGGTGGGCCGCGCGTTCTAGCGGGCGCTACTTCGTCGGCGCCGCCTGCAGCGCGGCCGTCACCTCGTCGAGGTCGAGCTGGCCGTCCTTGTTCTTGTCGGCGGCGTCGAACTTGTCGGCCAGCGCCGGCACGCGCGCCGCTTCCTCGCGCGACAGCTTGCCGTCGCCGTTGAGGTCGGCGCGCTTGAAGCCGGCGCTGACCGACTCGGCCGGCGTTGCCGCCTGCGCGGGCTTGGCCGGCATCGCGCCCTGGGCGTGTGCGCCGAAGGCCAGCGCGCTGAGCGCCAGCACGGCGGCGGCGTGGCGGGCGATGGTGTGGGAGAAGGTCTGCATGTTGCTGGCTCCTGAAGTGAGGGCAGTGAAGGGAAGCGCCATTGCAGCCGCGCCGGCCCGGCACGGCCAGCGTTCTTGCTCCAGGTTGCCCGGCTTACCCCACGGCCTGCGTGCTTACGCCGCGAGGCGTTCGCTCACATTCATGTGTGCGGACGTGGGCGACGGTGAGCGTCAGGCGGTTTGCAGCGCGCGCTGCAGCCAGGCACGCGCAATCGCCCAGTCGCGCTTGACGGTGGCCGGTGACAGGCCCAGCGCTTCGGCCACCTCGTCGTTCTCCAGGCCGCCGAAGTAGCGCAGCTCCACCACCTTGGCGGCGCGGGCGTCGACCGCCTCGAAGGCGAGCAGGGCGTCGTGCAGCGCCACCACGTCGGCCGCGGGGGCCTCGGCGGCGACGTCGTGTGCGCCCGCCAGCGTGAGCGGCAGGCACTCCACGTCGCGCTTGTCGGCGCGCCGCGCGCGCTCGTGGTTGACGAGGATGCGCCGCATCATGGTCGACGCCACCGCCAGGAAATGGCCGCGGTTCTGCCACGCCGTGCGGTCCTGGCCGGCGAGGCGGAACCACGACTCGTGCACCAGCGCGGTGGCGCTCAGCGTGTGGCCAGCGTCCTCGCGCCGCAGGTGGCTGCGGGCGACTCGGCGCAGGTCGTCGTACAGGCGCTCGAAGAGCAACGACGAAACCCCCGCCTGGCCTTCGGCCAGCGATTGCAGCCATTGGGTGACATCGGCGGGCGTGTCGATCGGCTCGGCGCTCATGGGTGCTGGCGATTATCCGAAGCGGCCTGCGCGGCCGATGAGCCGTTCCGGCGCGAAAGGGGGCGTATGTCACTGAGCCCCCGTGCGACTGGCGTGCGGGGCCGCCCAACCCGACCCGGATCACCGCCATGCACAGCCCCCGAACCGCCCTGAACCGTCGCCAGCGCCTGCTGCTGGCCTGCAGCCTTGCTGCCGCCCTGGCCGCCTGCGGCGGCGGCAACGACAGCGCCGAGCCGATCGCATCCGAACCGACCCCGGCCCCGACGCCGGCGCCGACCCCGGGGCCGACGCCGGCACCCACACCCGCACCCACGCCCGCCCCCACCCCGGCGCCCACGCCGGCGCCGACACCCGCCCCCGGCTGGGGCAGCGTCACCGTGAGCAGCAGCGCGCTCGCCGCCGACCGCGTCGTCGAACCGAACCGCCTGCCCGGGCTGGAGGCGAAGACCTCGAGCGCCGGCCTGGCGCGCCACCTCACGATGTCGCAGGCGCGCGACCCGCTGCAGGGCGACTCGCCCTTCGACAGCGTGTCGGTGCGCTACGTCGCCGCCACCGGCGAGGTGCTGTCGGCCTCGGCGATCGTGGTGCCGGAGCCCACCGCCCCGGTCGGCAGCACCAACTACTACGCGACCTGCAGCCCGTGCACCGGCGTCACGGTCGACGTCGCGGCCGGCACCGTCACCTTCGCCGACACCCCGCTCACGGCCACCGTTCTGAGCGGCAACCCGGCACCGGCGACGCTGCGCGGCAGCTACCGCCTGCCCGACTGGCGCCCGCGCGCCGGCACCACCATGACGGCGGCGGCGCTGAACGCCTGCCAGGTTACGCAGAACCTGGTCTCGGCCTCCTTCAGCGACATGGCCTGCCTGGCCGGCACCTACGTCGGCACCGGCATCGACGGCCAGGCCTGCACGGTGACGATCGACGCCACCGCGCAGACCTTCCGCTTCGACGACGGCGTGAAGAACAACACCTTCGCGTTCTCGGCCAGCGGCGGCTTCACCAACCTCGCCACCTTCCGCAGCGCGTTCACGCAATCGGCGACGCTGAAGCGGCCGACGAATTCGCTGGAGTGGATCGAGCTGCAGGCCTCGCCGGTGCCGGCGGCGGCCAACCTGATCGAGGTGAACCTGCGCAACATCCAGGCCGTGGGCGGCAACCTGAACTCGGTCTACTACCGCGACTGCCGCGTGGAGTTCGACCTCAACGGCGGCTGAGGCGCGCCCTTACGATCCCGCCGTGACCCCGACGCCGCCACCGCCCGCCGACTGGTCCGCGGTGCGGCGCCTCTTCGAGGCCGCCGGCGCGCTGCAAGGCGCCGCCCGCGAAGCCCTGCTGGCCGACCCCGCGCACGACGCCGCCGTCGTGCGCGAGGTGCGCTCGCTGCTCGGCTACGACGATGGCCCGAGCCTGCTCGACCAGCCACCGCCGCTGCCCGCGGCGGTCGTGCCGGACACGCGCGAAGGCCAGCGCCTGGGCGCGTGGCGCATCACCGGCGCGCTCGGCAGCGGCGGCATGGGCGAGGTGTGGGCCGCCGAGCGCGCCGACGGCCGCTATGCCGGCGAGGCGGCGATCAAGCTGCTCAAGCGCGGCATGGACAGCGCCGCCGTGCTGGCCCGCTTCGCGCACGAGCAGCAGGCGCTGGCGCGGCTGTCGCACCCGCACATCGCGCACCTGCTCGACGCCGGCCTGTCGGCCGACGGCCTGCCGTACTTCGTGATGGAGCGCGTGCACGGCCGGCCGATCGACGAAGCCTGCGCCGGCCTGCCGCTCGAAGCGCGCCTGCGCCTGTTCCTGCAGCTGACCGACGCGGTGGCGCACGCGCACCGCAACCTGCTGGTGCACCGCGACCTGAAGCCCGGCAACGTGCTCGTGAACGCGGCCGGCCAGGTCAAGCTGCTCGACTTCGGCATCGCGAAGGCGCTGGCGCCCGACGACGGCGCCGCCACCACGCAGCACGGGCCGCGGCCCTTCACGCCGCAGTACGCCAGCCCGGAGCAGGTGCGCGGCGAACCCGTCAGCACCGCCACCGACCTCTATTCGCTGGGCGTGCTGCTGTACGTGCTGCTCACCGGCGAGCGCCCTTACGGCCGCGCCGCGACCACGCCGCACGACGCCGCGCGCGCCGTGCTCGAAGAGGAACCGACGCGCCCGAGCAGCCTCGCCCGCCCGGCGCCGGGCTGGGAAGCGACGCGCCGGCGGCTCGAAGGCGACCTCGACAACATCGTGCTGAAGGCGCTGGAAAAGCCGGTGGAACGCCGCTACGCCAGCGTCGACGCGCTCGCGGCCGACGTGCGCGCCTACCTGCAGGGTTTCCCGGTCAGCGCGCGGCCGGCGAGCGCGGCCTACGTGCTGGGCAAGTTCGTGCGCCGCCACCGCTGGGCGGTGCTGGCGGCCGCGCTCGGCGGCCTGGGCCTGGCGACCGGGCTGGCGGCGGCGCTGCTCACCGAGCGTTTCGCCGCCGCGCTCGGCGCCGCCGGCCTCGCGGCGGGGCTGGCGATGGCGCTGCTGCAGGCCCGCGCCGCGGCGCAGTCGCGTGACGCCGCCGCGCGGGCGCGCGACGAGGCGCGGCGCCAGCTCGGCGAGGTCAAGCGCATCACCGCCGACCTCGTGTTCCGCTTCGGCGATGCGGTCAACCTGATGCCGGGCGGCGCGGCGGCCCAGGAAGCGCTGCTGCAGCAGACCGTCGCCTCGCTCGAACCGGCACTGCAGGGCGCGCCCGACGACGGCGAACTGCAGGCGATCGCGGCGTCGGGGCTGGCGCGGCTGGCCGAGATCCAGGGCAACACCGTCACCGCCGCGCCGGAGCGCGCGGCCGAGGCGCGCGCCACCGTCGAGCGCGCGCTGGCGCTCGGCGAACGCGCCTGGCCGCGCCAGCGCGCCGACTGGCGCTTCGCCAGCTGGCACCTGCGCGCGCGCACCGTGCAGGCGCAGGTGCTGCGCGGCGAAGGCCGCCTCGACGACGCGGTGG
Source organism: Pseudomonadota bacterium (assembly GCA_963204815.1). Taxonomy (GTDB): domain Bacteria; phylum Pseudomonadota; class Gammaproteobacteria; order Burkholderiales; family Burkholderiaceae_C; genus Rubrivivax. Next base: position 45,229 of record CAUJHQ010000167.1, on the reverse strand, counting down.
CGGCGCTGCGGCGCGCGGTGGAGCAGGGCCGCGACGCGCTGCCGCTGCAGGCCGACGCGACTGGCCGCGTCTTCATCGCCACCGGCATCGCCAACCAGTTGATCACGCTGGCGCAGCTGTTCGACCACGCCAACCTGCCCAGCCTGGGCCGCCCGGCCGACGCGCTGCAGGCCTATCGCGAGGCCGAGGCCACCTACCGCGAGCGGCTCGCGCAGCCGGCGCTGCTGGCGGCGATCGACCGCACCGGCCCAGCCGGCAGCCCGGCGGCCGAGGTCTACCTGACGCACCAGGTGGGCACCGTGCTCGGCGGCCGCGCGCTCGTGCACCGCCGGCGCGAACAGTGGCCCGAGATGCGCGCGGAGGCCGAGGCCGCGTTCGAGCTGCGCCAGCGCAACGTCGCGCGCGAGCCGGCCAACGTGGCCTGGCGCGACGGGCTCATGGTGGAAGCCCACACGCTGGCGCTGGCACGCCTGCGTTGCGGCGACGCCGCCGGCGCGCTGGCGGCGGCCCGGGTGGCGCGCGACACCGCCGAGGCGCTGGCGCGCGACGAAGGCCCGCGCAGCAAGTGGGCCGGCGTGGGCCCGCAGCTGGCGCCGGTGTACGAGGAGGCGCTGGCGCTCAGCCGGCGTGGCGACGCCGGGCCTTGACCGCCGCCGCCAGGATCTCCAGCACGTTGACGCTGTCGTCCCAGCCGATGCAGGCGTCGGTGATGCTCTGGCCGTAGACCAGCTTCGTCGCGTCGTCCTTGCCCGGGGTGAACTTCTGCGCGCCGGCGTGCAGGTGGCTTTCGACCATGACGCCGAAGATGCAGCGGTTGCCGGCGTCGAGCTGGCTGCCGACGTCGCGCATGACGTCGACCTGGCGCTGGTGCTGCTTGCTGCTGTTGGCGTGGCTGGCGTCGATCATCAGCCGGCACGGCAGCTTGGCGGCCTCGATTTCCTTGCAGGCCGCGGCCACGCTGGCGGCGTCGTAGTTGGGCTCCTTGCCGCCGCGCAGGATGACGTGGCAGTCCTTGTTGCCGCGCGTCTCGACGATCGCGACCTGGCCGTTCTTGTGCACCGACAGGAAGTGGTGCGGCCGCGCCGCCGCCTGGATGGCGTCGGTGGCGATCTTGATGTTGCCGTCGGTGCCGTTCTTGAAGCCCACCGGTGCACTCAGTCCGGAGGCCAGCTCGCGGTGCACCTGGCTCTCGGTGGTGCGCGCGCCGATCGCGCCCCAGGCGATGAGGTCGCCGATGTACTGCGGGCTGATGACGTCCAGGAACTCGCTGCCCGCCGGCACGCCCAGGCGGTTGATGTCCACCAGCAGCTGGCGCGCGATGCGCAGGCCTTCGTGGATGCGGTAGCTCTCGTCGAGGTAGGGGTCGTTGATGAGGCCCTTCCAGCCGACGGTGGTGCGCGGCTTCTCGAAGTACACCCGCATCACGACCTCCAGCTCGCCGGCGTGCTTGTCGCGCTCGGCCTTCAGCTTGCGCGCGTACTCGATGGCCGCCGCGGGGTCGTGGATCGAGCAGGGGCCGATGATGACGAGCAGCCGGTCGTCCTCGCCGCCCATGATGCGGCGGATGCTCTGGCGGGTGCCGGAGACCAGCGTCTCCACCGGCGTGTCGGCGATCGGGAAGAAGCGGATCAGGTGCTCGGGCGGCGGCAGCGGCGTGACGTCGCGGATGCGCTGGTCGTCGGTCTGGCTGGTCTTCTCGCTGAGGGCGTAGCGGCTCTCGGCGTTGGCGGGCTTCGGGCTCATGAAGGTCTTCCTCGGGTCGCGCGGGCAATAAAAAACCGCCGGGGGTGCCGGCGGTTTCTGGTGCTGCGTGCGCTTCGTTCTGCTATGCGCTTGCCTCTCCAGCCGCCGAGCGGTGCGAGAACCAAAAGTACGCAAAGAAGAACGCGACGCGTTGCATGGCTCTCACTCTATCACGCTGCGGATGACAAGCGCCTGACGTGATGGCATCTTCGCGCCCAGGGAGGGCCTCGAACATGACGACGCGAGGGGTGGCCGGCCGCGTGCACGGCCTGTGGATCGTGCTGGTGGTGCTGGCCGGCGTGCTGTCGAACCTGGCCACGGTGGTGGACGGCGGCTGCCGCGACAGCGCACCGCGCAACGTCGACTTCAGCGGCGACGGCCAGTCCGGCGCCGCCACCGCGCCGCTGGGCAGCGCGTTGGCGGTCGTCGTCACCTGCGGGATCGCGTCGCTCGATCCGGGCGAAGACGGCGTGCCCGTGCAGTGGACCGTGCTCACCGGCGGCGGCCTCGTCGACGGCCGCCCGACGGCGACGAAGTTCACGTGGTACGACGGCCGTGCTGCGGTGAACTGGCAGCTCGGGCCCGACCTCGGCGAGCAGACCGTGTCGGCGCGCGTGCGCGACCGCCTCTTCACCTTCAGGGCCACCGCCGGCGCCGCCACCGCGGACGGCACCTGCGGCGGCGGCGAAGGCACCGACTTCGACCCGCTGCGCGAGCGCCGCATCGAGGGCACCGAGACCTGGCGGCTCGCCGGCAGCCCCTACCGGGGCGGCGTCGTGCGCATCGCCGACGGCGGCACGCTCGACATCGAGCCCGGCGTCACCACCTGCTTGCAGCGCCTGTCGGTCGAAGGGAACGGGCAGCTGCGCGCCGAAGGCAGCGCCACCGCACCGATCGAGATGGCGCCCGCCGCCGGCGTCGAGTTCTGGGTCGCCGAACTGACCCGCCATTTCGGGTCCGCCGTGAACCCGCAGCGCCACAGCACGATGCGCCACGTGAACGCGCGCGGCCTGACGGCGCTGGACGTCAACGAGGCTGCGTTGCAGGTCGAGGACAGCCGCTTCGTGGTGGTGTCCGGCCAGATCAGTTGCTCGGGTGTGCGCTGGCGCCTGCCGACCGGCCTGCCGGCGGCCGACAGCGCGGTGCGGCGCAGCGTGTTCGAAGGCTACGGCAGCAGCGCCGGATGCTTCGGCAACCCACCCGCGGTGGCGATCGACGCGCCGGCGGCGCTGGCCTCGGCGCCGATGCCGTTCCAGGCGCGCGTGATCGGCGCGCCCACCGATGGCCTTTACCTGAGCGGCAACGCGACGGCCGCGGTCGCGCTGTCGAACTGCGAAGTCAGCGGCAGCGGCCGGGACGGCGTCGTCATCGATCACACCGGCAACGGCGCCGCGGCGGCGGTGACCGGCTGCAACCTCACCGGCAACGCCGGCTTCGCGCTGCGCAACGCTCAGCCGCTGTCGACCGCGATCGACGCGCGCGGCAACTGGTGGGGCGACCCGCTGGGCGCGCCGGCCACCGGCGCCAACGCGGTGTCCACCGGCGTCAACGCGGGCAGCCCGGCGGCGCAGCCTTTTGCGCTGGGGTACTGACGGCGCTCAGTAGCTCTGCGCCGCGAAGCCGGCGCCCTGCAGCGCCGCCACCACCTGCTGCACGTGCTGCGGGTTGCGTGTCTGCAGCACGAGCTCGACCTCGACGTTCTGCGCCGACAGCGCGCTGAACGCGCGCTGGTGGTGCACTTCGTCGATGTTGGCGCCGGCCTGCGCGACGACCGCGGTGATCTTCGCCAGCACGCCGGGCGTGTCGCGCGCACCGACGCGGATGCGTGCCAGCCGCCCCGCGCGCACCATGCCGCGGCCGATGATGGCCGACAGCAGCATCGGGTCGATGTTGCCGCCGCACAGCACCAGGCCCACCTTGCGGCCGGCGTGGCGTGCCGGCTCCTTCAGCAGCGCCGCCAGGCCGGCGGCGCCGGCGCCTTCGACCAGCGTCTTCTCGATCTCGAGCAGCATCACGATGGCCTGCTCGATGTCGCCCTCGTCGACGAGCACGAGGTCGTCGACGAGCTCGCGCACGATCTCGCGCGTCAGCCGGCCCGGCTGGCCGACGGCGATGCCTTCGGCGATGGTGCTCGTGCCCTGCGGGTGCTGCGTGCCCTTGATGGCGTTGACCATCGCCGGGAAGCGCGCCGTCTGCACGCCGACGATCTGCACGCCGGGCTTCAACGCGCGCACCGCGGTGGCGATGCCGCTGACCAGGCCGCCGCCGCCCACCGCGATGACCAGCGTGTCCAGGTCGGGCTGCGCGCGCAGCATCTCGAGGCCGATGGTGCCCTGGCCGGCGATGACGAGCGGGTCGTCGAACGGGTGCACGAAGGTCAGGCCCTGCGCGTCGGCGAGCGCGAGCGCATGGTCGCGCGCCTCGTCGAAGGTCTCGCCGTGCAGCACCACCTCGGCGCCGAAGCCGAGCGTGCGCTCGACCTTCACGGTCGGCGTGGTGACCGGCATCACGATCACCGCGCGCAGCCCCAGCCGCTGAGCGTGGTGCGCCACGCCCTGCGCGTGGTTGCCGGCGCTGGCGGCGATGACGCCCTTCACGCCCTGTTCGACGAGGGCCAGCAGCTTGTTCAGCGCGCCGCGCTCCTTGAACGAGGCGGTGAACTGCAGGTTCTCGAACTTCAGGAAGACCTGGCAGCCGGCGATCTGGCCGAGCGTGCGGCTCTCGACGCAAGGCGTGTCCAGCACCTGGCCGGCCAGGCGGCCGGCGGCGGCCTCGATGTCGGCGAAGGTGACCGCGAGGCTCAAGCGGCGCTGCCTTCGGCCCTCAGGCCGTGCCCCCGACCGTCAGGCGCTCGATGCGCAGCGTCGGCTGGCCGACGCCCACCGGCACGCTCTGGCCTTCCTTGCCGCAGATGCCCACGCCCTGGTCGAGCGCGAGGTCGTTGCCGATCATGCTGACGCGCTTCAGTGCCTCCGGGCCGCTGCCGACGATGGTGGCGCCCTTCACCGGGTAGAGGATCTTGCCGTTCTCGACCCAGAACGCCTCGCTCGCCGAGAAAACGAACTTGCCGCTCGTGATGTCGACCTGGCCGCCGCCGAAGTGGGTGGCGTAGAGGCCGCGTTTCATGCTGGCGACGATTTCCTCCGGCGCGCGGTCGCCGGCCAGCATGTAGGTGTTGGTCATGCGCGGCATCGGCAGGTGCGCGTAGCTCTCGCGACGGCCGTTGCCGGTGGGCTTCACGCCCATCAGGCGCGCATTCAGGCTGTCCTGCATGTAGCCCCGGAGGATGCCGTCCTCGATGAGCACGTTGCGCTGCGAGGCGTGGCCTTCGTCGTCGACGTTCAGCGAGCCGCGGCGGTCGGGCAGCGTGCCGTCGTCGAGCACGGTCACGCCCTTGGCGGCGACGCGCTGGCCGATGCGGCCCGAGAAGGCCGAGCTGCCCTTGCGGTTGAAGTCGCCCTCCAGGCCGTGGCCCACCGCCTCGTGCAGCAGCACGCCGGGCCAGCCGGGGCCGAGCACGACGGTCATCTCGCCGGCCGGCGCGGGGCGGCTCTCCAGGTTGGTGAGCGCGGCGTTCACGGCTTCGTCGACGTAGTGCGCGACGACGTCGTCCTGGAAGAAGCCGAGTCCGAAGCGGCCGCCGCCGCCGCCGCTGCCGATCTCGCGCCGGCCGTCCTGCTCGGCGATGACGGTGACCGACAGGCGCACCAGCGGCCGCACGTCGGCGGCGCGCGTGCCGTCGGCGCGCGCGACCAGCACCACGTCGTACTCGGCGGCCAGCCCGGCCATCACCTGCACGACGCGCGGGTCCTTCGCGCGGGCCAGCTTCTCGACCTTCTCGAGCAGCGCCACCTTCTGCGCGCTGTCGAGCGTGGCGATGGGGTCGGTCGGCGCGTAGAGCACGCGGCTGGCGGCGATGCGCGGCGCGCGCGCGAGCTTGACGCGCTTGTGCTGGCCGGCCGCGGCGATGGTGCGCACGGTGCGCGCGGCGTCGAGCAGCGCGGCTTCGGAGAGTTCGTCGCTGTAGGCGAAGGCGGTCTTCTCGCCGGCGACGGCGCGCACGCCCACGCCCTGGTCGATGCTGAAGCTGCCGCTCTTGACGATGCCTTCCTCGAGGCTCCAGCCTTCGTGGCGCGTGGTCTGGAAGTAGAGGTCGGCGTCGTCGACGCGGTGCTCGCCGATCGTGGCCAGCGCGCGCGCCAGCACCGATTCCTGCAGGCCGAAGGGTTCGAGCATCAGCGCCTGGGCAACGGCCAGGCGTTCGAGCGTGGGTTCACGCGTGATCATCGGCGGCTTTCTCGCAGGCACAAGCGAGCCATTGTAGGAGCCGGCCCCTGTCACCGCGGCTTGCCGGGGCTTCAGCTTTCTTTACCGCTGCTTCACCAGCGCGCGGTCGTCACGCCCGAAGCTGGCGCCGTTGTCAGAACACGCCGGGCACAGCATCCCGCTGAGCCGGCCCTACGAGGAAACGACCCATGAAACTCCGCACGCTTGCCGCCACCGCCCTCCTGTCCGCCTTCGCCGCCGGCGCCTTCGCGCAGGCCGCGGGCGCTGCCGCCACGCCGCGCGTCGACGAGCGCCAGGCCCGCCAGGAACAACGCATCGACCAGGGCGTCGCGTCGGGCGAACTGACGAAGCGCGAGACGAAGAAGCTCGACGCCGAGCAGAACCGCATCGACCGCATGGAGAACCGCGCCAAGGCCGACGGCACGGTGACGAAGAAGGAGCGGGCGCGCCTGACGCATGCGCAGAACCATGCCAGCCGCGACATCGCGCGCCAGAAGCACGACGCCCAGCAGGCGCCGGCCGCCAAGTGAGCGGCGCTCAGCCGCCGCGCCTGGCGAGGGCGGCGTCGTAGAGTGCGTTGCGCGGTGCGCCGCTGATCGCGGCCGCCAGCGCCACCGCCTGCTTGAGCGGCAGTTCGGCGAGCAGCAGGTCGAGCGTGCGCTCGGCCTCGGCCGGCAGGCCCACCGCCGCTTCGCGCGGCGCCGCGTGCACGACGAGCACGAACTCGCCGCGGCGCCGGTTCGCGTCGGCCGCCAGCCACGCGGGCAGGGCGCCGGCGGCCATCGTCACGACGGTCTCGAACTGTTTCGTGAGTTCGCGGCACAGCGTGACGCGGCGCTGCGGCGCCGCGGCGGCGAGCGCGTCGGCCAGCGCCTCGATGCGGTGAGGCGCCTCGAACAGCACCTGCGTCGTGCCGGTCGCCAGCGCGGCGGCGAGCGCGGCCTGCCGTTCCTGGCCCTTCGCCGGCAGGAAGCCGGCGAAGGTGAAGCCGTGGCCGAGCGTGTCGCCGGCCACGCTGACGGCCGCTGCGGCGCTGCTGGCGCCCGGCACCGGCAGCACGCGGTGGCCGGCGGCATTCACGGCCTGCACCAGCACCGCGCCGGGGTCGGAAATCGCCGGCGTGCCGGCATCGCTGACGAGCGCCACCGCCTCGCCGGCGGCCAACCGGCCCAGCACCGTGAGCGCGGCCTGCTGCTCGTTGTGCGCGTGCAGCGCGATCAGCGGCTTGCTCAGGCCCAGGTGGTGCAGCAGCGTGCCGGCGACGCGCGTGTCCTCGGCGGCAACGGCATCGACCCGGCCGAGGATGTGCACCGCGCGCAGCGTCAGGTCGGCGAGGTTGCCGATCGGCGTCGCGACCACGTAGAGTGCGGCGGCCGCGAACTGCTGCGAGCCCGCGGCGGCGGCGGCGGCGCGTTGCAGCAAGGGGGCATCGATGGTCAAGGGCGGCTCCGGTGCGGACGACACGACGCGGAACACGCCTGGGCGCAAGGCACTGGGCGACGCCGCCGAGGCGCGCGCGCTCGCGGCCTTGCAGGCACGCGGGCTCACGCTGGTCGAGCGCAATTATCGGGTCGCGCGCGGCCCCGCCATGCCGGGCGGCGAGATCGACCTCATCGTGCGCGAGCGCGACGGCACGCTGGTCTTCGTCGAGGTGCGGGCGCGCGCCGGCAGCCGCTTCGGCGGTGCGGCCGCGAGCATCGGCGCCGCCAAGCAGCGGCGCATCGTGTTCGCCGCCCGTCACTACCTGTTGCGATTCGCCACCTGGCCGAAGTGCCGCTTCGATGTCGTCACGATCGACGGCGATCGGCTCGAATGGCTGCCGGGCGCGTTCGAGGCAGGGTGATTCGCCGGCATGAGGGAACCGGCCGTCGGAACCCCGTGTCATATGATCCATGCTCATGCTCGAACAGCGCATTCAGCAGCAGTTCTTCGAAAGCGCCGACCTCCAGTACCAGACCGCAGAGAGCCTGTCGCGGCCGCTCGTGCAGGCGGCGGCGGCCTTGCTCGGCACCATCACCGGCGGCGGCAAGGTGCTCGTCCACGGTTGCGGCCAGGCCGCGGCGCTGGCGGCGCACGTGCAGGACCTGCTCATCGGCCGCTTCGAACGCGAGCGCCCACCGCTCGCCGCACTCGCCGTGACGGCGCCGCGCGCGGTGGCGCAGTTGCAGGCGCTGGGTCAGCCCGGCGATGCGCTGCTGCTGCTGGACGCCGGCGACGCGGCGGCCGCGCTCGAGGCGGTGGACGCCGCGCATGAGAAAGAGATGACGGTGGTGGCCTTGACCGGTCTCGCCGAACCCGCGCTGCGTGAACGCCTCGGCGAAGCCGACGTGCTGATCAGCGTGCCGCACGAACGCGCGATCCGCGTGCTCGAAACCCAACTGCTCGCGCTGCACTGCCTGTGCGACGCGATCGACCTGCAACTGATGGGGGAACAAGGCCCATGAACATCACCCGTACCCTGGCGGCGACCGCCGCCGCCGTGGCCGCCGTCACCGCCCTCGGAGGCTGCGCCCCGCTGATCGTCGGCGGCGCGATGGCCGGCGGCGCCCTGATGGTGATCGACCGCCGCACGTCCGGCACCCAGGTCGAGGACCAGGCCATCGAGTTGAAGGCGGCGTCGCGCGTGCGCGACCTCGCCACGCTCGGCCACGTCAACATCACCAGCTACAACCGCATGCTGCTCGTCACCGGCGAGGTGCCGACCGAGGACGACAAGCGCCGCGTCGAAGAAGCGCTGCTGCGCGTGGAGCAGGTGCGCAGCGTGCTGAACGAGCTGGAGGTCACCGGCAACAGCTCGATCACCTCGCGCTCGAACGACAGCCTGCTGTCGACGAAGGTGAAGGCCACCTTCGTCGACACGAAGGACCTGCAGGCGCCGGCGATCAAGGTCATCACCGAGCGCGGCATCGTCTACCTGATGGGCACCGTGACCGAGCGCGAGGCCACGCGCTCGGCCGACGTCGCCGCCAGCGTGCCTGGCGTGAAGAAGGTGGTGCGCGCCTTCGAGGTCATCACCGAATCGGAACTCGCGGGCATCCAGTCGCGCTCGACGCCGCGTTGAACGGCGGCGCCGGACGCTAGCGCTTGAGGCGCCGGATCAGGCTGGACGTGTCCCAGCGCCGGCCGCCCATCGCCTGCACCTCGGCGTAGAACTGGTCCACCAGCGCCGTCACCGGCAGCTGGGCGCCGTTGTGGCGCGCCTCGTCGAGCACGAGGCCGAGGTCCTTGCGCATCCAGTCGACCGCGAAGCCGAACTCGAACTTGTCGTCGAGCATGGTCTTGCCGCGGTTGTCCATCTGCCAGCTCTGCGCCGCGCCCTTGCCGATGACGTCCAGCACCAGCGGCATGTCCAGCCCGGCGCGCTGGCCGAAGGCGATGGCCTCGGACAGGCCTTGCACGAGGCCGGCGATCGCGACCTGGTTGACCATCTTTGCGAGCTGGCCCGCGCCGCTGTCGCCGATGCGCGTGACCGCCCGCGCGAACGCCAGCGCCACCGGCTTCATGGCGTCGAAGGGTGCCGCGTCGCCGCCGCACATCACGGTGAGCGCTCCGTTCACGGCGCCGGCCTGGCCGCCGGAGACCGGCGCGTCGACGAAGTGCAGGCCGCGCGCCAGGGCCGCGGCGTGGAGCTCGCGCGCCACCTCGGCCGAGGCCGTCGTGTGGTCGACGAAGACCGCGCCGGTGGCCATGCCGGCGAACGCGCCGTCGGCGCCGGTGGTCACGGCGCGCAGGTCGTCGTCGTTGCCGACGCAGGCGAACACGAACTCGGCGTTCGCGGCCGCCTCGCGCGGCGTCGGGGCGCAGCGCCCGCCGAACTCGGCGGCCCAGGCCTGCGCCTTCGCCGCGGTGCGGTTGTAGACGGTGACGTGGTGGCCGGCGCGTGCCAGGTGGCCGGCCATCGGGTGGCCCATGACGCCCAGGCCCAGGAAGGCCACGCGGCGCGCGGGAGTCGGTTCGTAGCTGCGTTGTGTCATGGCGCGAATGCTGCCACGACTGCGGCGCCGCTCAGACGACGCGCATGTGTTCCGTGCCGGCCGCGAGGTCGACGTTGCGCGCGCGCGTGCTGTTCAGCTTGATCTGCAGGCGCAGGTCGTTCAGCGAGTCGGCGTTGCGCAGCGCGTCTTCGTAGGTGATGTGGTTGCCCTCGTAGAGGTCGAACAGCGCCTGGTCGAAGGTCTGCATGCCCTGCTCGCGGCTGCGCTTCATCACTTCCTTGATCTCGCCGACCTCGCCCTTGAAGATCATGTCGCTGATCAACGGCGTGTTCAGCATGATCTCGACGGCGGCGATGCGCCCGCGGCCTTCCTGGCGCGGCATCAGGCGCTGGCTGACCAGCGCGCGCAGGTTCAGCGACAGGTCCATCAGCAGCTGCGCGCGCCGCTCCTCGGGGAAGAAGTTGATGATGCGGTCCAGCGCCTGGTTGGCGCTGTTGGCGTGCAGCGTGGCCATGCACAGGTGGCCGGTCTCGGAGAACGCGACCGCGTGTTCCATCGTTTCGCGGTCGCGGATCTCGCCCATCAGGATGACGTCAGGCGCCTGGCGCAGCGTGTTCTTCAGCGCCTGCTCCCAGCCGTCGGTGTCGATGCCGACTTCGCGCTGCGTGACGATGCAGTTCTTGTGCGGGTGCACGAACTCCACCGGGTCCTCGATCGTGATGATGTGGCCGTGGGTGTTCTCGTTGCGGTAGTCGACCATCGCCGCCAGCGAGGTGCTCTTGCCCGAACCGGTGGCGCCGACGAAGATGACGAGGCCGCGCTTGGTGAGCGCCACGTCCTTCAGCACGACCGGCAGGGCCAGGCTCTCGATGGTGGGCAGCGTCTGCGGGATCGTCCGCATCACGAGGCCGACGTTGCCCTGCTGCAGGAAGGCGTTGACGCGGAAGCGCCCCACGCCCTGCGGCGAGATCGCGAAGTTGCATTCCTTCGTGCGCTCGAACTCGGCGGCCTGCTTGTCGTTCATGACGGCGCGCGCGAGCTGCATCGTGTGCTGGCCCGTCAACGGCTGCGGCGACACCTTCGTGATCTTGCCGTCGACCTTGATGGCGGGCGGGAAGTCGGCCGTCAGGAAGAGATCGGAGCCGCTGCGCGCGACCATCAGCCGCAGCAGGTCGTTGACGAATTTCGATGCCTGGTCGCGTTCCATCGTGCAGGTTCCTTTCGCCGCTCAGGCGTCGCCGCCCAGCAGGGCCGACAGCCGCGCGCTCACCTGGCGCACGCGCAGCGACAACCGCCGCGCGAGCGCCCCGACGAGCACCAGCGCCAAGTGTGCATCTTCCGCCATCAGTCGCGCGAGTGCATTCGTCTCGAGCACCGCCAGCACGCAGGGCGTGCGCGTCGTGCAGCGCGAGAAGCGCGGGCCGTCGTCGAGCAATGCCATCTCGCCGAGCACGTCGCCGGCGCGTGCCTCGGCGAGGTGGGTGGGGGCGCGATGCACGGCCAGCGTGCCGTCCAGCACGATCAGCATGAAGTCGCCGGGTTCGTCCTGCTCGATGATGGCCTGGCCGGCCGGCACCTGCACGAACTGGAGGTACTGCGCGAGGCGGGCGATGGCGGCGCGGTCGAAGGCGCCGGCCAGGCGACCGCCGGCCCACAGCGTGGCCAGGCGCTCGGACGAGTCGGCGGCATCGGCCGCGCGCGCGCCGATCTCGGCGGCACGGCGTGACCAGGGCGGGGCCGGCGCATCGCCGGCCGGGGCGGCGCCCGGCGTCACCGCGTTCAGCCGGGGAAGTTCTCCGGCATCTTGGCCTTCGAGCGGGCCTCCGCCGGCGAGATCACGTTGCGCCGCACGAGGTCGGCGAGGTTCTGGTCCAGCGTCTGCATGCCCAGGCTCTGTCCGGTCTGGATCGAGCTGTACATCTGCGCGATCTTGTTCTCGCGGATCAGGTTCTTGATGGCCGAGGTGGCGATCATGATCTCGTGCGCGGCGACGCGGCCCGAGCCGTCCTTCAGCTTGCACAGCGTCTGCGAGATCACCGAGACCAGCGACTCGGAGAGCATCGTGCGCACCATGTCCTTCTCGGCGGCGGGGAAGACGTCGACGACGCGGTCGATCGTCTTCGCGGCGCTGCTGGTGTGCAGCGTGCCGAACACGAGGTGGCCGGTCTCGGCGGCAGTGAGCGCCAGGCGGATCGTCTCCAGGTCGCGCATCTCGCCGACGAGGATGGCGTCCGGGTCTTCGCGCAGCGCCGAACGCAGCGCGTTGCTGAAGCTCAGCGTGTGCGGGCCGACCTCGCGCTGGTTCACGAGGCACTTCTTGCTCTCGTGCACGAACTCGATCGGGTCTTCCACTGTCAGCACGTGGCCGTACTCGTTCTCGTTCAGGTGGTTGACCATCGCCGCCAGCGTGGTCGACTTGCCCGAGCCGGTGGGGCCGGTGACGAGCACCAGGCCGCGCGGCTTGAGCGCCAGCTCGGCGAAGACCTTCGGCGCGCCCAGCTGCTCAAGCGTGAGGATCTTGCTCGGGATGGTGCGGAACACCGCGCCGGCGCCGCGGTTCTGGTTGAACGCGTTGACGCGGAAGCGCGCCAGGCCCTGGATCTCGAACGAGAAGTCGCACTCGAGCGTGTCCTCGTAGTGCTTGCGCTGGGCGTCGTTCATGATGTCGTACACCATGTCGTGCACCATCTTGTGGTCGAGCGCCTCGACGTTGATGCGCCGCACGTCGCCGTGCACGCGAATCATCGGGGGCAGCCCGGCCGACAAGTGCAAGTCGGAGGCCTTGTTCTTGACCGAGAAGGCCAGAAGCTGAGTGATGTCCATGAGAATGGCGCGTGCGCCAGGGAGCGCTGGATCGCGGGGATTATGGGCAGCATCGGAAGCAACCTGCAAGAAGTGAAGCGGCGCATCGAAGCCGCGGCGGCCGCCGCCGGTCGCGGCGCGGAAAGCGTCACGTTGCTGGCGGTCAGCAAAACCTTCCCGGCCGAGGCCGTGCGCGCCGCGCACGCCGCCGGCCAGCGCGCGTTCGGCGAGAACTACGTGCAGGAGGCGCTGGCCAAGATCGAGGCGCTCGCCGACCTGCGGCGCGAACTCGAATGGCACCTCATCGGCCCGCTGCAGAGCAACAAGACGCGGCCGGTGGCCGAGGCCTTCGACTGGGTGCACTCGGTCGACCGCCTGAAGATCGCCGAGCGTCTGGCCGAGCAGCGCCCGGCGCTGCTGCCGCCGCTGCAGCTGACGCTGCAGGTGAACGTCAGCGGCGAGGCCAGCAAGAGCGGCGTCGCGCCGGTCGACGTGCCGGCGCTGGCGCACGCCGTGGCCGCGCTGCCGAAGGAGCGTGTGCGCCTGCGCGGGCTGATGGCGATCCCCGAGCCGGCCGGCGATCTCGCCGCGCAGCGGGTGCCGCACCGCCGGCTGCATGAACTGCTCGACGCGCTGCGCGCGCAGGGGCTTGCGCTGGACACGCTGTCGATGGGCATGAGCGCCGATCTCGAGGCGGCCGTGCTCGAAGGCGCGACGCTCGTGCGCATCGGCAGCGCGGTCTTCGGTTCGCGTGCGCCGCTGGCATCGCGGTAATTCACCACAACACAAGTCGTTACTGCCGGTGACCAATGGTCGCCCGGCAGGCAGAATCGACTCCGTCATCGCGTTGCGGGGGCGGCCGGGAAGGTCGGCCGCAGCGCGAGAGACCGCACGGGGGTGGCTGCCAGGCCAGCCGTGACGAAGAAGCCACAAGAACCAGGGCCCGTTCCGGGCCGAGCTTTTTCCGTCGCGAGGGTTCACCCGTGAAGAACATCACCCGCTTTACCGTGCTCATCGAGCGTCGCGCCACGCTGCGCTGGCTGGCTGCCGGCCTCGTGCTGGGCGCCCTGGCCGCCACCGCGCTGCGGCCGGCGCAGGCAGCGCCCCGCCTGCTCTCGGACCACAAGATCGCCCGCGACCTGCGCGACGCGCTGGACACCGGGCGTGGCGGCGACCGCCGCTGGTCGCGCGACATCGGCGGCCAGCGCCACGTGCAGCTCATCGTCATCGGCGACGGCAGCGACCCCGAGATGAAGGCGTTGCGCGCACAGGTGCTGCGCGTCGGCGGCTCGGTGCACGCGCGCCACCCGCTCGTCAACGGCCTCACGGTCCAGGTGCCGCGGGGCCAGGTGCAGGCGATCGCGCAGCGCGCCGATGTGAAGAGCGTGTCGCCGAACCGCGCCGTCAAGCGCAGCGCGAGCACGCTCGAAGCCATCAGCGGCGTGCTCACCAGCGGCGTGCGCAGCTATGCGTGGGGCAGCTACTCCGGCCTCGACGGCAGCGGCGTCGGCATCGCCGTGCTCGATTCCGGCGTGATGGCGGCGCACCGCAGCTTCGACGACGCGCTCGGCTTCAGCCGCGTCAAGAAGAACGTGAACCTGCGCCGTGCGACGTTGTCGGACTGGCTGGTCGGTGTCGACAGCACGGTGTCGCCGGCGCCCGGCAGTGCCGCACTCGCCAACTATGAAGCGGCGATCGACGTCACCAGCGGCACCAGCACGCACGACCCCTACGGTCACGGCACGCACGTCGCCGCCGTGGCGGCCGGGCGAGCGTTCTACCAGGCGCCCGACAGCACCGGCATCGCCCCCGGCGCGAGCCTCTACGACGTGCGCGTGCTCGACAGCGAAGGCACCGGCACGCTCAGCGACGTGCTCGAAGGCATCCAGTGGGTGATCTTCCACGCCCGCGAGCACAAGATCCGCGTCCTCAACGTCAGCCTGGCGGCGAGCTCGTCGGAGAGCTGGCAGACCGACCCGCTGTGCGCCGCCGTGCGCAGTGCCGTGGCGGCCGGCATCACGGTGGTGGTGGCGGGCGGCAACTTCGGCCTCGACGCCACCGGCCGCCAGGTCTTCGGCGCCATCGGCTCGCCGGGCAACGAGCCCTCGGTCATCACCGTCGGCGCGACCAACTTCAAGAACACCAGCCAGCGCGGCGACGACACCGTCGCCGGCTTCAGCTCGCGCGGCCCGACGCGCGGCGCGCGCACCGTCAACGGCGTGCGCGTCGTCGACAACCTGCTCAAGCCCGACCTCGTGGCGCCCGGCAACCGCGTCATCGCCGCCGCGGCAACGCGCGCCAACCCGTTGAACGCCGAGTGGAACACGCTCGCCCAGGACAACCCGCCGCTGGTGGCCGCCGCTGCCGCGACGCAGTATTACGGCCAGACGCTGATGTCGTTGTCGGGCACCTCGGTCGCGGCGCCTGCCGTCGCCGGCGCCGTCGCGCTGATGCTGCAGGCCAACCCGGGCCTGACGCCGCCGCTGATCAAGGCGATCCTCCAGTACACCGCACAGCCGATCGCCGGCGCCAGCCTGCTGCAGCAGGGCGCCGGGCAACTGAACGTCGACGCCGCGGTGGCGATGGCGCGTCTCATCCGCACCGACCTGGCGAGCGCGATCGAGTCCGGCAGCATCGCCGCCGGCGCCCCGCTGCTCGCCGCCGGCAAGACGATGCCGTCGAACCGCAGCTCGCAGCTCAACGGCCAACCGGTTCCGTGGTCGCGCGTGGTGTACGTCGGTGGCAGCCGCATCGTCAGCGGCGACGCGCTGTTCACCAAGTACCAGCCGCTGTGGGACCCGCGCCTCGTGTGGGCCGGCACCACCGTGCGCCGCACGCAGCCGGTGTACTGGTCGGGCTGGCTCATCCCGTCGGCCACGTTCGTGAAGTCGTTCACCGAGACGACGCTGCTGTCGCAGTCGCTCGTCACGTCGCAGGTGCTGAACGCCGGCGCGCTGCTCGCGCCGAGCTCCCTGCTCGCCGGCACCGGCACCTTCACGCCCACCGGCACGCTGGCCGGCTGGCTGGCCAGCGGCAGCGGCGTCGTCATGAGCGAAGGCGTCGTCATGAGCGAGGGCGTGGTCATGTCCGAAGGCGTCGTCATGAGCGAGGGCGTCGTGATGAGCGAAGGCGTGGTCATGTCCGAAGGCGTGGTCATGTCCGAGGGCGTCGTCATGAGCGAAGGCGTCGTCATGAGCGAAACCGGCAGCACGGTCCTGAACTTCGACACGACTTCTGCGCTCAAGGGCGAGCCCTGATCGGCCGAAACTGGGTGGGAATCCCAGACCACAGAACAACAAGTCCCACCCGCCGCATGAGCGACCCGACCGTCCCGACCGGCCCCGCCAAGGCTTTGCCCTGGTGGGGCCGTGCCCATCAGGCGCTGATGTGGGACTACAACCGGAAGGCGGCGCTCTTCTGGTACGTCTCGGTGCTGGCCGGCGCGGCGTCGCTGGGCATTTCCCTCTTCACGCTGGCGGAAGAGCCCGCCGACCACTGGCTGCAGATCCTGGGCGGCATGGCGATCGCGCTGCTGGCCGGCTTCGTGCCGATCCGCATCCCGAACGTGAAGAACTCGTTCGCGGCCGGCGAGGTCTTCATCTTCCTGCTGCTGCTGATGCACGGCCCGGCGGCGGCCACGCTGGCGGCGGCGGGCGAATCGCTGGTCGGCTCGTGGCGCACCTCCAAGCGCTGGAGCAGCCGCATCGCCAGCCCGCTGATGGCGGCCTTCGCGATGTTCACCACCGGCAGCGTGCTCACCTGGGTGCTGGCGCTGGCGCCGGACAGCGCGCCGCTGCTCGTCGTCGCGACCATGACGTTCGCGCTCGCCTACTTCCTGGCGAACACGCTGCTCGTCACCTCGGTCGGGCGCCTGAAGCGCAACGAGCGCCTGTCGTGGACCGATTTCTTCGGCGTCTTCGGCTGGGTCGGCGTCGCCTTCGCGGGCAGCGCCGTCGTCTCGACGCTGCTGTTCCTGGTGTTCCGCCAGTCCGGCTTCGGCGTGCTGATGGCGATGGTGCCGCTGCTGGGCATGCTGCTGGCCACGCTGCACTACTTCTTCCGCCAGCAGGAAGCCGCCGAGGCGGTGCGCCGCTCCAGCGAAGAGGCCGCCGAGCGCGAGGCCGAACTGGCCGAACGCCACATGCGCGAGCTCGAAGCGAGCGAGCGGCGCTTCCACAGCGCCTTCACGCACGCCTCGATCGGCATGGCGCTGATGGCGATGGACGGCACCATCCTGCAGGCGAACGCCGCGCTCGGCTCGCTGCTCGGCCGCCACAGCGCGACGCTGCGCGACACCCGCTTCCCCGACGCCGTCGACCTGCAGGACCGGCCGGCGTTGATGTCGGCGCTGCAGCAGGTCACGCAGCCCGGCTTCGACGGCTTCACGCTCGAACTTCGCTGCCCGAATGCCGACGGCCGCCAGGTCTGGGTGTCGGTGCACTGCAGCTTCTTCTCGGAGCCCGGCGACGGCACGCCCTGCCTGATCCTGCAGGCGCAGGACATCACGGCGCGGCGCAACGCCGAGGCCGGCCTGCAGCACATCGCCTTCCACGACAGCCTCACCGGCCTGCCGAACCGCCGCCGCTTCCACGAACTGCTGCAGCAGGCGGTCGACCGCTCGCGCGGCGACGCGCGCCACGCCTTCGCGGTGATGTTCCTGGACTTCGACCGCTTCAAGCTCATCAACGACAGCCTGGGCCACAGCGCCGGCGACGACTTCCTCGTGCAGGTGTCGCGCCGCATCGCCGACCACCTGCGGCCGGGCGACATCGTCGCCCGCCTGGGCGGCGACGAGTTCGCAGTGCTGGTGCGCCGCCTCGAGAGCGAGCGCACCGCCGCCCACATGGCCGAGCGCCTGATGGAGACGCTGAAGCAGCCGTTCCACGTCGCCGGCACCGAGCTCAGCACCAGCGCCAGCATCGGCATCACCTTCAGCGCCTTCGGCTACGAGCGGGCCGAGGACGTGCTGCGCGACGCCGACACCGCGATGTACAAGGCCAAGGCGGCCGGCAAGGCGCGCTACGCGCTCTTCGACGCCAGCCTGCACACCGAGGTGGCCGACCGCCTGCGCCTGGAAGGCGACCTGCGGCGCGCGGTCGACAGCGGCCAGCTCTCGGTGGCCTACCAGCCGCTGATCGAGCTGGCGAGCGGCCGTGTCATCGGCTTCGAGGCGCTGGCGCGCTGGACGCACCCGACCGACGGCCCGATCGGCCCCGCCGCCTTCATCCCGATCGCCGAGGAAGCCGGCCTGATGCCGCGCGTGACCGACTTCGTGCTGCACTGCGCGTGCCGCCAGCTCGCCGAGTGGCAGCACCTGTTCCCGGCCGCCGGCCCGCTGTCGATGAGCGTGAACCTCTCCGGCCACGACCTCGCGCACAGCGCGCTCGTCGCCCGCGTCACGCGCGCGCTGGTCGAAGCCGAACTGCGCCCGCAGCAGCTGACGCTGGAGCTCACCGAGAACATCCTGATGTCGCGCCTGGAAGGCGCGCTGCCGCAGCTGGCCGAGCTGCGCCGGCTGGGCGTGGCGCTGGCGGTGGACGACTTCGGCACCGGCTACTCGTCGCTCAGCCACCTGTCGACGCTGCCGATCGACAGCCTGAAGATCGACCGCTCCTTCGTGCAGGCGCTGACCGCGGGTTCCAACGAGGCGGCGGTGGTGCGCGCGGTGGTGCTGCTCGGGCAGTCGCTCGGCAAGGAGATCGTCGCCGAGGGCATCGAGACCGAAGCGCAGCGACGCCAGCTCGCCGAGATGGGCTGCAGCATCGGCCAGGGCTACCACTTCGGCCGCCCGATGTCGGCCGACGAAGGTGCCGCGCTGCTGCGCCAGGCGCCGCCGCGCCCGCCGGTGCGCCGCCCGGAGGCGGCGGTGCTGCACTGAGCGTGCGCGTTGCACGCCCGAGGGCTGACGGCTACAGCGGCACGCGCGCGCTGTTCTTCACTTCTTCCATCACCGCGTAGGTGCGTGTCTCGCGCACGCCGGGCAGCGTCCAGATGACGCTGCCGATGAACTCGCGGTACGCCGCCATGTCGGCCACGCGCGTCTTCAGCAGGTAGTCGAAGCCGCCGGCGACGAGGTGCGCTTCCAGGATCTCGGTCCGCACCTGCACCGCGGCCTTGAAGGTGTCCATCACGTCGTGCACGGTGCGGTCGAGCAGCACCTCGACGAAGACCAGCAGCCCGGCGCCGAGCTTCTCGGGGTTCAGGCGTGCTTCGTAGCCGAGGATGTAGCCGTCGCGCGTGAGGCGCTTGACGCGCTCGAGCACCGCGGTCGGCGACAGGTGCACCGTCTCGGCGAGCTTCAGGTTGCTGATGCGGCCGTCTTCCTGCAGCACGCGCAGGATGCGGCGGTCGATCTTGTCGATCTCGCGCTCGCTGCCGCGCGGCGTTGCGGCGTCGGCGTCGACGTCCATCGCCTCAGTTGAGGTACATGCCGAGGTAGCGGCGGCCGTGGTTCACGGCCTCGGCGTCGGGGCAGGCCTCGAACCACTCGACGAGCTGCGACCGGGCGCGTTCGCGCCACTGTTCCGGCGTGGCGTTCTTGTCGCGCAGCACCACTTCGAGCAGCTGGTCGAACGCGGCCTTGAAGTCGCCCGCGTGAACCAGGATCGCCGCGAGGTCGAAGCGGGCGTCGAAGTCCTTCGGGTTGGCGGCGATGCGCGCGGCCAGCTGCTGCGGGTCGCCTTCGGGGCGTTCGCTGGCGAGCTTCCAGCGCGCCACCAGCTTGGCGTGGCGATCGTCGCGGGCCTCGGCGGGCAGCGCATCGAGCAGCGCCTTGGCCTCGTCGAGCGCGCCTTCTTCCAGCAGCGCCTCGGCTTCGTCGAGCGGGCCGAAGGGCGCTTCCTCCGGCTCGCCCTCGGGGGCGGCGCCGAGGTGGTGGTCGAGGAACTGGCGCACCTGGCCTTCGGGCAGCGCGCCGGTGAACTGGTCGACCGGCCGGCCGCCGACGAACAGCGTGACCGCGGGGATGCTGCGCACGCGCAGCGCGGCGGCGACCTGCGGCGACTCGTCGGTGTTCACCTTCGCGAGCACGAAACGGCCGTTGTAGTCGCGCGCCAGCTTCTCGAGTACCGGCGTGAGCGACTTGCAGGGGCCGCACCACGGCGCCCAGCAGTCCAGCAGCACCGGCACGTCGACGCTCTTGTCGAGCACGGCGACTTCGAAGTCGGCGTCGGTGACGTCGTAGACGAACTCGCTGGCGGGGGCGGAAGGGTTCATGGCGCGGGGCTTGTCGCGGTGCGTGCTGGAGGGGAGGGGCAGTTTAGCTGCGGCACCCGGGGCGCCGCGGCTCAGTCGAGCTTGACGCCGATCTTCGTGATCACCGGGCCCCAGCGTTTCACGTCGGCGTCGATCGCACGCCTGAAGTCGGCCGCGCTGCCGCCGACGATGGTGAGGCCCTGCGCGTCGAGCGCCTGGCGCACGGCGGGGTCCTGCAGCACCGCGTTGGCGTCGGCATTGAACTTCTGCACCACGGCGTCGGGCGTCGACGCGGGGCCGAAGAAGCCGTTCCAGGCCAGCGACTCGACGTTGCGGTAGCCGCTCTCGGCCAGCGTCGGCAGGTCCTTCAGGTTGTCGGGGCGCTGCGCGCTGCTGGTGGCCAGCAGGCGGACCTTGTTGTTGCGCACGTGCGGCAGCAGCGCCGGCGCCACCATGAAGGTGGCATCGGCCTCGCCCTGCGCCACCGCCAGCGCCGCCGGCGGGCTGCCGTTGAAGGGGATGTGGGTGGCGCTGAAGCCGGCCTCGGCGATCAGCAGCTCCATCGTCAGATGGGCCGAGCTGCCGTTGCCCAGCGAGCTGTAGTTGACCTTGCCGCCCTGCGCCTTCGCCCAGGCCACGAATTCGGCGACCGTCTTCGCCGGCACCTTGTCGGCATTCACCGCCAGCACGTTGGCCTGGCTGGTGGTCATGACGATGGCGCTGAGGTCCTTCGCCGGGTCGTACGGCATCTTGCGGTACAGGAACGGCGCGAAGGCCACCGGGCCGTTGAAGCCGATCGCGAAGGTGTGGCCGTCGGTCGCCTTGGCGGCGATGTCCAGCCCCAGCATGCCGCCGGCGCCGGGCTTGTTCTCGATGACGACCGGCTGGCCCCAGCGCGCGCCGAGCTTGTCGCCCATGGCGCGCGCGATGAGGTCGAGCGAACTGCCCGGGCCGGTGGGCACGACGAGCTTGACGGGCTTGCTGGGCCAAGTCTGTGCGGCCAGCGGCAGGCTGGCGGCGAGGAGGGCGGCGGCGAGGAGGGTGCGGCGTTGCATGGTGGGCGGTGATGCGGATCGGAGAGGATTCGCATGCTAGCCCGCCGCGCCGCGCCGAGGAATCAGGGGTACAGCCCGCGCTCTTCGCGCGCCGTCAGGATGCGCTCGCACGCCACCGCGAAGGTGGCGGTGCGCAGCGTGATCTGGTGGCGGTCGGCGGTGTCCCAGATCTTCTTCAGCGCGCCGATCATGATCTTGTCCAGGCGCAGGTTGATCTCGTCCTCGGTCCAGAAGAAGCTGCTGAAGTCCTGCACCCATTCGAAGTAGCTCACCGTCACGCCGCCGGCGTTGCAGATGACGTCGGGCACCACCAGCACGCCGCGCTCGGCGAGGATGTCGTCGGCCGTCGGCACCGTCGGGCCGTTGGCGCCTTCGAGCACCAGCTTCGCCTTCAGGCGCTTTGCGCGCGCGGCGGTGATCTGGCCTTCGAGCGCCGCGGGCACGAGGATGTCGCAGTCGATGTCCCAGAACTCCTCGTTCGTGGCCGCGTCCGCGCCCTTGAAGCCGGCCACGCCGCCGGTCGCCTTCACGTGGGCCACCAGGTCGGCCATGTCGAAGCCGCCGCCATTGACGATGGTGCCGGTGTGGTCCTGCGCGGCGACGATCTTCGAGCCCGCCTGCGCGAACAGCTCGGCCGCCGACGAGCCCACGTTGCCGAAGCCCTGCACCGCGACCTTCGCGCCGTTGAGGTCCAGGTTGAGGCGCCGCGCCGCCTCGCGGCCGGTGACGAAGACGCCGCGGCCGGTGGCCTTCACGCGGCCGAGGCTGCCGCCCAGGTGGATCGGCTTGCCGGTGACGACGCCGGTGGCGGTGGCGCCGGTGTTCATCGAGTACGTGTCCATCATCCACGCCATGATCTGCGGGTTGGTGTTCACGTCCGGCGCCGGGATGTCCTGCTGCGGGCCGATGATGATGCCGATCTCGCTCGTGTAGCGGCGCGTCATGCGCTCGAGTTCCTTGTGCGAGAGCTGCTTCGGGTCGACGCGCACGCCGCCCTTGGCGCCGCCGTAGGGCAGGTTGACGGCGGCGTTCTTGATGCTCATCCAGGCCGCCAGCGCCATCACCTCTTCCAGCGTGACGTCGGGGTGGTAGCGGATGCCGCCCTTGCCCGGGCCGCGGCTCAGGTTGTGCTGCACGCGGTAACCCTCGAAGTGGGCGACGCTGCCGTCGTCCAGCTCGATCGGGATGTCGACGATGAGGGCGCGCTTGGGCCGCTTCAGCGTCTCGGCCCACTTGGCCAGGTGGCCCAGGTAGGGCACCACGCGGTCGACCTGCGACAGGTAGGTGCCCCAGGGCGAATCGGCCGTGGGGTGGACGAAGGACAGCGGCTGGGTCGGGAGCGTCATCTCGGGTTTCCTCGTGGGTTGGGGGCGCCGGCGCGGCCCGCTTCGTGGGCGGCCGCCCGGTGCCGGCGTCGTGGTGGCGCACTGTAGGCAATGGCGCCGCGCTTGTGTGCGGCTGCTGATGCGTCCTTTGCATGACCCCCGCCGGCCGGCTACATGGCCCTGGCTACACTGGCCCGCATGAGCATTTCCACCATTGCCTTCATCGGCGGCGGCAACATGGCCGGCGCGCTGATCGGCGGGCTGCGCAAGAGCGGCCGGCCGGCGTCGTCGATCCGGGTCGTCGAGCCCTTCGAGTCCCAGCGCGCCCGCCTCGCGCAGGACTTCGGCGTGCAGGCGCAGGCCGCGGCCGACGCTTCGCTCGCCGCTGCGGGACTGGTGGTGTGGGCGGTCAAGCCGCAGCTCTTCGCCGAGGCCGCCGCACCGTGCCGGGCGCACGTGGGCGGCGCGCTGCAGCTGAGCGTGATGGCCGGCATTCCCAGCGCCGCGATCGTGCGCGCCAGCGGCAGCGCGCGGGTGGTGCGGGCGATGCCCAACACGCCGGCGCTGATCGGCCGCGGCATCGCCGGGCTCTTCGCGAGCGACGCGGTCACGGCCGCCGAGCGCGCCGAGGTCGAGGCGCTGCTCGCGCCGACCGGCCAGACGCTGTGGGTGCGTCGCGAAGCCGACCTCGACGCCGTCACCGCGCTCTCGGGCTCCGGCCCGGCCTACGTGTTCTACGTGCTGGAGGCGATGATGGACGCCGCGGTGCAGCTCGGCCTGTCGGCCGAAGAGGGCCGGCGCCTCGCGCTCGCCACCTTCGACGGCGCCACCGCGCTGGCCGCCGCCTCGCCGCTGCCACCGGCCGAGCTGCGCGCGCAGGTCACGTCCAAGGGCGGCACCACGCACGCCGCGATCACGTCGCTCGACGCCAGCGGCGTGAAGGCGGCGTTCGTCGCGGCGCTGCAGGCCGCCGCCGCTCGCGCCGAGGCGATGGGGCGCGAGTTCGGCGGCTGAGCCGCGGGCGCGCGGCGCGCCCGGCGCGCGACCCTAAACTCACGCCCGAGGAACGAAGGGCGGCGATGAAGAACCAGAAAGAGGCGGGCAGGGCGGCACGACCCGGCCGCAAGGCCGTGGCCGCGGCGCGCGGCGAAGGCCCGGTGACGCTCGCGATGGTGGCCCGCGCCGCCGGCGTTTCGCCCAGCACCGTGTCGCGCATCCTCAACGGCACCGCGGTCGTCGCGAAGGAGAAGCGCGACGCGGTGGACGCCGCGATCGACAGCCTGGGCTTCGTGCCGAACCCGGTCGCGCGCGGCCTCGCCGGCGGGCGCACGCTGAGCATCGGCGTGCTGACGCAGTCGATCGACAGCCCGTTCTACGGCGGCGCGCTCGGCGGCATCGAGGACACCCTCACCGCCGCCGGCTACAGCCCGCTGTTCGTCAGCGGCCACTGGAGCGCGGCGCACGAGGCGCGGTCGATCGAGGTGCTGCGCTCGCGCCGCGTCGACGGCATCATCGTGCTCACCGGCCGCCTGAGCGACGCCGCGCTGACGGCGCTGGCGACATCGCTGCCGGTGGTCGTCACCGGCCGCAAGCTGAAGGCCCCCGGCCTGTTCTCGCTGAGCTTCGACAACTTCGAGGGCGGCCGCCTCGCCACCCACCACCTGCTGCAGCTGGGCCACCGCCGCATCGCCTTCATCACCGGCGACACGCGGCACCCGGATGCCAAGGAGCGCCTGCGCGGCTACCGCGCCGCGCTCGAGGCGGCCGGCGTCGCGCACGACGCCGCGCTGGTGCTGCCCGGCGACTACACCGAGCAGAGCGGCCAGGTCGCCGTCGAGCGGCTGCTCGACAGCGGCGCGCCGTTCAGCGCCATCTTCGCGGCCAACGACCAGATGGCCTTCGGCGCCGCGCTCGGCCTGCACCGGCGCCGCCTGCGCGTGCCGCAGGACGTGTCGCTGGTGGGCTTCGACGACGTCGCCGGCGCGCTGTTCTCGATCCCGCCGCTCAGCACCGTGCACCACCCGGTGGTCGAGCTCGGCCAGATCGCGGCGCGCGCGATGCTCGCGCTGCTGGCCGGCGAGACGCCGGCGCTGGCGCTGCCGGCACCGCGCTTCATCGTCCGCGAATCGACGCGCGC
This sequence comes from Pseudomonadota bacterium, assembly GCA_963204815.1. Lineage (GTDB taxonomy): Bacteria > Pseudomonadota > Gammaproteobacteria > Burkholderiales > Burkholderiaceae_C > Rubrivivax. Next base: position 20,751 of record CAUJHQ010000167.1, on the reverse strand, counting down.
GCTCGCCTGAAGCGGCGGCGGGCGGCAGCGTCCGCACTAACCCTCGATTGACAGCCGGGCCCTGCTTCCCTACAGTTTGAAAGCGCTTTCATCAGAGGACACACCCGTCCTCCGACAGGCGGCGCACCCAGCTGCCATGCGACACCCGCCCCCTTCCCCCCACCACCGCCGCCGCGTCACGCAGGGGCTGGCCGCGCTGGCGGCGGGCCTGGCCTGGCCGGTGCGGGCAGCGGCGCCGCGCGTGCTGACGGTGGCGGCGTTCCCGTCGGTCGACAAGATCGTCGAGGCGGCCATCCCGGCCTGGAAGCAGCGCCACCCGGACGTCGACATCAAGGTCGTGAGCCGCCAGTTCGCCGACCACCACACGGCGATGACGACCGCGCTGTCGACCAGCTTCTACCTGCCCGACGTGATGGCGCTGGAGGTCGGCTACGTCGGCCGCTTCGCGCAGGGCGGCGGCCTGGAGGACCTGGCGCAGCCGCCCTACGGCATCGGCCGCTTCGCGACGCAGCTGGTGCCCTATGCGCTGCGCCAGGCGACCAGCCGCGACGGCCGCATCGTCGGCGTGCCCACCGACATCGGCCCCGGCACGCTGCTCGTGCGCACCGACGTGCTGGCCAAGGCCGGCGTCGCCGAGGCCGACCTGACGCGCTCGTGGGAGTCCTACGTGGCCGCCGGCGTGAAGATCAAGCAGGCCACCGGCGCCTACCTGCTGGCCCACGCGCGCGACCTGAAGGACATCGCGATCCGCATCGGCGTCGCGCCCGGCGAGGGCCTGTACTTCGGCCAGGGCTCGCGCGTGCTGGTCGACACGCCGCGCTTCGCGCGCGCCTTCGAACTCGCGCGCCAGGTGCGCGCGAACAAGCTCGACGCCAAGGTCTCGACCTGGAGCAACGAATGGAGCGAAGGCTTCAAGCGCGGCACGCTGGCGACGCAGCCCACCGGCGCCTGGCTGGCCGGGCACCTGAACAACTGGCTCGCGCCGGCCACCAAGGGCCTGTGGCGCGCGCTGCAGCTGCCCGAGTCGTCGTACGTGGCCTTCGGCGGCTCCTTCCTGTCGATCGCGCGCGGCGCGCCGGCGGCGAACAAGCCGCTCGCCTGGGAGCTGATCCAGCTGCTCACGCTGGACCGCGAACGCCAGCTTGCCGCCTTCAAGTCGCAGGACGCCTTCCCCGCGCTGCTGTCCACCTACGACGACCCGTTCTTCGAGGAGCCGATCGCCTTCCTCGGTGGGCAGAAGGCGCGCATCGGCTGGCGCGAGGCGGCGCGCCAGATCCAGGCCGTCACCGTGCACAAGCAGGACGCCTTCGCCGGCGAGGTGATCGACACCGAGCTCGACAAGGTGCTCGACCACGGCAAGCCGGTGGCGACCGCGCTCGCCGACGCGGCGCGCCTGCTCGCGCGGCGCGCGAACCGCTGACACCATGAAGCTGCCCCGCCTGTCGCCCGAGTGGACGCCGTACGTGCTGCTGAGCCCGTTCGTCGTGCTCTTCCTCGTCTTCGGCATGTTCCCGCTCGGCTTCTCGCTCTACCTCGCGTTCCAGGCCTGGGAGCCGACCAGCGGTCTGGGCGCGATGCAGTTCGTCGGCCTCGAGAACTTCGTCTTCGCGCTGCAGGACGAATGGTTCTGGAAGAGCCTGAAGAACACCGCCTGGCTGGCGGTGGCCAGCGGCGTGCCGCAGCACCTGGTGGCGATCCCGCTCGCGGTGTTCATCCACACCAGCTTCAAGCGCCTGCGCAACGGCGTCGTCGGCGCCTACTTCCTGCCCTACATCACCAGCACGGTGGCGATCGCCATCATGTTCAGCAGCCTCTTCAGCACCGACTACGGCATCGTCAACACGGTGCTGAAGGGGCTGTTCGGCATCGAGCCCATCGACTGGCTGAACGCGCCGGAGAACATCAAGCCGGCGATCTCGATGATCGTGTTCTGGCGCTACGTCGGCTTCAACGTCGTGCTGTACCTGGCGGCGCTGCAGACGATCCCGAAGGACCTGTACGAAGCCGCCACGATGGACGGCGCCGGCCGCCTGCAGCAGTTCTTCCACATCACGCTGCCGAGCCTGAAGCCGATGATCTTCTTCGGGGTCACGCTGTCGGTGATCGGCGGGCTGCAGCTGTTCGAGGAGCCCTTCATCCTCACCGGCGGCCGCGGCGGGTCGGACCAGTCGGGCATGACGACGGCGATCTACCTCTACCGCATGGCCTTCGACTTCAACGACTTCGGCGCCGCCAGCGCGATGAGCTGGCTGCTGTTCGTCGTCGTCGTCGTGCTGACCTGGCTGACGAACCTGGCGTTCAAGCCCAAGACATGAAGCAAGACCGCCTCGCGCCCTGGGCCGCCTACGCCATCGTCGGCGTCGGCAGCCTCGTCATGCTGGCGCCGTTCTATTTCATGTTCGTGTTCGCGACGCAGTCGCGCACCGAGATCTTCAGCCTGCCGCCGCCGATGTGGTTCGGCGACGACTTCCTCGCCAACCTGAAGATCCTGACCGACCGCATCCCGTTCTGGCGCAACCTCGGCTGGAGCCTGTACGTGGCGGTGCTGTCGACCGCGCTGACGCTGCTGTTCTGCAGCATGGGCGGCTACGCCTTCGCGTGCTTCGAGTTCCGCTTCAAGAACGCGCTCTTCGCCTTCGTGATGGCGACGATGCTGCTGCCCAGCTTCATGAACATGATCCCCACCTTCATGATCATGGACGTGCTGGGCTGGATCGACCAGCCGCGCGCGCTGTACATCCCCGGCGCGGCCAGCGCCTTCGGCATCTTCCTGATGCGCCAGTTCGTGCAGACCTCGGTGCCGAAGGACCTGATCGAGGCCGCGCGCATGGACGGCTGCAGCGAGCTGGGCATCTACTGGCGCATCGTGCTGCCGCTGCTGAAGCCGGCGCTCGGCACGCTCGGCCTCATCACCTTCATCGCCAGCTGGAACAACTTCATCGGGCCGCTGATCGTGATGCGCAGCCCCGACATGTACACGCTGCCGCTGGCGCTGCGCAGCCTGCAGAGCCCGGTCGACACCGAGTGGGGCGCGCTGATGACGGGCTCCGCCATCGCCACGATCCCGCTCGTCGTCCTCTTCGTCCTGTCCTCCCGCCAGCTCATCGCCGGCCTCACCGCCGGTGCGGTGAAGTGACGCGTCCACGCCCCCGACCATGACCTTCGCCATCCCGCCCGCCACGCTGGCCTCCTTCCCGCAGGACTTCGTCTGGGGCGTCGCCACCAGCGCCTACCAGATCGAGGGCGCCGCCGCCGAAGACGGCAAGGGCCCGAGCATCTGGGACGACTTCTGCCGCGTGCCCGGCGCCATCGCCGACGCCAGCGACGGCCGCGTCGCCTGCGACCACTACCACCGGCTCGAAGAGGACCTGGACCTCATCGCCTCGCTCGGCGTCGATGCCTACCGCTTCTCGGTGTCGTGGCCGCGCGTGCAACCCACCGGCGCGGGCGCCTGGAACGAGCAGGGCGTGGGCTTCTACGACCGCCTGGTCGACGGCCTGCTCGCGCGCGGCATCCAGCCCTACCTGACGCTGAACCACTGGGACCTGCCCTCGGCGTTGCAGGCGCAGGGCGGCTGGGCGGCGCGCAGCACGGTCCAGCGCTTCGTCGACTACGCCTGCCGCATGGACCGCCGCCTCGGCGACCGCGTGCGCGCGATCACCACCCACAACGAACCCTGGGTCGTGGCGACGCTCGGCCACGAGACCGGCGTCTTCGCGCCCGGCCTGAAGGACCGCCGCAGCGCCGTGCAGGCCGCGCACCACCTGCTGCTGAGCCACGGCCTGGCGCTGCAGGCGCTGCGCGCGCAGGGCTGCAAGGCGCAGCTGGGCCTGGTGCTGAACCTGTCGCCCATCGGCCCGGCGACCGACCGGCCCGACGACGCCGCCGCCGCCCGCCTGGAAGACGGCCGCCTCGTGCGCTGGTACATGGACCCGCTGTTCAAGGGCGAGTACCCGGCCGACGTGCTGCAGCACCTGGGCGCCGACGCGCCGCAGGTGCACGAAGGCGACCTGCGCGCCATCGCCACGCCGATGGACTTCCTGGGCATCAACTACTACACGCGCGGCGTCGTCAGCGCGCGCGGCGACTGGGACGTCACGACCAGCGGCCACGCCCTCACCGACATGGGCTGGGAGGTCTACCCCCGCGGCCTGACCGAACTGCTGCTGCGCCTGCACCGCGACTGGCAGGTGCCGCCGCTGTTCGTGAAGGAGAACGGCGCCGCCTTCAAGGACACGCTGGTCGGCGGCCGCGTGCACGACGCCGAGCGCACCGACTACATCGCGCGCCACATCGCCGCCGTCGGCGAGGCGTTGCGCCAGGGCGTGCCGATGGCCGGCTACATGGTCTGGAGCCTGATGGACAACTTCGAGTGGGCCAGCGGCTACGCCAAGCGCTTCGGCATCGTCCACGTCGACTACGCGACGCTGGCGCGCACGCCCAAGGACAGCGCGCTCTGGTACCGCGAGTTCCTGCGCCAGCAGCGAGCACGGCGCGCCACCGCGAGCACCGAACCGGTGGAGGTGTGAGATGGGTTCCGTCTCCCTGAAGGGCATCAAGAAGAGCTACGGCACGGTCGACGTCATCAAGGGCATCGACCTCGAGGTGCGGGACGGCGAGTTCCTCGTCTTCGTCGGCCCCAGCGGCTGCGGCAAGAGCACCACGTTGCGCATGATCGCGGGGCTGGAGAGCATCAGCGCCGGCGACCTGCTGATCGACGGCGTGCGCGCCAACGACATGCGCCCCGCCGACCGCGGCGCGGCGATGGTGTTCCAGAGCTACGCCCTCTACCCGCACATGACGGTGGCCGACAACATGGGCTTCGCGCTCAAGATGGCCGGCGTCGGCAAGGCCGAGCGCACGCAGCAGGTGGGCCGTGCGGCCGAGATCCTGCGCATCACCGAACTGCTCGGCCGCTACCCGAAGGAGCTTTCCGGCGGCCAGCGCCAGCGCGTGGCGATCGGCCGCGCCATCGTGCGCAAGCCCAAGGTCTTCCTGTTCGACGAGCCGCTGTCGAACCTGGACGCCGCGCTGCGCGTGAACATGCGCATCGAGCTGAGCCGCCTGCACAAGGAGCTGGGCACGACGATGATCTACGTGACGCACGACCAGGTCGAGGCCATGACGATGGGCGACCGCATCGCCGTCTTCCACAAGGGCCACGTCGAGCAGGTCGGTGCGCCGATGACGCTGTACGAGCAGCCGGCCAACGAGTTCGTCGCCGGCTTCATCGGCGCGCCGCGCATCAACCTGATCGACCGCCCCGCCGCCGACGCGCCGGCGGCGCACCAGGCGCTGTGGAACACGCTCGCCGGCAACGCCGGCGCCGGCGTGCAGCGCATGGGCCTGCGGCCCGAGCACCTGGTGGTCGGTGCCGCCGGCAGCGGCGTGCCGGCGCGCGTGGAACTGGCCGAGCACCTGGGCGATTCGTCGATCCTGCACCTGCGCGTGGACGGCGTGGCCGAGCTGCTGAGCGCCAAGGTCGGCGCCGGCCACCACCGAGTCGAAGCCGGCCAGAGCGTCGGCCTGCAGCCCGACGCCACCTGGGCGCTCGGCTTCGGCGCCGACCAGCGCCTGGCGGCCTGAACCCCGTGGCACGGAAGGCGAAGCCGGGCGGCTGGGAACTCGTCTGGGCCGACGAGTTCGACGGCACCGAGGTCGACCGCAGCAAGTGGGACTTCGACCTCGGCAACGGCTTCTTCGACTACAAGAGCCACCGCTGGGTGGCCGGCTGGGGCAACGAGGAGCTGCAGTACTACACCGACGCACCGGCCAACGTGCAGGTGAAGGACAGCGTGTTGACGATCCGCGCGCTGAAGGAGTCGCTGCACGGCTGCGGCTACACGTCGGCGCGGCTGAAGACGCGGCGGCGCGACGGCACGCCGCTCTTCACCACGCTGTACGGCCGCGTCGAGTTCCGCGCCCGCGTGCCCTGGGGCAAGGGGCTGTGGCCGGCGCTGTGGATGCTGCCGCAGGACGATGCCTACGGCGGCTGGGCCGCCAGCGGCGAGATCGACCTGATGGAGATCGTCGGCGAGCGGCCGCACGAGGTGCTGAACAGCCTGCACTTCGGCTCCACCTACCCGGCGCGTTCGCTGCTGACGCATGTGCACGCGCTGCCCGGTGGCAGCACGGTGGCCGACTGGCACACCTACGCGGTCGAGTGGGAACCGGGCGAGATCCGCTTCTACGTCGACGACGTTCACACCTGCACGCGCAACCACTGGTGGAGCTGCGGCAAGACGGTCGACGGCGCCGGCGTCGAGGCGCGCCGCGCGAGCGACCTGCACCCCTGGCCGGCGCCCTTCGACCAGCCCTTCTACCTGCTGATGAACGTGGCGGTCGGCGGCAACTTCCCCGGCGTGCCCGGCCCCGACACCCGGTTCCCTGCCGAGCTGCAGGTGGACCACGTGCGCGTGTACCGCAAGGTGGGCGGCCACGGTGCCGTGAAGCCGCGCGGCCCGGGCCGCCTGCCCTGGCACAAGAAGGCCTGAACGGAGTTCCGCGTGTCCAAGCCTGTCGATGCTTCTCCTGCGCCTGCTGCTGTTGCTGCTGGCGCCGCCGCTGCGGCCCCGGTCGCTCCGGCGGCCACGCCGCCGCCGGCCCGCGCCGCCGTCGCCCCCGGCAGCGCCTGGACGCCGGCCGGCGCGCCGCGTGCGCCGGTGCCCGCGCACACGCTCACGACCGAGTTCAGCGCCGTGCTCGGCCGTGGCGTGCACGGCCTGTGCTTCAGCCCTTACGTCGAAGGCCAGCAGCCGGGCGCCCAGGTCAGCGCCGAACAGATCCGTGCGCGGCTCGAGCACATCCGCCCGCACACGCGCTGGGTGCGCACCTTCAGCTGCACCGACGGCCACGAGCAGACGCCGCGCATCGCGCACGAGCTCGGGCTGAAGACGCTGGTCGGCGCCTGGCTCGGCACCGACGCCGCCATCAACGAACGCGAGCTGCAGGGCGTGATCGACGTGGCGCGTGCCGGCCATGCCGACATCGTCGCCGTCGGCAACGAGGTGCTGCTGCGCGAGGACCTCGACGAGGACGCGCTGCTCGCCTGCCTTCAGCGCGTGAAGGCGGCGCTGCCCGGCGTGCCGGTCGGCTACGTCGACGCCTACTACCTGTTCGAGAAGCACCCGCGCATCACCGCCGCCTGCGACGTGGTGCTGACCAACTGCTACCCCTTCTGGGAAGGCTGCCCGCGCGAGGGTGCGCTGGCCTACATGCAGAGCATGCTGGCGCGCACGCGTGCCGCCGCGCCGGGCAAGCGCATCGTCATCAGCGAGACCGGCTGGCCCGACCAGGGCAGCGCGTTCCACGGCGCGCTGCCGTCGACCGAAGGCGCGATGCGCTACTTCGTCGACACCCAGCGCTGGGCCGAGCAGGACGGCGTGGAGGTGTTCTGGTTCGCGGCCTACGACGAGGCCTGGAAGGTCGGCGCCGAAGGCGACGTCGGCGCTTTCTGGGGCCTGTGGGACAAGGACATGAGGCCCAAGTTCGGATGACGCGCGCACCGCTGCTGCCCGCCGGCGCGGCGATCTGCTACTCCGGCTACCGCGAGGGCCAGAGCCCGGACACGCAGGTCTACCCGAGCGTCGCGCAGATCCGCGAAGACCTGCACCTGCTGGCGCCGAGCTGGCGCCTGCTGCGCCTGTACGACTGCACGCCGCACGCCGAGCGCGTGCTGCAGGTGGTCCGCGAAGACCGGCTGCCGCTGCAGGTGCTGCTCGGCGCCTACCTCGGCGCCGAGGTCTCCAACCCGGGCTGCCCGTGGGGCGCGTCGTACGCCGACGACCGGCTGGCCGAGAACCGGCGCGCCAACGAGGCCGAGGTCGGCCGCCTGATCGCGCTGGCCAACGAACATGCGGACGTCGTCTGCGCGGTGGCGGTCGGCAACGAAGCCACCGTCGACTGGACCGACCACCTGGTGCCGGTGCCGCGCATGGTGGAGCACGTGCGCCGCGTGAAGGCGGCCGTGCGCCAGCCGGTCACCTTCTGCGAGAACCACGTGCCCTGGCTCGACAAGCTGGCGCCGCTGGTGCCCGAGCTGGACTTCATCTCCGTGCACAGCTACCCGCTGTGGGAGTACCGGCGCATCGACGACGCGCTGGCCTGCACGCAGGCCGACGTGGCGCGCGTGCAGGCGGCGCACCCGGGGAAGGCGATCGCCATCACCGAAGCCGGCTGGGCGACGCAGAGCAACGGCCGCGGCATGCACGCCGGCGATGCGAACGACGCGCTGCAGGCCGAGTACCTGCGCGCGCTGCTGCCGTGGGCGCGCGACGCCGGCCTGCCGTGCTTCGTGTTCGAGGCCTTCGACGAACCGTGGAAGGGCTCGGCCGACCCGCTGGAACCCGAGAAGCACTGGGGCCTGTACACGGTGGACCGGCAGCCCAAGCGCGCGCTGCGGGCGCTGCATGCCGAAGGCCTGCTGCGTGGCTGACACGGCGCGGCGCCGCGCCGCGCTGGCGGTGGCGTGGCTCGCGCTGGCGGGCTGCGGCGGCGGTGGCGACCCCGGTGCGTCGGCACCGCCCGCGGCCGCGCCGGTGCCGACGCCCGCCCCGTCACCTTCGCCTTCGCCCACGTCGCCCCCCGCGGCCGGCCTGCCGGCCGGCTACCGCCTCGTGTGGTTCGACGAGTTCGACCTCGACGGCCTGCCCGACACCCAACGCTGGGGTTACGACACCGAGCGCAACCCCTTCGGCTGGTACAACGGCGAGCTGCAGTACTACGCGGCGGCGCGCTACGAGAACACGCTGGTCAGCGACGGCCGGCTGCGCATCACGGCGCGCCGCGAATCGCTGGCCGGCGCGGCCGACTGGGGCGGCCAGCGCTACACCTCGGCGCGCCTCGTCACGCGCGGCAAGGCGCAGTGGACCTACGGCTTCTTCGAGGTGCGCGCGAAGCTGCCTTGCGGGCGCGGCACCTGGCCGGCGATCTGGATGCTGGGCGCCGGCGGCCGCTGGCCGGACGACGGCGAGATCGACATCATGGAGCAGGTGGGCAGCCAGCCGACGCGCATCCTCGGCACGGTGCACACGCCGATCACCGGCGGCTCGGGCAACGGTTCGAGCACGACGGTGACCGATGCCTGCAGCGCGTTCCACGACTACCAGCTGCACTGGACGGCCGACGGGATCGCGATCGGCGTCGACGGCGTCGTCTACCACCGCTATGCCAACCCCGGCACCGGCCGCCCGGCCTGGCCCTTCGATGCGCCGCAGTACCTGCTGCTCAACATCGCCATCGGCGGCACGCTCGGCGGCGCGGTGGACGACGCGATCTTCCCGGTGACGATGGAGGTCGAGCACGTGCGCGTGTGGCAGGTGCCCTGAGCGCCGTGTCGCTGCCGTTCAGCGCCTCCACGGCGACGGCTGTTCGCTCAGGCGCGCGTCGCCGTCACGCGCGCCTGAGCCACCACCGCAGGCTCACTTCGACCAGTAGAGGCCGTCGATGCTGATCCTCGGCAGGCCGGTGGTGTCCAGCGGCTTGCCGGTGAAGCTGTAGCGGTCGGCGATGATGAAGCGGAACGACACCAGCCGCAGGTCCAGCTTCGGGTTCGCGGCGAGGAAGGCCGACACCGGGATCGACACGCTGCACCACTGGTTGGTGTTGCAGTAGCCGTAGTCGCCGGGGCCGACCGTCAGGTAGGCCTCCTGGATGTCGCGGTCGTCGGTGTCGGTGCTGATGCCGATCTCGATGCGGCCCGGGTAGCTGTCGCTGCGCACGCTGAAGTTCAGGTGCCCGGCGGCGAACTCCGAGAGGTTCTCGGTGGTGCCGGCGGCGGCGTAGTGGAACAGGCCCCAGCCGTAGTTCAGCGGGTTTGGCGTGATCTCGAAGCTGGTGCTGCCGTCGCCGGGGGCGGCGCTGGTGTTGTCGTCGCGGTAGCCGGTGAAGGCGAACGGGTCCCAGCGCAGGCCGGTGGCGCGTTGCTCGCCGGCCACCGTGGCTTCCGAGTAGAGCGTGTAGCGCGGCGCCGTGACCGCCGGCGCGACGGTCGGCGCCACCCAGCTCAGCGCGTCGGCGGCGGTGTAGCTGCCGGGCTCGCAGGTCCAGGTGACGCCGCAGGTGCCCAGGCCCTGCACCACGTAGCGCGCCTGGCGGTCCTTGTTGAACAGGCCCCAGCCGTCGTCGCCCTGCTTCCAGGGTTCGTCGAAGGCCTGGAAGAAGAACATCGCCTTCGGCCCGTGCGGGCTGTTGCGGCCTTCGGCGGCCCACTGCTGCAGCGCGTCGAAGTAGAGCTTCTGGTTCACCGGGTGGGCGCGGTAGTTCAGCACCGGGCCGCCGCCGGCGTCGCGCGCGACCCAGCCGGTCTCGCCGATCACCATCGGGAAGTTCGGCAGGTTCAGCTTGTCGAACGCGGCGCGCGCCTGGCCGAACTGGCGCTTCGCCTCGGCCACCGCGCCGGCGGCCATCGCGGCGGCACGCTGGTCGGCGGCCACGGTCTTGAAGCGCCAGTCCCACAGGCCGGGGTCGTAGAAGGTGTCTAGCAGCGGGTAGGTGTGCACCGCCGCGAAGTCGACGACGTCGGCGATCGCCTTCGGCACGCCGGCCCAGAAGAGCCAGTTGTCGTCGGTGGTCACCGGCTGGCGGATCGCCGCGCGCACCTTGCGCAGGTAGGCGGCCATCGTCTCCACCGGCACCTTGTGCGTCGACCAGACGACCATCGTCTCGTTGCCGACGCTCACCGCCTCGACGATGTCGCGGTAGTCGTTGGCGAGCTGGATCGCCTTGTCGAGCTCGGCCTGGTTGTCGGCTTCGTCCGCGGCGCTGTTCACCGGGTTGGGGTAGGCGCCGAGCATCACCTTCAGGTCGAGGCCGTTGTCGCGGATGACGTCGAGCACCGTCTGCGCGAAGGCGCGGCTGCTGAACAGCCGGATCATGCCGATGCCGGCGGCGCGGATGAGTTGCAGGTCCTGCAGCACGTTGGCCGGCGTGATGACCTCGCTGCCCAGCTGCGACTCGTTGGTGCTGCTGCGGTAGGGCGAGTAGCTGACGGCGGTGCGCGTGGTGAACTCGGTGCTGAGCGGGCGCTGGTCGGTGATCGACAGCGGCGAGTCGGTGTACTTGTCGCCGCCGCCGCAGGCGCCGAGCAGCAGGGTGGCGGCCAGCATCGGCGCGGCGACGAGGCGCGCGGCCCGGGAGAGGTTCAGGGTGTTCATGGAGGCGGCCTTCAGAACGTGTACACGGCGCCGGCGCCGAACCAGTTGCCGTGGTCGGCCACGCGCGAGTCGATGTTGGTGAATGCGTTGTGTGCCGGCATCGACAGCGGCGCCAGGCCCTTTTGCTTGTAGCGCGCCATGCCGGCCATGCCGTAGGCCTGCAGGCCGTTGCGGAAGTCGTAGTTCAGGCCCAGCGTGTTGATGCGCAGCGTGTTGCTCTGGCCGCGCTCGCTCGGGTTGTCGGTCTTGGCGGCGCCGAGGTAGACCATGCCGGTCGAGGCCGTCCAGTTGTCCACGCGGTAGCGCAGGCCGAGCATGAAGTCGCGCGAGCGCGCGGCGTAGCCCGGGTTCGGCACGCCGTCCCGGGTGCCGCCCCAGTCGACGTTGAACATGTTGTTCCACTGCCCGAGCGGGCCGGTGGTGGTCTGCACGGCGTAGGCGCCGCTCCAGCGGTTGAAGCGCAGGCCGCCGGACACTTCGAGGCGCGCGTCGACCTGGTAGCGCGCCATCGCCATCGCCATGCCCTGGCTCGAGCTGCCGAGCTTGTCGTCGTCGGCCGGGAACGCCGTCAGGCCGCCGAAGGGGGCGTGGCCCCAGGCCACCGGTTCGCCGTTGCGCGTGTCCTGCAGCATCGCGTCGACGACGAGGTCGCCCTTCACGTACTGGCCGTAGAACTCCCAGAAGCGCGGCTTGTTCTTCTTCCAGCCGCGGTTGCCCTTGTCGTACGTGGCCTCGAGCACCAGGTCGCCTTCGAAGAAGTCGAGCTTGCGCGTCATGTAGCGCACGGCGTGGCCGAGCAGGCCGTAGCCGGCGCCGCTGGAACCCCAGGCGTCGGAGACGCCGACGTTGGTGCCGTAGGGGTAGTCGGCCACGCTCCAGCCGCGCGTCGTCATCGCGCCGATGGCCAGGCGCCCGTAGTCCTCGTGCTGCACGCCGGCATTGCGCTCGTAGAGCCAGCCGGGCAGGTCGACGTTGCCGTCGCGCCAGCGCTGGCTCCACAGGCCGAAGGCCTTGAAGCCGCCGCCCAGGTCCTGCTTGACGCCGATGTACGGCTGCACCAGCGTGACGTGCGTGGTCTCGGTACCGTAGCGCTTGCCGTAGGCGATGTCATCGGCCCACAGACGCTGGCGGTTCTCGCCCGTCTCGCGCTGGCAGTCGGTGCAGACGTTGGTGCCGCGCTGGATTTCGGCCTTCGCGAAGCCGTTCAGGCTGAACGGGCCGTAGTCGAGGGCGGCGGCCGGCAGCGCCAGTGCCAGGCCGGCAGCGAGCGTGCCCAGGCGCAGCGGCGCCGCAGCCAGGCGGCCACGCGGGAAGGGAGACTCGGGAGGGCGGTGAGGGTGCAGCATGAAGACCTTCTGAAAGCGCTTTCACAGAATAGTCGCCCCGGGGTCGCGGCGTCAACGGACACGGCCCGGTGTTTTCCCTTGGCGTGGTGCCGGCCGCCGGATGCGGGAAAACGCGGGCGTCGTCTGAAAGCGCTTTCACACAGAATCGGCACCGTGCCCGGTCCGGGTGCGCGAGGTTCCGCATGAAGCTTCTCCGACGAGCCGCCCCGGCCCTGCTGGCCTGCCTGGTGTGGGGCGCCCAGGCGCAGCCCCTGAAGGTGGGCGCCGGCGCGGTGCAACTGCAGCCGCGCGGCGGCGACGCCCCGGTGCCCGCGGCGCCGCACCGCACCGAGGCCGCGCGCAAGCTCGCGGTGCCGACCAACCAGTGGTACTCGTCGCTCGTCTTCAGCGACAAGCCGGAGGCGATCTACGCGCAGCCGCTGACTTTCCGCGCCACCGCCGCCGGCTTCGAGGTGGCGCTGCCGCGCAAGGCCGTGGTGCCGACGGAGCGGCGCGACGTCGAGATCCACTACGCGCATGCGGACGCGATCGAGCTGTCGCCGACCGCCTTCGAGCCCGGCCGCGCCCAGCTGGCGCGCGCCAGCGACTGGGCGATCGACATCGCGATGGCGCAAGGCGCCGACGCTTTCACGGCCACGGTGGCGCACGGCAGCCCGTATGCCTGGGTGCAGCTCGGCCGCGGTGACCTGCGCGTGCGCCTGCCGGCGGCCGGCGAGCGCCTGCCCGCCGCCGACGCCCGCGTGCTCGTGCTGCGCGTGAAGGACCGGTCCTACGCGCTGTTCGGGCCGACCGGCGTGCGCTGGGAGCCGGTGTCCGCCACCGAGTGGGTGGGCCGGCTGCCGGCCGGCCGCGGCTACGCGGCCGTCTCGGCGCTGCCCGACGACCGCCCCGAGACGCTGGCGCTGCTGGCGCGCCACGCCTACGGCCTCCTGGTGGACACGCGGGTCGACTGGAAGGTCGACGCCGCCACCGGCCAGGTCGAGACCACCTTCAAGGCGAGCACGCGCGCGCTCGAGGGCGACGACGCGGGTGCGCTGCTCGGCCTGTACCCGCACCACTGGCACGCCAACGCCAGCGTCACCGGCCGCCTGGGCCCGGCCTACGACACCGTGCGCGGGCCGGTGAAGCTGCTTGCCGCGTCGAGCTTCACGACGACGACGCGCTACACCGGCTTCGTGCCCTACTGGCCCGGCATCACCGACTCGCCGCGCCTGGGCGAGCTGCGCGACGTGATGAAGTCCGACCTGCGCAACGCGCGCCGCATGATGCTGGAGAACGGCCAGGGCCCGTACTGGCAGGGCAAGGGGCTGCTGCGCGTCGTCAAGATGCTCGACGTCTTCGAGCAGCAGGGCGACACCGAAGCGCGCGAGCAGCTGCTCAGGCTGCTGAAGGCGCGCGTGCAGGAGTGGTTCTCCGGCGAAGACCGCAAGCGCTACTTCCACTGGGACCAGAAGGCCGGCACCGTGGTGTCGTACCCGGAGGAATACTTCAGCGTGGTCCAGATGAACGACCACCACTTCCACTACGGCTACTGGATCCGCGCCGCCGCCGAGATCGCGCTGCGCGACCCCGCCTGGGCCGCCAAGGAGCAGTGGGGCGCGATGGTCGACCTGCTCGTGAAGGACATCGCCACCGCCGAGCGCGGGCGCGCCGACTTCCCGTTCCTGCGCAACTTCGACCCCTACGAAGGCCACAGCTGGGCGAGCGGCATTGGCCTGGGCGCCACCGGCAACAACCAGGAGTCTTCGTCGGAGGCGCTGAACGCGTGGACCGGCCTGATCCTGTGGGGCGAAGTCAACGGCGACACCGCGCTGCGCGACCTGGGCATCTGGCTGCTCGCGACCGAGACCGAATCGGTCCAGCACTACTGGTTCGACCTCTACAAGCTCGTGTTCGCGCCCGAGTACCGAAACCCCGACGTCAGCATGCTGTTCGGCGGCAAGTACGCGCACAACACCTGGTGGATCGACGACCCGCGCCAGATCACCGGCATCAACCTGCTGCCGATGACCACGGTGTCGAGCTACTTCGCGCGCGACCCCGCCTACGTGAAGCGCAACCTCGACGCGCTGAAGGAAGAAGAGAAGGTCTGGGCCGCGCGCGGCAAGAAGGTCGACCCGCCGGACATCTGGCAGGACATCTTCGCCAAGTACCTCGCGCTGGCCGACCCGCCGGCGGCGCTGGCAGCGTGGAACCGCTGGGGCGCCGTCGAGCTCGGCGACAGCCGCACGCACACGCTGCATTTCCTGCTGAGCCTGGTGGAGATGGGCGTGCCCGACCTCTCGGTGCAGGCCGACACGCCGCTCTACCAGGTGTTCCGGCGCGCCGACGGTCGCCGCACCTACCTTGCCTTCAACGCCGGCAAGGTGCCGCGCACCGTGCGCTTCAGCGACGGCCAGCAGCTCACCGTGGCGCCGGGCACGCTGGCGCGCGCCCGCCAGCCCTGAACGCCGCCGCTACGGGAAAGCCCCGGGCCACCCGGCCTTGCCAATCTCGAACCGCACTGCGCATACTTGTGAAAGCGCTTTCATACCCAACGCCCCCAAGGCCCGATCCCCGCCCGCAGACCGCTGCGGCCGCCCTGGCCGCCCCGCTCGACAACGGGCCCACGTCCTCCACCGGAACCGCCATCACCATGAACAACCGCCGAACCCTCCCGCCGCTGAGCGCCTGCGCGCTGGCCGTCGCCACCCTCGTGCTGGCCGCCTGCGGCGGCGGCGACGCCGAGGCGCCGCCGAGCTCGCCGAACAACCCGGCCGACAACACCGCGCCGGTGGTCACCATCACCGACAACGTGGCCATCACCACCGCCACCGGCGACGTCACCTTCACCTTCAGCTTCAACGAGGACGTGGGCACCTCGTTCACCGTCGACGACATCACCGTCACCGGCGGCACCAAGGGCGCCTTCACGCGCACCGGCGGCACCGGCGCCACGCTCGTCGTCACGCCGACGCCGAACAGCAGCGGCACGGTCGAGGTCAGCATCGGCGCCGGTGCGTTCACCGACGCGGCCGGAAACGCCGGCGCCGCCGCCAGCTCGCAGCAGGCCTACGACACCGTGGTCGCGGTCGTCGCGACGCCGCTGGTCAGCTTCGAGGAAACGACGGCACCGCTGCTCACCGGCTTCGGCGGCGCCGAAGACGCGACCGTCGTACCCGACCCGACGAACGCCGCCAACACGGTGGCGAAGATCGTCAAGAGCAGCACCGCGGAGCTGTGGGCCGGCACCACGGTCTCGGTCTGCCCGAACAGTGCGATCGCGACGATCCCGTTCAGCAGCACGCTGAAGACGATCACCGCGCGCGTCTGGTCGCCGGTGGCCGGCATTCCCGTGCGCATGAAAGTCGAGAACGCTGCCGACAACACGGTGAGCGTCGAGACCGAGGCCACGGTGTCGGTGGCCAGCGGCTGGCAGACCCTCAGCTTCAACTTCGCGAACCACGCGGCGGGCACCGCCGCGATGAACCTCGCCGCCACCTACAACAAGGTGTCGGTGTTCTTCGACTTCGGCACGACCGGCGCCCAGGCCGGCGCCGCGCGCACCTACTACCTGGACGACATCAGCTTCAGCGGCAGCAGCTTCACGGCGACCTGCGGCACCGGCGGCGGTGGTGGTGGCGGTGGCGCCACGACCACCGCGACCATTACGATGGACGAGGCCACCGCCCCGGTGCTGACCGGCTTCGGCGGCGCCGAAGACGCCACCATCGCCACCGACCCCGCCGGCGGCACCAACAAGGTTGCCAAGATCGTCAAGAGCGCAACCGC
This sequence comes from Pseudomonadota bacterium, assembly GCA_963204815.1. Lineage (GTDB taxonomy): Bacteria > Pseudomonadota > Gammaproteobacteria > Burkholderiales > Burkholderiaceae_C > Rubrivivax. The sequence goes on along the minus strand of CAUJHQ010000167.1, from coordinate 4,481 downwards.
CGAGCTGTGGGCCGGCACCACCATCTCCACCGGCGCCAACTTCAGCATCGGCAGCATCGCCTTCAGCAGCACCGCGAAGACGATCACGGTGCGGGTCTACGCGCCGGTGGCCGGCAAGCCGGTGCGGCTGAAGGTCGAGAACGCGGCCAACCCCGCCGTCAGCGTCGAAACCGAAGCCACGACGACCACCGCCAACGGCTGGCAGACGCTGACCTTCGACTTCGCGAACCCCGCAGCGGGCACCGCCGCGCTCGACCTCGCGGCCACGTACGACAAGCTGTCGGTGTTCCCGAACTTCGGCACCACCGGCGCCAACGGCGGCGGCGGCACGTGGTACTTCGAGGACATCACCTACCCGTCGGCCGGTGCGGGCGGCGGTGGTGGTGGTGGCGGTGGTGGTGGCGGCAGCCCGGCCGGCCTGCCGATCACGTTCGACGACGCGGCGACGACCTACACGCTCACCGGCTTCGGCGGCGCGGAGGACGCGAGCGTCGTCCTCGACCCCGCGGGCGGCACGAACAAGGTGGTCAAGATCGTCAAGAGCGCCACGGCCGAGCTGTGGGGCGGCACGACCGTCTCGACCGGCGCCAACTTCTCGATCGCGACCCTGCCCTTCAGCGCCAGCGCCAAGACGATGACCGTGCGCGTCTACGCGCCGGTGGCCGGCAAGCCGGTGCGCCTGAAGGTCGAGAACGCGGCCGACCCGACCGTCAGCGTCGAGACCGAGGCCACGACCACGGTGGCCAACGCCTGGGAAACGCTGACCTTCAACTTCGCCAACCCGGCGGCCGGCACCGCGGCGCTGAACCTTGCCTCGACGTACAACAAGGCGTCGCTGTTCCCGAACTTCGGCACCTCGGGCGCCAACGGCGGTGGCGGCACCTGGTACTTCGACGACCTGAGCTTCGTGCCCTGACCGCCGCCGCGGCGCTGCGGGCACCCGCCCGCAGCGCCAGCCCGGGCACCGGTCCCGCTACTGGAAGATGGCCGAGTTGCTGAACTGCTGCCAGTCGGCCACGCAGTAGCCGGTGCTGCTGGTCGGGCAGCTCGAAGGGTTGTACTCCTCCAGCACGGCCACCATGCAGTACGCGCCGCGCGGCGGCGTGCGGGCCGACAGGATCTGCGCCACCAGGTTCGAGGACTGGCCGTTCGTCAGCTGCGTCGACCCATCGTTGAAGGTGATGTTGTAGCTGGCCACGATGTAGCCGTTGATCGTGCCGCCGTTGTAGCTGCTGTCCACCGCCCACAGGCTGCCGCGCAGCGAGCCGGTTCGCGAACTCGGCGTGAAGCTCGGGTTGTTGAAGGCGACCTCGCCCGGGTCGAAGACGACCGTGGTGTTGAAGCTGGGTGTCGACGTGGCGATGTTGAAGGACGCGGTGCCGTACAGCTGCAGGCCGTTGAGGCCGCTGCCGCCGGTGGCCCCGCAAGACTTCGGGCTGATGGGCGGCGGCGGCGTAGGCGCAGGCGTCGGCGCGGGCGTGGGTGCAGGCGTGGGCGCGGGGGTCGGGGCGGGTGTCGGCGCAGGCGTGCCGCCACCACCACCGCCGCCACCGCCGCCACCGCCGCCGCTGCCGCCGCCGCCGGCCAGCGCCCACGGCAGGATGACCTTGTTGTAGTCGTCCACGCTCAGCACGACCTGCAGGTTGTTGAAGCCCTCGCGGCAGGTGCGGCCCTCGGCCGCGTACGACGTGTAGCGGCCGACGAAGCCGTAGTACGCCACCAGGTTGGCGGAGATCTGCTGGCCCTTCGCGGTGACGGGGTCGATGTACTCGATGCCCTCGATGCACACGGTGCGAAGCACGCCGCTGCCCGACGCGGTGCCTTCGACCGCGAAGTACGGCCCCTTGCGTTCGTCGTCACCGCCACCGCCGCCGCAACCCGCCAGCAGCACCGCCAGCGCAAGACCGCCCAGGGTCTGAAGCCGGCGCTCGCGCCTGTGCACCGCCGGAGGTGTTGGCGTGCCGATGGGGGGCGAGGGGGCGGCGCTGGTCGGGTGCTGGAACTGCATGGTGATCACCTTCTGCGAGGTCGTGGTTCGGGTCCGGGGGCGGGCCACGCGGACCGCGGCGCCGCCGCCGGTCGCGGCGATACAGGATGTATCGGGACCTGAAGATAGCGGCGCCCGCCCGACTGCGCGAGTGCGTTCATCCCCTGGATTGCGGGCGTTCCGGTCCCCGATTCAGGCGGGGGGGGCGCCGGCGCGGATCAGCGCAGTGCGAGGTCGGCGGCGACGCCGGCGAAAACCGCGAAACCCACCCAGTGGTTCAGGCGGAAGGCCTTGAAGCAGCCTTCGCGGCTGCGCTGGCGGATGAGCGTGAAGTGCCACAGCGCCTGCCCGGCGGCCGCGGCGATGCCGGCACCGAACACCGCCCCCAGCCCCAGCGCATGGCCCAGCGCGCCCCAGCTGCCGAGGTAGAGGGCGTAGAAGGCCATCACCGCCGCCACGTCGAAGCGGCCGAGCGTGATGGCCGAGGTGCGCATGCCGATGCGCAGGTCGTCGTCGCGGTCGACCATCGCGTACTCGGTGTCGTAGGCGAGCACCCAGAACAGGTTGGACAGCAGCAGCCACCAGGCGTGCGGCGGCACCGACGCCAGCGTCCACTCGCCGCCGCCCAGCACGGCCGAAAAGGCCATCGGGATGCCGAAGCTGAAGGCCACGCCCAGCACCGCCTGCGGCATCGAGACGAAGCGCTTGGCGTAGGGGTAGGCCAGCGTGATCGCGAGGCCGGCGAAGGACAGCAGGATGGTCGGCCGGTTCGTCGTCAGCACCAGCAGGAAGGCCATGAACGCGAGCACGCCACCGAGCGCCAGCGCCTCCTGCACCGGCATCGCGCCGCTCGTCACCGGGCGCTGCGCAGTGCGCTTCACGTGGCGGTCGAACTCGCGGTCGGCGACGTCGTTGATGCAGCAGCCGGCGCTGCGCATCAACACCGTGCCGACGGTGAAGACGAACAGCAGGTGCCAACCCGGAAAGCCGTCGGCGGCGATCCACAGCGCCGCGAGGGTGGGCCACAGCAGCAGCAGCCAGCCGGCGGGCCGGTCCCAGCGGATCAGGTTCAGGTAGAGCGGAAAGCGGGCGACGGCGAGCACGGGCCGAATTATCGGCGCCGGCCCGGCGGCGCCGCGGCTCAGCCGTCCAGCTGCTTCTGGAACACCAGCCCCGCGTGCTCGCGCAGCGCGTGGAACTGGATCTTCGGCCAGTTGTCCTGCATGGCGCGCAGCTCGCCGGCGTATTCCAGCAGCACGGTGGGCGCGTTCACCGCGTCCAGCGCCACGCGGTGGCTGTTGCCGTCGATGAAGCGCTGCAGTTCCTTCGGATCGTCGCAGGTCACCCAGCGCGCCACGTTGTGGCGTGCCGGCATGATGCGCGCCTTGCAGCCGTACTCGTGTTCGAGCCGGTGCGCCACCACCTCGAACTGCAGCTGGCCCACCGCGCCAAGCAGCAGCACGCTGCCGGCCACCGGGCGGAAGACCTGGATCGCGCCTTCCTCGCCCAGCTGCGTGAGGCCGGCGCGCAGCTGCTTGGTCTTCAGCGGGTCGGCCACCTCGACGCTGCGGAACATCTCGGGCGCGAAGAACGGCAGGCCGGTGAACTGCAGGCCTTCGCCTTCGGTCAGCGTGTCGCCCAGCTGCAGCACGCCGTGGTTCGGGATGCCGATGATGTCGCCGGCGAAGGCCTCTTCCAGCAGCTCGCGGCGCTGGCTCATGAAGGTGACGACCGTGTTCGGCCGCAGCTCCTTGCCGCTGCGCACCACCTTCAGCCGCATGCCGCGCTCGAAGCGGCCGCTGGCCACGCGCAGGAAGGCGATGCGGTCGCGGTGCGCCGGGTCCATGTTGGCCTGGATCTTGAAGACGACGCCGGTGAACTTCGGCTCGACCGGTTTCACCTCGCGCTGGATCGCCGGCCGCACGCCGGGCGCCGGCGCCAGGTCGACGAGCGCGTCGAGCACCTCGCGCACGCCGAAGTTGTTGATCGCCGAGCCGAAGAACATCGGCGTCTGGCGGCCGGCCAGGAACTCGGCTTCGTCGAACGGCGGCGCGGCGCCCTGCACGAGCTCGATCTCGCCGGCGGCCTGCTCGTAGGCGGCGCCGAAGCGCGAGGCCAGGACCGGGTTGGCGAGGCCGTCGATGATGTCGTCGTCGTCGCGGTTGCGGTCCTCGCCGGGCGTGAACACGCGCATCTGCTGCCGGCGCAGGTCGAGCACGCCGCCGAACAGCTTGCCCATGCCGACCGGCCAGGTGAAGGGCACCACGCCCATGCCGAGCTCGCGCTCGATCTCGTCCATCAGCGTCAGCGGCTCCTGCACCTCGCGGTCCATCTTGTTGACGAAGGTGAGGATGGGCGTGTTGCGGGCGCGGCAGACCTGCAGCAGCCGGCGCGTCTGCGGCTCGACGCCGTTGGCGGCGTCGATGACCATCAGCGCCGCGTCGACCGCGGTCAGCACGCGGTAGGTGTCTTCGCTGAAGTCCTGGTGGCCCGG
>CAUJHQ010000166.1 GCA_963204815.1 Pseudomonadota bacterium | reverse complement strand
GCGTCCACCGCCTCCTGCAGGTTCATGCCGTAGTCGATGGCGTTGACGATGGTGTGCAGCACCGCGGTGATGATGCGGCTGCCGCCCGGCGTGCCGACCACCATCACCGGCTTGCCGTCCTTCGTGACGATGGTCGGGCTCATCGACGACAGCGGGCGCTTCTCGGGCGCGATCGCGTTCGCCTCGCCCTGCACCAGGCCGTACAGGTTGGGCACGCCGATCTTGGCGGTGAAGTCGTCCATCTCGTTGTTCAGCAGCACGCCGGTGCCGGCGGCGGTGACGCGGGCGCCGAACCAGTCGTTCAGCGTGTAGGTCACGCTGACCGCGTTGCCGAAGCGGTCGACGATGGAGTAGTGGGTGGTGTTGCTGCCCTCGTGCGGCGCGACGCCGGGCTTGATGTCCTTGCTGACGCCGGCCTTCGCGGGGTCGATGGCGGCGCGGATCTTCGCCGCGTAGGTCTTGTCGAGCAGGCGGTCGAGCGGGTTCTTCACGAAGTCGGGGTCGCCCAGGTAGCTGTTGCGGTCGACGTAGGCGTGGCGCATGGCCTCGATCTGCACGTGCACCGCCTGCGCGGAGCGGAAGCCCCAGTCCTTCAGCGGGTAGCCCTCGAGCACGTTGAGGATCTCGCAGACGATGACGCCGCCGGAACTGGGCGGCGGCGCGCTGACGATGCGGTAGCCGCGGTAGTCGCATTCCACCGGCTTCAGTTCGCGGGTGGTGTACTTGTCCAGGTCGGCCTGCGTGAGGATGCCCTTGCCGGCCTGGCTGCTGGCCACGATGGCCTGCGCCACCGGGCCGGCGTAGAAGCCTTTCGTGCCTTCGTCGGCGATGCGGCGCAGCGTCTTCGCCAGGTCCTTCTGCACCAGCTTGTCGCCCACGGCGTACGGCTGGCCGCCCTTCAGGAAGATGGCGGCGGTGGCGGGGTCCTTCGCGAAGTCGGCGGTGGCGGCGAGCAGCATGTCGACGTCGCCCTGCTCGAGCACGAAGCCGTCTTCGGCGTGCTTGATGGCCGGCGCGATCAGCGCGGCGCGCTTCATGGTGCCGTACCGGGCCAGCGCCATCTCCAGGCCCGAGACGCTGCCCGGCACGCCGACCGCGAGGTGCCCCTTGGTGCTCAGGCCCGGCACGACGTTGCCGTCGGCGCCGAGGTACATGTTGGCGGTGGCGGCCAGCGGCGCCTTCTCGCGGAAGTCGAGGAAGGTCTTGCGGCCGTCGGCCAGCTGGATCGTCATGAAGCCGCCGCCGCCCAGGTTGCCGGCCGCCGGGTAGACGACGGCGAGCGCGTAGCCCACCGCGACCGCGGCGTCGACGGCATTGCCGCCGTCCTTCAGCACGTCGACGCCGATGCGGGTGGCGATGTGCTGCGCGGTGACGACCATGCCGTTCTCGGCCGCCACCGGCGCCACCGAGGCAGCGAACGCGCCGCCGGCGTGGAAGGTGAAGAGCGTGAGCGTGGTGAGCGCGAACGCGCGTCGCAGGGGCAGGGTCATCGCGGGTCTCCTCGGTGTTGTCGTGGGCCGCGCAGTCTATGCCGCCGGCGCGGGCGCTAGAGTGCGGGCCGATGAACGCCGGCGCCACCCATCGCCCGACCTGGATCGCCTGCCTGTGCGCCGGCTGGTGCCGCACCTGCGACGCCTACGCCCCGGTGCTGGACGCCGCGACCGCGCCGTTGCGCGCCGCCCACCCCGGCCTCGTCGTGCGCTGGATCGACATCGAGGACGAGGCCGACCTCGTCGGCGAGGTCGACGTCGAGACCTTTCCCACGCTGGCCGTGCTCGACGCCGATGCGGTGCGCTTCTTCGGCCCGCTGACGCCGCAGCCCGAGACGCTGCGGCGCGTGCTGCGCGGGGCGCTTGCCGCCGGCGCGCCGGCGCAGGGCGTGGCGCCCGAGATCGCGGCGTTTGCGCAGCGCCTGCGCGCAGGGCTGTGAGTGGTGCTGGTGCACACTCGTCACCCCTGCCGACTTCTGCCACACACCTGCCGATGGGACCTCTGGATGGACTGCGCGTCGTCGAACTCGCCTCGATCGGGCCGGGGCCGATGTGCGCGATGCTGCTCGCCGACCTCGGCGCCGACGTCGTGCGCGTCGACCGCCTCGAACCGAGCGGCCTGGGCGTGCCCACCGCGCCGCGTTTCGACATCGCCGCGCGCGGCCGGCGCTCGGTCGCGCTCGACCTGAAGTCGCCCGCCGGCCGCGAGGCCGTGCTGCGCCTGGTCGACGGCGCCGACGTGCTGATCGAAGGCTTCCGCCCCGGTGTTGCCGAGCGGCTGGGCCTGGGCCCGGACGACTGCGCGGCGCGCAACCCGCGCCTGGTCTACGGCCGCATGACCGGCTTCGGCCAGCAGGGCCCGCTGGCGCACGCCGCCGGCCACGACCTGAACTACATCGCGCTCAGCGGCGCGCTGCACGCCATCGGCACCGCCGGCGGCAAGCCGGTGCCGCCGCTGAACCTGGTGGGCGACTACGGCGGCGGCGCGCTCTATCTCGCCTTCGGGCTGATGGCGGCGGTGTTCGAGCGCCAGCGCTCGGGCCGCGGCCAGGTGGTCGACGCGGCGATGGTCGACGGCGCGGCCTCGCTGATGTCGCTGTTCTACGGCCTGCACGCCGCCGGCAACTGGGGCGGCGGGCGCGGCGAGAACCTGCTAGACGGCGGCGCGCCCTTCTACGACACCTACGAGACGGCCGACGGCCGCCACGTCGCGCTGGGCGCGCTGGAGCCCAAGTTCTTCGCCGAACTGGCGCGCCGGCTCGGCCTGGACGAACGCTTCGTCAAGCGCCAGTACGACCGCAAGCTGTGGCCCGAGATGCGCGAGGCCATCGCCGCCGCGGTGCGCACGAAGACGCGCGACGAGTGGTGCAGCGCGCTCGAAGGCAGCGACGCCTGCTTCGCGCCCGTGCTGTCGCTCGAAGAAGCGCCGCGGCACGCGCACGCGCAGGCGCGCGGCGCCTTCGTCACGCTCGACGGCGTCGTGCAGCCGGCGCCGGCGCCGCGCTTCGGCCGCAGCGTGCCCGGCACACCCCGACCCGCGCCGGTGATCGGCGTGCACACCGAGGCCGTGCTCGCCGAAGCCGGCTACACCCCCGACGAGATCGCGGCGCTGCGCCGCGGAGGCACGATCCTGTGAGCTACCAGATTCCCGCCGACGCCCGCGCCGCCGCGTCGGTGCTGCTGCTGCGCGACACCGACGCCGGCATCCAGGTGCTGATGCTGCGCCGCGCCGAGCGCGAAGGCGACATGCGCAGCGGCGCCGCCGTCTTCCCCGGCGGCGTGCTCGACCCGCGCGACCGCCACGCGCACCGCTGCGTCGTCGGCGCCGACGACGCCGCCTGGAGCGCGCGCCTCGGGCTGCACGAAGGCGGGCTCGACTACGCGGTGGCGGCGTTGCGCGAATGCTTCGAGGAAGTCGGCCTGCTGCTCGCCGACCGCCCGGTCGACCTCGCCGTCGCCACGCCCTGGCGCGACCGCCTGCAGAACGGCGAGGTCGCCGCCGCCGAGTTCTGCGACGCGCTGGGCTTCGCGTTCGACGTCAGCGGCCTGCACTACTGGAGCCACTGGCTGACGCCGCCGCGCTCGCCCAAGCGCTTCGACACCCGCTTCTTCGTGGCCCGCGCGCCGGCCGGCCAGGAGGCGGTGGCCGACTACGGCGAGGCCGTCGAGCTGATGTGGCTGACGCCCGCCGAGGCGGTGCACGCCGACCGCGGCCTGAAGCTGCTGCCGGTGACGCGGCACACGCTGAACGACCTGGCGCGCTTTGCCGACGTCGAGGCCGCGCTGGCGCACGCCGCCGGCCTGCGCGAGATCCGCCGCATCCTGCCGCGCCGGGCGACGTCGGCGAACGGCCCACGCGTCGTGCTGCCCGACGAACTGCCCTACGCCGAGGTCGGCCGCCTCGACCCCGAAGGCCACGGCAACGCCTTCGCCGACCTGCTGCCCGGGCGCGCGGTGCGGCTGTCGCCGCGCATCGTGCGCGTGACGGCGCCCAACCCCGGCGTGATGACGGGGCCGGGCACCAACACCTACCTGGTGGGCGGCGAGGGCGGCTGGACCGTCGTCGACCCCGGGCCGGCGGACGCGGCGCACCTGCAGGCCATCCTGGCGGCGGCGCCGGGGCCGGTGGAGCGCATCGTCGTCACCCACACGCACGTCGACCACTCGCCGGGCGCGGTGGCGCTGGCGCAGGCCACCGGCGCGCCGGTGCTCGGCCGCCGCCCCGACCACGCGCGCGGCCAGGACGCCACCTTCGAGCCGACGCGGCTGCTCGCCGGCGGCGAGCGCCTGCCGCTCGGCCACGGCGCCGGCACGCTGCGCGTGATCCACACGCCGGGCCATGCGTCCAACCACCTGTGCTACCTGCTGGAAGAGGAGAAGACGCTCTTCACCGGCGACCACGTGATGCAGGGCTCCACCGTCGTCATCAACCCGCCGGACGGCGACATGACGGCCTACCTGCGCGCGCTCGAAGGCCTGCTGTCCGAGGATCTCGAATGGTTCGCGCCCGGCCACGGCTACCTGGTGGCCGAGCCGCATGCGGTGCTGCGCGGCCTGGTGCGACACCGCCTGGCGCGCGAGGCGAAGGTGCGCGCCGCGCTCGAGGCACTGCGCGAAGGCGCGATCGAAGACCTGCTGCCCGTGGTGTACGACGACGTGCCGAAGGCGATCCACCCGGTGGCGGCGCGCTCGCTGCTGGCGCACCTGCTGAAGCTGCGCGACGATGGCGTGGCGGCCGCCGACGGCGAACGCTGGCGTTCGCTGGCCTGATCCGCGAACGCTGGCGCTACGCCGGCTGAGCGCCGGGGTCTGCGGGGTCGGCGGCCACCTGCCAGCGGCCGTCGACCAGCACCTGGTGCGGGCGGAACTGGCTCTTGTAGGCCATCTTCGGGCTCTGCTCGATCCAGTAGCCGAGGTAGACGTGCGGCAGCTTCAGCTGCCGCGTCTGCTCGACCTGCCACATCACGCTGTAGGTGCCGTAGCTGGCCTTCGGCTCGGGTTCGTAGAAGGTGTAGACGGCGCTGATGCCGTCGTTCAGCACGTCGAGGATGGACACCATCTTCAGCGCGCCGGGCTGGCCGTCGACGCCGGGTTCGCGGAACTCGACCAGGCGCGAATTGACGCGGCTCTGCAGCAGGAACTGCGTGTACTGGTCGACGCTGTCGTGGTCCATGCCGCCGCCGCTGTGGCGGCCGCTCTGGTAGCGCAGGTAGAGCTGGTAGTGCTCGGGCACGAAGCACAGGCGCAGCACGCGCGCCTTCAGGTGGGCATGCTGCTTGAAGGCGCGGCGCTGGCTGCGCGTGGGCGCGAAGGTGGCCACCGGCACGCGCAGCGGCACGCAGGCGCGGCAGCCGTCGCAGTAGGGCCGGTAGGTGAACATGCCGCTGCGGCGGAAGCCGTTGGCGACGAGGCCCGAATACGCGTCGGCGTGGATCAGGTGGCTGGGCGTGGCGACCTGCGAGCGCGCCTGCCTGCCCGCAAGATAACTGCAGGGGTAAGGCGCCGTGGCATAGAACTGCAACGACGAGAGGGGAAGCTCTTTCGGGTGCGTCACGCGTCGGGGTTCGGGGCGAGGGCCGGGTCGACACGGCCCCACATGGCGGGATCATAGGTCCAATCGGCGATGTCCGGCTCCCCGCACGCGCGGGCCAGGTGGCGCTCGAATGCGGGGCGGTCGACCTCGCGTGCACCGAAACGGGCCAGGTGGTGCGTGTTCTGCTGGCAGTCGATCTGGGTGATGCCGTGCGTGCGCGCGAAGGCGACGAGCGCGCAGAGCGCGATCTTCGACGCATCGGGCCGGTGCGCGAACATCGATTCGCCGTAGAACATGCGGCCGATGCCCACGCCGTAGAGCCCGCCGGCGAGTTCGCCGTCGATCCAAGTCTCCACGCTGTGGGTGCGGCCGCGCGCGTGCCAGGCGACGTAGGCCTCCACCATCGCCGGCACGATCCAGGTGCCGTCCTGGCCCTCGCGCGGCGTGCCGGCGCAGGCCTCGATGACGCGGCGGAAGGCGCTGTCGATGCGGATCTCGCAGCCCGGCGTGCGCACGAAGCGGCGCAGCGTCTTCTTCAGCGAGGTCGGCAGGTGGAACTCGGCCACGTGCAGCACCATGCGCGGCTCCGGGCTCCACCACAGGATGGGCTGGTTGGGGCCGTACCAGGGGAAGACGCCATGGCGGTAGGCCTCCTCCAGCCGTGCCGCGCTCAGCGTGCCGCCGGCGGCGAGCAGGCCGGGGGCGTCGGAGTCCGGGCCGAGCGCCCGGCTCGTGGGCGGCAGCGGCGTGTCGGCGTCCAGCCAGGTCAGCATCAGCGGCGTGCGAGCTGCATCCAGAGGAAGCTGTTCTCCAGCGCGAGCATGCGCGCGCGCTGCGGGTTGTCGGCGGCGCCGCCGTGGCCGCCTTCCAGGTTCTCCCAGTAGAGCGGCGCGTGGCCCTGCTCGCGCATGCGCGCCGCCATCTTGCGCGCGTGGCCCGGATGCACGCGGTCGTCGCGCGGGCTGGGCGGGAACAGCACGCGCGGCAGCGCCACGCCGGGCTTCACGTTATGGTAAGGGCGGTAGGCCGAGATGAACGCCCAGTCGGCGGGGTCGTCGGGGTCGCCGTACTCGGCCATCCACGAGGCGCCGGCGAGCAGCCGGTGGTAGCGCTTCATGTCCAGCAGCGGCACCTGGCAGACGACGGCCTTGAAGAGCTCGGGCCGCTGCAGCATCACCGCGCCGACCATCAGGCCGCCGTTGCTGCCGCCCTGGATGGCGAGGTGCCGCGGGTTCGTCACGCCCTCGGCGATCAGGGCCTGGGCGACCGCCGCCATGTCGTCGTAGCTCCGCTGCTTCTTGTCGCGGATCGCGGCCTGGTGCCAGCGCGGGCCGTACTCGCCGCCGCCGCGCAGGTTGGCCAGCACATAGACGCCGCCGCGTTCTAGCCAGGCGCGGCCCATCGCGCCGGAGTAGGCCGGCTGGCGCGACACCTCGAAGCCGCCGTAGGCGTAGAGCAGCGTCGGGTTGGCGCCGTCGGCCACCGCGCCCTTCGGCCAGACGACGAAGTAGGGCACGCGCGTGCCGTCGGCGCTGGTCGCGAAGCGCTGCTCGGCGCGGCAGCCGGTGGCGTCGAACATCGCCGGCCGCGCCTTCAGCACCTGCAGCGCGCCGCCGCGCGTGTCGCCGAGCAGCAGCGAGTCGGGCGTGAGGAAGTCCGTGTAGTTGACGAGGTAGCTCTCGGCCAGGTCGTCGTGCGCGAGCAGCGGGTCGTGCAGCGCACTGGCCGACAGCGTGCCGGGCGAGGGCGCTTCGACGGCGCGGCGTTGCCAGCCGGCGGCACCCTTCGTCAGCGCTTCGAGCCGCGTCTTGACGTCGTCCAGCAACGTCAGGATCAGCGCGTCGCGCGTCGTCGTGTGGCCGGCCAGCGAGCAGGTGGCGGTGGGCGTGAACAGCGCCTCCAGCCGCGGCTCGCCGCGCAGGAAGGCCGCCGCGTCGGCGACGAGCAGGCTGCCTTGCGGCCAGGTGCGGCCGCCCGCGGCCCAGTCGCTGCGCAGGTCGATTAGCACGTGTTCGCGCCAGAACGACAGCGTGGCGTCGCTCGGCTTGGCGATCTCGACCAGCGCCGTGCCCTGCTGCAGCCAGAGGCGGTGGTTGTAGAAGTCGGTCGCCTTGCCGAACACGGTGCGCTCGAAGCCCGGCGTGTGGTCGACGCTGACGAAGGCGTAGATGTCGGCCGGCTCGGCTTCGAACACCGTCGGCGCGCTGGCCAGCGGCGTGCCGCGCGCCCAGCGCTTGACGAGCCGCGGGTAGCCCGACGCGGTGAGCGAGCCGGGCCCGAAGTCGCTGCCGACGTAGATGTGGTCGAGGTCGTCCCAGGCCACCGAGGACTTGGCCTCCGGCAGCACGAAGCCGCCGTCGACGAAGCGCCGGTCGACGAGGTCGAACTCGCGCACCACGCAGGCGTCGGCGCCGCCGCGCGACAGCTCGACCAGCGCACGCCGGTAGTCCGGCCCGAGCGCCTGCGCGCCGGCCCAGACCCAGTTCTCGCCCTCGGCGGCGGCGAGCGCGTCGAGGTCGAGCACGGTTTCCCAGGCCGGTTCGGCCTTGCGGTACTCGGCCAGCGTGGTGCGGCGCCAGAGGCCGCGCGGGTGCTCGGCGTCGCGCCAGAAGTTGTAGAAGGCGCCGCCGCGGCGCGTGACGTAGGGGATCTGCTCGCGCGAGTCCAGCACCTCGAGCACGGCACGGCGCGTCGCCTCGTGGCGCGGGTCGGCTTCGAGCAGCGCCTCGGTCTCGGCGTTGCGCTCGCGCACCCAGGCGAGCGCGCGCTCGCCGGTCACGTCCTCGAGCCAGAGATGCGGGTCTTCGGTGTCGGGGGTGGTCATCTGCGGTGTCATGCGGTGGGGCCGCGGCCTTCGCTGCCGAACAGGCGCGTCGGCCGCACTTCGAGGTGCTGATCGCCGCTGGCGATCCAGACGATGCCGTCCTGCACCGTCACCGTGATCTGCATCGAGCGCTGCGCCAGCGCGGCCAGCGCGCGGCTCTGCTCGGCGTCGACCTGCCAGACGCGCAGGTTGGACAGCCGCGCCAGGTCGCGCTCGACGCCGGCCCACCACACCGGCACCGAGCTGGCGTAACAGTAGAGCGAAACACGTTCGGCGCGTGAGGCGGCGCGCTGCAGGCGCCGCGCGTCGGGCTGGCCGACTTCGACCCAGTGCACGAGCTGGCCCGTGAGATCGTGCTGCCAGAGGTCGGGCTCGTCGGCGTCGGACAGCCCGCGCGCGAACTGCAGCGTGCCGCGGTGGTCGTCGGGTGCCGCCTCGAGCGCGAAGGCGAGCAGGCGCACCATCAGGCGTTCCTCGGTCTCCGAGGGGTGCAGCGCAAGGGTGAGGGCGTGGTCGGCGTAGAGCCCGCGGTCGAGGTCCGAGAGCGTCAGGGCCGCCTTGTAGACGGTGGATTTGAGGGCCATGTGCGGCGGCAGTGTGCCACCGCCCCGCCGCCGGCCCGGCCGGCGCGGCGCCGCGGCCTTCCGGGCATGGTGGAAAGCCCCAGGGTCGGCGTGCCGTGCGCGGCCGGTCAGGCGCTGGGGGCGGTGGCATCATCCCGCCTTTGCGCCGCCCCCACCAGGGCGCGGCGCCCCGTCACACCGAGGAAACCCCTTCGATGAACCGTTCGACCGCGCCGCGCCTGGCGCTTGCTGCCGTGCTGGCCGCCACCGTCGCCGCCGCCCAGGCCCAGACCCCCCCGAAGCCGGCCGCCAAGCCGGCCGCCGCCCCGGCCCCCGCCGAACGCACGCTCGGCGGCAGCGGCCGGCCCGGCGGCAAGCTGCTGACGCGCGACGAACTGCGCGCGTGCCTGCAGCAGCAGGACACGCTGGCCAAGCGCCGCAGCGAGGTCGAGGCCGAGCGCGGCCCGATCGACCAGGAGAAGGCCGCGCTCGTCAGCGAACAGGAAGCGCTGAAGGGCGAACGCGAGAAGGTCGAGGCCGCGCGCCAGCGCATCGCCGACCTGAACGCCCGCTTCAAGGCCTTCGGCGAGCGCATCGAGCAATGGAACCAGCGCGCCAACGAGGCGCGCAACAAGTCCGGCATGTCGGCCGACCGCGAGCGCACGGCGCTCGAGAACGAGCGCGTCGAACTGCAGAAGCAGCAGGCGGCGCTCGAGGCCGAGCGTGGCGGCGTCAACGACAGCGTGCAGCAGACCGTGAGCGCGTTCAACGCCCGCGCCGGCGCGCTCGACCAGCGCGTGCAGGCCTGGAACGAACGCAGCGCCGGCCACTCGCAGCGTGCGAAGGCCGTCAACGAGGAGCGCGAGACCTGGATGACGGAGTGCGCCGACCGCCGCTACCGCGAGGACGACGAGATCGCCATCCGCAAGGGGCAGTGAGCGCCATGGACACGCCCAACCCGCTGCTGTCGAACTGGAGCGCGCCGTACGGCCTGCCGCCTTTCGGCGAGATCCGCCCGGAGCACTTCGAGCCCGCGTTCCGCGAGGCGATGCGCCGCCACCGCGAAGAGCTGGCCGCCATCGCGGCGCAGCCTGCGGCGCCGGACTTCGAGAACACCGTCGCGGCCATCGACCGGAGCGGCCGGCTGCTCGACCGCATCGGCTCGGTCTTCTACAACCTCACGGCGTCGGAGACCAGCCCGGCGCTGCAGGCGGTGCAACGGGCGGTGGCCGCGCCGCTGGCCGCGCACGACAGCGCGGTCCACATGGACGCCGCGCTGTTCGCGCGCATCGACGCGCTGCACGCGCAGCGCGCGTCGCTCGGTCTCGGCGCCGAGCAGCACCGGCTGCTGGAACGCCTGCACCTCGACTTCGTGCGCGCGGGCGCGCGCCTGGCGCCGGCGGCGCAGCAGCGCTACGCGCAGGTGATGGAGGAACTGGCCGCGCTCACCACGCGCTTCGCGCAGAACGTGCTGCACGACGAGGCCTCCTACCAGCTGCGCCTGCAGGGCGAAGCCGATCTCGCCGGACTGCCCGACTTCCTGCGTGCGGCATCGGCGCAGGCGGCGGCCGAGCGCGGCGTGCCCGGCCACGTGATCACGCTGTCGCGTTCGCTCGTCGTGCCTTTCCTCACCTTCAGCGAGCGGCGCGACCTGCGCGAGCAGGCCTGGCGCGCGTGGGTCGGCCGTGGCGAACACGCCGGCGAGCACGACAACCGCGAGGTGGCGCGCAGCATCCTCCGCCTGCGCAACGAACAGGCGCGCCTGCACGGCCAGGCCTGCTACGCCGACCACGCGCTGGCCGACACGATGGCCGGCAACCGCGCGGCGGTGAGCCGCCTGCTCGACGAGGTCTGGCCGCGCGCGCTGGTGGCGGTGCAGCGCGAACGCCAGAGCCTGGAGGAAATGATGCGTGCCGAAGGCGCGCCCGGCGCGCTGGAGGCCTGGGACTGGCGCTTCTGGGCCGAGCGGGTGCGCCAGCGCCGCTTTGCCGTCGACGACGCCGAGGTCAAGCCGTACTTCCGGCTGGAGAACATGGTGCAGGCCGCGTTCGACTGCGCCGGCCGCCTGTTCGGCCTCACGTTCACGCCGCGTGCCGACCTGCCGGTCTACCACCCCGACGTCAAGCCCTACGAGGTGCGCAACGCCGCCGGCGAGGTCATCGGCATCTTCCTGCAGGACAACTTCGCGCGGCCCAGCAAGCGCAGCGGCGCCTGGATGAGCTCGCTGCGCTGGCAGAGCCGCAACGCGCCGGGCGGCTTCGAACTGCCGCTGATCCTGAACAACAACAACTTCGCGCGCGGCGCGCCCGGCGAGCCGACGCTGCTGTCGCTGGACGACGCGCGCACGCTTTTCCACGAGTTCGGCCACGGCCTGCACGGGCTGCTGTCCAACGTCACGTACGGCCGCCTGTCGGGCACGCAGGTGCTGCGCGACTTCGTCGAACTGCCGTCGCAGATCTTCGAGCACTGGATCACCGAGCCGCAGGTGCTGGAGCGCCACGCCCGCCACTGGAAGACCGGCGCGCCGATCCCGGCCGACCTGGTGCAGCGCCTGCATGCCGCACGCCGCTTCAACCAGGGCTACGAGACCGTGCGCTACTGCGCCAGCGCCATCGCCGACATGGCGGTGCACTCGATCACCGACGCCGAGCCGCCGGCCGACCTGTGCGCCTTCGAGGCCGACCTGCTGCAGCGCCAGGGCCTGCCCGGCGCGGTGGGCCAGAACCACCGCCTGGTCCACTTCCAGCACCTGTTCTCCGGCTCGGGTTATGCCGCCGGCTACTACGTCTACCTGTGGGCCGAGGTGCTGGACGCCGACGGGTACGACGCCTTCGTCGAAGCCGGCAACCCCTTCGACCCGCGCGTCGCGCAGGCGCTGCAGCGCTACATCTATGCCAGCGGCAACAGCCTGGAGCCGGGGGCGGCGTACGCGGCGTTCCGCGGGCGGGCGCCGACGGTGGAGCCGTTGTTGCGGAAGAGGGGGTTGGTGGGGGAACTGGGGTGAGGGCGAGGCGCGGGACGGCGGCCGCAAGCGGGCGGTAGATGAGCTCAGTCCAGGTCCGAGGCGGCCGACGACGGGCACATCGCGGGCATCTGAAGGTGCCGACCGTAGCGTTCGATCTGTTCAACCGCGCGCGCGAGGCGACGGCTCACGTGGTGTCTGCCTGCATGTGGCTAGGCGAGTTGACTGTCACGCTCAGCGACCAGACCATCATGCGCGACCCGAACTTCGCAAGCCGCCTATCGCGTTCGTCACTCCCGGGGGACAACGGTAGGGACAAGACCTTGGGGACAAGACTCAAGACTTGACTCCGGTGCCCTGTGAACGTCTTAGGGGCGAGACAGGACTCGTCGGGCCGTACGTAGCAGTTGCCCCGCTATCGCGCCAACTGCAAGACCGAGATGGACGGCCGCAAAACCGCTAGAAGGCTTCGCGAGAGAGAGTACTTCGAACAGCGACGCGCCATCGACAACAGCACCCGTCAGCACTGCTACAAGTGCAGCAACCGCACTTACACCCAACGTAATCGTCCAAGACGGGGTCTGAGCAGGCACCAAGATGGCGCCACCCACAAGCCCAAGCACTGCGACGATGACGTTGATCTCGGACATCGCTATGGGGCCTGAATACTACTAAGGCTTCCGCCGCATGCATCCTTCGGATTGCACTGGCGCTGGCACTCAAGATAGCTACCTGCTCCCAGCAAGCTGGCGACCGCAATACCAACACCGCCTGAGGCTACAGCAGTCGACACCAAGGCGGTGCCTACTCCACCGCTAGTGCCGGTAGCCGCAAGGCCCTCAAGAACGGCGGTTCTGATTCCGAGCTTCGCAAGCGCATTAACTCCAGCCACCGCAATACAGCGCTCCATACATGTTGGACTCGCGATAGGGTTCCGGTATTCGTTGCCATCTCTTCCGGGGGGAATGCCTGCAGTTCGATCCGCGATCGAACTGATGACATCACGAAGACCGTCGGGATCGACGCGCGAGTTCGGGTTCCCACTCACATACGTGTAGGTATTGATCCCTCCCGCCATCCCGATGGGATCCGATTGTGTATACCTCCCCACCCCCGCATCGTAGTCCCGATGCCAGTTCTGGCTCAACCCCGATTCCGCATCGAAGTACTGCCCCGGCATGCGCAGGTTGAGCGTGAAGGTTCCAGCCCCGACCGGGTTCTCGTTCGGACTGCCGTTGCCGAAGGGCTCGGAGATCCAACTCCAGCGTTGGGTGCCGCTTCGGTCGAGCACGACGCGGGGCGTGTCCAGGTGGTCGGTCTGGATGAAGAACACCGGCGTCGGGTTCGACGGCGTCGCCTGTTCGTACGCGATCACGGCCAGCGGCATCGCGTGCAGCCACACGTACTCGCGCCGCGGTGTGCCCGTGGCAGCGTCGTACTCGCCGAGCAACTGACCGTCCAGATCGTGCACGAACAACGTGCCGGCCGGTGCGGCGGCCAGGCCCGCATCGCCGTCCAGGCACACGATCGGGCCGAATGCCTGCAGGCTGCGGGCACGCATCGGCTCCGGGCCCGGCCCAGGTGGCGGACAGGGGTTGCCGGGTGACGGAAGCTGGCTGCCGCCACTCGAGCCGCCGGCGGACTTGAAGACTCGCAGCCCGTGGGTGTTGTAGCCGTAGGTCGTCTCGACGGTGCCGGCCGCATCGCGACGCACGATGCGGCTCACGCGCCCGGTGAGATCGACCGTGACCTGCCGGCCCAGCGCCGCGCTCTGGTCGTCGACGACATTGCCCGCCGCGTCGTGGGCCAGCGAACGGCTGGGGTTGTCGTGACCCAGCAGCCGGTTGCTCGCCCCGTCCAGCGTGTACTGGCGCGTGCCGTTGCCGGCGCCGCCGAACAACTGCGCCCAGGCGCGGTTGCCGTTGGCGTCGTAGCCGAAGACCCACGCGCCGACGCTCGTGTTCACCGCCGTCAGGCGGTCGGCGGCGTCGTACCCGAAGGCCTGGTCGAGTGCGCGCGTGGCCGCCGTCGCGTTGCCGGTGGCGCGGTCCAGGTGCGTGTAGGCGACGATGCGGTCGGCTGCGTCGTAGTGCAGATCGCGGATCGCCCCGCCGAGCGGGTGGCGGACCATGCGACCCGACAGGTCGAAGACACGCTCGTGCACCTGCGGACCGCCGTTGAAGTGCCACCACCACGACCGCACCGGACCGACACCGCCGGGCGCCGGCTCGTGCTGGATCTGGCTCACCAGCAAGCTGCTCGTGGCCGACGCGCTGCTTGCCAGGCCGACCCAGCTGGGCAGCCCGCCGGCGCGGCCGATGCTCAGCACGCGCCCCGACGGATAGCGGATGCTCGTCAAGCCGCCGGCCGCGTCGTAGCCATAGCCCACCGTGAGCGCCACGCCAGCGCCGGCGCCGGCGTCGTTGAACTGCGTCATGGCGACGATGCGGCCGAGCGCGTCGTAGGCGTAGCGGGCGCTGCCGCCGGGATAGGCAGTCGACGTGAGCCGCCCGATGCCGTGGCCGAACTCGGCGCCGCTCTGGTCGTAGGTCCAGCTCTGAAGGAGGGTGGGCTCGCCGGGCCGGCTGTATGCCACGGCCGTCAGGCGGCCGAGCGCGTCGCGGCTGTGGTGCTCGGTGACGCCGCGGCTGTCGGTGCGCGTCAGCAGGTGGCCGGCGGCGTCGCGCGTGTGCGTGGCCGTGCCGGTGTCCGGGCTGATCAGCGCGGTGGCGTCGCCCAGGCCGTTGCGCGGATAGCGCGTGACCAGGCCGCGCGGGTCCGTCACCTGGCTCAGCGCGTCGCGGCCGGTGTAGGCGAATCGGGTCGTGCCGGCGGTGCCGTCGGTACTGTCCTGAGGGCGATCGAAGCGGTCGTAGGTGCGGAGGTCGACGAGGCCCAGGCTGCCGGCCGCGCGCACGACCCGCGTCCGGTTGCCGTTGGCGTCGTACTCGATGTCGGCCACCGGCGCGGGCGACACCGGCGGCGCCGGCTGGGCCAGCGCGGCGCCGGCCAGCGGCAGCAGCCCCAGGGGCAGGCGCCGGAACGCCGCGCGAAGCGTGGTGCGATGCGGTCTCATGCTCACTCCCTGCCCGTGACCTGCTGCACGCGGCCCAGCGCGTCGATGCTGCGCGCCACCTGCCAGCGCAGCACGCCGGAAGGGTCGGTGACGCGCTCGGCGGTGCGCTGGCCGGTGCTGTCCAGCGTGTAATCGATGCGGTTGCCCAGGCTGTCGGCGACCGAGACTAGGCGGTGCGCCGCGTCGTGGCCGTAGGTGACAAAGCTGCCGTCGGGTGCCGTCGTCTTGCTCAGCAGGCCGGTGGGCGCGTATTCGTGCAGCGTTGTCTGGCCGGCGACCGTGGCGCTGGTCAGGCGCCGGCGTGCGTCGTAGGTGTAGCGGTTGACCACGCCGTTCGGGTCGATCGCCTCGAGCAACTGGCCGTGCGCGTCGTAGCGGGTGAACTGCGTCACGTGGCCGGCGGCGTTGGTGCTGCTGCGCAGGTCGCCAACGCGGTGGTCGGTGGTGGTGTCGGCGTAGTAGGCATGGGTCGACACGCCGCCGCGGGGGTCGGTGCTCGTCAGCACCTGGCCCTGCCGGTTGTAGGTCCACTGCCAGACGCGGGGCGCGACGCCGGCCTGCAGCGCGGCAGCGAAGCCCTGCGCGCCGTCGGCGTCGTCGGTGGCCTGCTCGACCTTCCGGCACAGCACGGCGATGGGTTTGCCGTCGCGCTGCACCGCGTCGGCCGGGGCGCAGGACGCGAGCGCGTTGCCGTTGAACGGGTCCGGCTGGCCGTGGTAGACGGAGGTCGTGACGACACCGGCAGTGGCCGTCTTGGTGGGCAGCTTCCAGTCCGGGTGCCATTGGGTGCTGACTTTGCGCGCGCCCGCGGGCAGTGCGGCGCCGGCTTCGACGACGGCGCTGCAGGCCGTGCCGGCGCTGCCACCGGCGAGGCCTTCGACGCGCACCGTCTCGAGGTTGCGGCCGGGGTCGTGGGCCAGGCAGACGCGCGTGCCGTTGAAGTCGTCGCGGCTCGCGATGTTGCCGTTGGCGTCGTAGCCCTGCTGGCTGGCGCTGGCGGCGCAGCCCGATCCCGCCGGCTGGCTCTGGCCCGTCAAGGCGGTTCGGCCGAGCACCGTGGTGCTGCCCCACGCACTGACCGCGCCGGTGTCCGACGTGACGGTGGTGCCCTGCGGCGGAGCCCAGTCGAAGCTGCGGAAGACGACGTTGCACGCCGTGTCGAGCCGCTCGGTCACGCGGACCTGCGGCGCGGTGGCGTAGGCCACGCTGGCGGCGTCGGCGCCGCCAGCGTGGGCGGTCGAGGTCGCGCGCCCCTGGGCGTCGTAGCCGAAGGTGGCGTAGCGCGAGCCGTTCTCGTCGACGACGCCCGTCAGCGCCGACGGGTGCGTGCCGCTCTCGTACAGGAAGCGGCGCTGGTGGCCGTCGGGCCAGGTCAGGCTCACCAGGCGGTCGGCGCTGTCGTGGCCGAGAGTCAGCGTTCCACCGGCGGCGTCGTTCACCGTCGCCAGCAGGTGCCGGCCGGGTGTGCCGATGGACGGCTTGTAGGCGAACCGCAGGCTGCGGCCGAAGCTGTCCTGGGCTTCGATGGCATAGCCGGGCGCGGGCGCCACGGCCGGTAGCGTGCCGGCGTCGCTGTAGACCAGCGTGACCTGCGCGCCGCCGGCCGGTTCGATGGACTGCAGCAGGCCGGCACCGCTGTAGGTTTCGAGCGTGCGCCCGTTGACGATGCGCAGCGCGTAACCGCCGGCGACGGCTTCGAGCCGGTCGGGCGTGGCGGCGTCGCCGGCGAGCTGGCCGCCCGAAGCCCGCGCGAACAGCACGCGCCGGCCATCGCCACGCTGCGCGCGCGCCGCCGCCGGATGCGAAGCGCAAGCCGCGGCGGCGGGGGAGGCCAGTGCCAGCCTCTGGTCCAGCAGGTTGCTGGCCCAGCCTTCGCCGACGAGCGTGCGGTCACCCGGAGCGCCGGTGCCGGTCGTGCCCGAGGTGTGGCGCGGACCCTCGGTGATGCGCGGCAGCTGCGCCGTGCTGTCGTAGGTCAGCACGAACGGGATGCCGCCGATGGACAGGCCGGTGTCCACCGTCTCCTGCTTCACGCCGCGCAGCGGAAATATCGGGTTCTTCTTCCCGGGGTCGGCGCAGCTGCCCAGCGGTGCGCTGGCCTGCCACGCCGCCTCGACCGGCATGCACTGCGTGCCGGCGGCATTGGGTTCGAGGCCGTCGGGACAGGCGCAACCGCCTTCGGTGATCTCCGCATTCGACGGACAGGCCGCTCGATTGGCGGCGACGGCGTTCGCGAACACCGTCGTGGTGCCAGACGGCGGGAACCCACAGAAGCTCGGCGGCGTGATCGCGATCGTCATCTGGTCGTCCGCCGCCCAGTTCGTCGAATTCAGCGGCCGTGCATTGACGAGCGTGTCGGTGCGCACCTGGTTCGGGCTGTTGCAGGTGTTTAGGCCGGACCGCACCACGCCGTCGCCGAAGCAAAGGCGGAACACCGCCTGCAGTGCTTCCATCGGCGTCGGGTACAGGCTCGGCGTGCTCAGGCCGAAGCAGCTGGAGGCGGTTCCCCGCCACAGCCGCAACAGGCCCTCGGCCGAAGCCGGGGGCCCGGCGAAGAGCAGCACCGCGGCCAGTGCCGCGCCTGCCTCCCAGCGGCCGACGCCGGAGCGACGGGCCCGATTCGAGCGCCAGCCAGCCATTGGAAGCTCCTCCCTGGCCGATCCATCACTTCGGCCGTTATGGGATCAGCTTAGGCGGCCGGCCGTTGCGGCGGCTACTGGGCAAACTCCGCCTGTCAAGGTTGACAGGGGTGCCGCGCTGGAGCGCCCTGCGTGCGGCGATACTGGAAGGTTGCCCGGCGCGCCCGACCCTGCTGTAGGCGCGGTCTCAGTCCGGTGGCGGCCCGAACAGCGTGCGGATCGCGCTGTCGAAGGCCTCGAAGTCCAGCGGCTTGGTCCAGTAGGCCGCCATGCCGGCGCGCAGCGCGCGCTCGATGTCTTCGGGCATCGCGTTGGCCGACAGCGCGATGACCGGGATCTTCGCCGTCGACGGCTCGGCGCGCACGCGGCGCAGCACCTCGTGGCCGTCGAAGTCGGGCAGCTGCATGTCCAGCAGGATCAGGTCGGGCCGGAGATCCAGCGCCATGCGCACGCCGCTGGTGCCGTCGGGCGCGACGTGCAGGCGCAGGTCGGGCCGGCGTGCGACGAGCTCGCTGACGATAAGCGCGTTGACCGCGTTGTCCTCCACGTACAGCAGCGTGCCGCGCGGTGCGCCGTCGGCCGGCGCCAGCGGCTGCGGGCGGCTCGGCGACGGTGCCGCCGGCGCGCGCGGGCGCAGTGCGGCGTCGGGCAGGCGCAGTTCGAACAGGCTGCCCACGCCGGGCTGGCTGTCGACGTGGATGGACCCGCCCATGCGGTCGACGAAGGCCTTCACGATCGACAGCCCGATGCCCGTGCCTTCGATGCCCTCGCCCTCGATGCCCAGGCGGTTGAAGGGCTCGAAGAGCTGGCGCAGCTGCTCGTCGTTCATGCCGCGGCCGGTGTCGGCCACGCGCACGATCACCTGCTGGCCGTGCTGCACGGCCTCGACGGCGACGCGGCCGCCCGGGCGGTTGTACTTGACGGCGTTCGTCAGCAGGTTCAGCAGCACCTGGCGCAGGCGCTTCGCGTCGGCCAGCGGCACGACGTCGAGCGGGCCGCAGGCGAGCTCGACCTCGTTGGCGCGCAGCAGCGGTTCCAGCAGCGGCGTCGTCTCGGCCATCAGCGCCGCCAGCGGCACCGGCTGCAGCACGACACGCATCTCGCCGCCTTCCAGGCCGGAGAGGTCGAGCACGTCGTTGATCAGCGCCAGCAGGTGCTGGCCGGCCGAGCGGATCTGCTCGACGCGGCGGCGCCGCGCGACGGCAGCGTCGTCGACGCCGCTGTCCTCGGCCAGCAGCAGCTGCGCGAAGCCGAGCACGCCGTTCAGCGGCGTGCGCAGCTCGTGGCTCATGCGCGCGAGGAACTTCGACTTCGCCTGGCTCTCGCGCTGGGCCACTTCGCGCTCGCGGCGCACGGCCTCGGCGGTGCGCACGTCGGTGACGTCCCAGTTGACGCCGATGCGGCGCAGCGTGCGGCCGTTCTCGTCGCGCACCGGCACCGAGCGCGACGCGAGCCAGCGCACGCGGCCGTCGGGCAGCATGACGCGGAACTCGTAGTCGCTCGGCTGGTCCTCGACCATCGCCCGTTCCATGTGCCGCTCCACGCGCGCGCGGTCGTCGGGATGGACGAGGGCGATGCGTTGGCTGTCGCCCGGCGCGATGGCCTGCGGCTCCAGGCCGCGCAGGCGCCACATCTGCGCGTCCCAGTAGGGCTCACCGGTGCGCAGGTCGAGCTCCCAGGTGCCGAGGCCGGCGCTGCGGGCGGCGAGCGCGGCGCGTTCGCTGGCCTCGCGCAGCGCCATCTCGACGCGTCGGCGTTCGGTGACGTCGATCGTCAGGCCGAACAGCAGTCGGTGCGGCCCCGTGCCTTCCAGCCGCGAGTGCGAGATCAGGTGGCGCACCTCGCCGCCCGGCCGCACGATGCGCAGGTCGGTCTCGACGCTGAGACGGCCGCTCTTCACCCAGTCGGACAGGCGGCGCTCGACGGTGCGGCGGTCGTCCGGGTGCACGAACCCGGCCAGCCACTCCTGCAGCGTGGGCACCGGAGCGTGCTCGGGCAGGCCGTGGATGGCGCGCATCTGGTCGCTCCAGCGCGCGCGCTCCTGCTGCCCTTCGACGCTCCAGTAGCCGATGCCGGCGGTGCGCGTGGCGAGCTCGAAGCGGCGGCCGAGCTCGACCGCGCGGCGCGACTCGTCGATGCGGTCGGTGACGTCGAGCGCCACGCCGATGAAGGCCGCCGGCCGGCCGGCGCCGTCGCGCAGCAGCACGCGGCGCGTCATCACGGTGCGCCATTGGCCGTCGGCGCGGCGGTAGCGCGCCTCCATGTCGGTCGGGCGGCCGCTCTCCAGCGCGCTGCGGGCGCTCTCCAGCACCTGCGGCAGGTCGTCGGGGTGGATCAGCGCACGCACCTCGGCCAGGCTCAGGCCTTCCGGGCGCGGCGCCATCTGCAGCACCTTGAAGCCCTGCTCGTTGTAGTGCATGCGGTCGGTGGCGAGGTCGTGGCGCCAGATCGCGATGCCGGCGAGGTCGACGGCCAGCGCGAGCGAGGACACCATCTCGTCGTGCACGCGCGCCTGCTCGTGTGCCTCGGTGTCGTCGACGATGAGGCCGACGGCGCGCTCCGGGGTGCCGTCGGCACCGGCCTTCACGACCCACTGCGACTGCAGCACGCGCCGCTCGCCGTCGGGCCGCACGATGCGGTAGCGGTGCTGGTACTGGCCCGGCGAACCCATCGAAGCGCTGTAGGTGTCGACGAAGGCCTCGCGGTCGTCGGGCACGATCAACTCGATCGCCGTCGCCAGCGGCGGCGCCTCGCCCTCGCCCTCGAAGCCGCGCATGCGGAAGACGTGACGGTCCCACCAGCCGCGCCCGGTGCGCACGTCGCGCTCCCAGACGCCGATGCGGCCGAGGTCGCGCGCCAGGTCGAGCAGTTCGCCCAGGTGCGCCGCTTCGGCGCGTGCGGCGACGAGCTCGTCGGCGGGCTCGGCGTCGACGACGCGGTGCGCGGCGTCGAGCACGCCGGCGCGCAGCCGCAGCCAGCGCGGCAACGCGCCGGCGGCGCGCTCGAAGAGCGCCTCGCCGCCGCGTTCGAGCAGCGGCGCCAGTGCATCGGGCTGGGTGCGCACGAGGCCGAGCGCGTCGGCCAGCGCATCGCCCGCGGTGGCGCCGGGCGCGAGCCGGGCGAACGCCGGGTTCAGGCTGCGCAGCCGGCCGTCGGTGGCCACGCAGGCCAGCGCGGCCGGGCTGGCCGCGAGCAGGGCCTCGGCCGCGACGGGCAGCGGCGAAGGCGTGGGGGGCGTCATCGGGTGTGCACTCGGTTGGGCCGGGAGTATGCCGCCTCGTCGGACCGACAATCCCCCCTGTTCGGAGGCAGGGAGCGGGCGCATGGCAGCGGGAGCGGGCGAAGGGGCGGTGGTGGCGCTGGTGGCGCCGGTGCAGGGCACGGTGATCGCGATCGAGGTCGAGGCCGGCGGCCTGGCCGCGGCGGGCCGACCGCTGCTGCTGCTGGAATCGATGAAGATGGAGGTGCCGCTGGAGGCGCCGTGCGCCGGGCGCGTGCAGGCGCTGCTCGTCGCCGTCGGCGAGGCGGTGGCCGAAGGGCAGGCGCTGGTGCAGTTCGCGCCGCTCGCCGGCGCCGAGGCGGCAGTGGCCGCGGCGCCGCCCGCGGCGGTGGCCGATCCCGCCGTGCCGCGTGCCGCCCTGCAGGCGGTGCTCGCGCGCCGCGCCCTCACGCTCGACGCCGCGCGGCCCGAGGCGATGGCACGCCGCCACGCCGGCGGCCGCCGCAGCGCGCGCGAGAACGTGGCCGACCTGCTCGACGCCGGCAGCTTCACCGAGTACGGCGCCTTCGCCGTCGCCGCGCAGCGCAGCCGGCGCAGCCTCGACGACTTGCAGCGCCACACGCCGGCCGATGGCCTGGTCACCGGCACCGGCACGGTGGGCGGCGTGCCGGTGGCCGTGATGGCCTACGACTACACCGTGCTCGCCGGCACGCAGGGCGTGTTCAACCACGCCAAGAGCGACCGCCTGCTCGCGCTGGCGGCCGAGCGCGCGCTGCCG
>CAUJHQ010000165.1 GCA_963204815.1 Pseudomonadota bacterium | reverse complement strand
GCGAGAGCGTGAAGTCCATGGGGTTCAGCGCCCAGCGGGCGCGAGGTGATCGAAGGGCAGGCGCAGCCCGGCGCGCGGCCAGTCCAGCGCCACCAGGCGGCCGGTGGACGACAGCGTGACGAAGGCGGTGCGCAGGTCCGGACCGCCGAAGCACAGGTTGGTGGTGAAGACGTCGGGCATCGGCACGTGCTGCACGTCGCGGCCGTCGGGTGTGATCACGGTGATGCCACCGTTGAAGAGCGTGGCGCAGCAGATGCGGCCGTCGGCTTCCACCGCCAGCGAGTCGAACAGTTGGTAGCCGCCCACGCCGGCGACCAGCGTGCCGCCGTGCGCCGCCAGCGAGGCCGGGTCGCGCACGATGCGCCCTGGCCCCGCGAGCGCGAAGGCCCAGAGCCGGCCGGTCGTCGTCTCGGCGGCGTACAGCCGCGTGCCGTCGGGCGACAGGCCGACGCCGTTCGGCGTCGTCATCGGGAACACGACCTCGCGGCACGAACTGCCGTCGATGCGCGCGTAATACAGGCCGCCGTGGTCCATGTCGCGCGGGCGGCGCTTGCCGAGGTCGCTGAACCAGAAGCCGCCGTCGGCGTCGAACACGATGTCGTTCGGGCCCTTCAGCGGGCCGCGGTCGCTGGCGGTGTAGAGCACGGTGACGGCGCCGGTGGCGAGGTCCACGCGCTCGATGCGGCCGCCGCTGTAGTCCTTCGCCTGCAGGCCGGGGCGCACCGTGCCGTCGAGCATCTCGTGCCAGTCGAAGCCGCCGTTGTTGCAGACGTAGCAGGCGCCGTCGGGGCCGATGGCGGCGCCGTTGGGGCCGCCGCCCAGTTCGGCGACGACCGTGCGGCGGCCGTCCGGCCGCACGCGCGTGAGCCGGCGCGCGCGGATCTCGACCAGCAGCACCGAGCCGTCGGCCAGTGCAATCGGGCCTTCGGGGAAGTCCAGTCCTTCGGCGATCACTTTCATGCCCTGCTCCTTCGTCTACAGGCCCAGGTACGCGCTGCGCACCTCGGCGCTCGCGGCCAGTTCGGCGGCCGGACCCTGCATCACGATCTCGCCGTTCTGCAGCACGAGGCCGCGGTCGGCAACGCCGAGCGCCATCTCGGCGTTCTGCTCGGCCAGCACCACGGCCACGCCGGCTTCGCGCACGTGGCGCACGAAGTGCGCGATCTCGCGCACGACCAGCGGCGCCAGTCCGAGCGTGGGCTCGTCCAGCAACAGCAGCTTCGGGTCGGCCATCAGCGCGCGGCCGATCGCCAGCATCTGCTGCTCGCCGCCGGACAACGTGCCCGCCGCCTGCGTGCGCCGCTCCAGCAGGCGCGGGAACCAGCGGTAGACGCCTTCGCGTCGCGCCTGCCGCGCCGCGAGGTCGCGGCCGAGGTCGCCGAGGTCCAGGTTCTCTTCCACCGTCAGCTCGGGAAAGACGCGCCGGCCTTCGGGCGACAGCGCCAGCCCCGCGGCGATGCGCCGTCGCGTCGGCAGCGCCTGCAGCGCCTGGCCATCGAAGTGCAGGCTGCCGGCCGCCATCGGCACCAGGCCCATCAGCGCGTTCAGCAGCGAGGACTTGCCGGCGCCGTTGGCACCGATCAGCGCCACCACCTCGCGCGGCGCGACCGCCAGCGACACGCCCTGCAATGCCACCGTGTGGCCGTAGCGCACCGTCAGGCCGCTCACGTGCAGGCCGGCGCTCACGACACGGCCTCCGTGACGGGCGAGGCCGGCACGCCCAGGTAGGCCTGCACCACCTCGGGCCGCTGCGTCACGTCGGCCGGCGCGCCGTCGGCGATCAGCACGCCGTGGTGCAGCACGATCACGCGGTCCACCAGCGACATCAGCATCTTCAGGTTGTGGTCGACGACGACCAGCGTCAGGCCCTTGCCGCGCAGCGCGCGCAGCACGCCGGCCAGGCGCAGCGCCTCGGCGTGGTTCAGACCGGCGGCCGGCTCGTCGAGCAGCAGCACTTCGGGCGCGGCGGCGAGCGCCATCGCCACGCCGAGCAGTTTCTGCTCGCCGTAGGGCAGGCTGCCGGCCAGCGCGTCGGCACGCTCGCCCAGCCCCACCTCGTGCAGGCAGCCGAGCGCGTGCGCCAGGCGTTCGCGTTCGCGCCGCTGCCACGCGGGCGTGTGCAGCAGCGCGCCGAAGAAGTCCACCGGCCGGTGGCCGTGGGCGGCGATGGCCATGTTCATCGCCACCGTCTGCGTGGCGCAGACCGCCGTCTGCTGGAAGCTGCGCACCACGCCGCGCCGCGCCACGCGGTGCGGCGACAGGCCGGCGATGTCGGTGCCGAGGGCGCTGACGCTGCCGGCCGTGGGCGCGAGGAAGCCCGAGAGCAATGTCAGCAGCGTCGTCTTGCCGGCGCCGTTGGGGCCGATGAGGCCGACGATCTCGCCGCAGCGCACCTCGAACGAGACGCCCTGCACCGCCTTCAGGCCCTTGAAGTCGCGGCCCACGCCGCGCAGCTGCAGCGCCACCGCGTCGCGATGCGGCCGCGCGGCCAGCGGCGCCGGCGGCGGCAGCAGGCGCTGCACCGCCGCCGCGCGTGCGGCCTGCCAGCGCACGAACGCCGGCCGGCCCATCACCCAGCCGACGATGCCGCCCGGCAGCACGCGCACCACCAGCAGCAGCAGCAGCGCGAAGGCGGCGAAGTTCAGCTCGCCCAGGAAACGCAGCGCCTCCGGCAGCACGGCGAACAGCAGGCCGCCGAGCACCGGACCCAGCAGCGTGGCCTTGCCGCCGACGATGACGCCCAGGATGCCGGTGGCCGAGTGCGTGGCGCCGAACAGCGCCGGCGCCAGCACGAACACCTTGGGCACCAGCAGCGCGCCACCCAGCGCCGCCAGCCCGCCCGAAAGCGCGATGTTGAAGACGCGCTCGCGCGCCGTCGCGATGCCCAGCGACTCGGCCAGCGCCGGCGCTTCGCGGATCGCGGCCCAGGCGCGGCCGGTGGCGCCTTCGCGCAGGTTGCGCAGCAGCACGAAGGACAGCACCAGCGCGGCGCCGACGACGAAGAGGTAGCCCTGCTGTGCGTTCCAGCCCAGCGTGCCCGCCAGCGGCAGCGGCGGCACCATCACCATCAGGCCCATCGGCCCGCGCGTGAGGTCGACCCAGTTCATGACGACGACGGTGAGCAGCTCGGCCACCACCAGCGTCGCGATCGCGAACGAGGCGCCCGACAGCCGCGCCGAGACCACCCCCAGCAGCGCGCCCAGCAGCAGGCCGGGCAGCGCCGCCAGCGGCAGCACGGCCCAGTAGTTCCAGCCCAGGTGCGTGACCAGCAGGCCGGCGGTGTACGCCCCCAGCCCCAGGAAGGCCGCGTGGCCGAAGCTGACGAAGCCGAGCTGACCGAACGTGACCGCCACGCCGAGCACGAAGATGGCGAGCACGCCGCCGTAGGTGGTCACGTCGAGCAGGTACGACGAGCTCAGCAGCGTCGCCAGCACTGCCACCGCCACGAGGCCGAGCGCGAGATCGCGTGCCAGGCGGATCACGCACGCGCCCCCAGCAGCCCCTGCGGGCGCACCAGCAGCGTCAGCAGCATCAGCCCGTAGACGCTGCCTGCGGCCACGCTTTCCTCGACCACCATGCCGAGCATCGCCTCCAGCACGCCGATGCCCAGCGCGCACACCACCGCGCCGGTCGTGCTGCCCAGCCCGCCCATGACGACGATGACGAAGGCCTTGATCAGCACCGCCTGCCCGAGCGTCGGCGCGTAGGACGTGATCGGCGCCAGCAGCGCGCCGCCGAAGCCGGCGATGGCGGCGGCGAGCAGGAAGGTGCGCGTGCCGACCGCCGGCACGTCGATGCCGACCACGCGCGCGGCGTGTTCGCTCTGCGCCACCGCGCGCATCTCGACGCCGAAGCGCGTGGTGCGCGCCAGCCGCTCCAGCGCCCACAGCGCGGCGATGCTGGCGCCCATGATGAAGAGGCGCTGCGCGGTGAGGCCGACGCCCAGCACCTCCACGCGCCCCTGCAGGCCGTCGACGCGCGCCGGCGCCGGGCCCCAGACCGACAGCACGACCTGGAAGAACAGCACGCCAACGGCGAACGTGGTGAGCAGGATGTCGGTGCGGCCCTCGGCGCGCGGCAGCAGCGGCTTCACCGCCACCGCGTTGAAGACCCAGCCGACGACGGCGCCGACCAGCGCCGCCAGCGGCAGCGCGGCGAGGTACGGCAGGCCGAACTTCGTCGTCGCGATGACGACGGTCAGCGCGCCCAGCATCACCACCTCGCCGTGGCCGAAGTTGATGATGTGCAGCACGCCGAAGGCCAGCGTGAGGCCGAGCGCGATCAGCGCATAGCCGAAGCCCGTGGACAGGCCGTTCAGCAGCTGCTGGACGAGGACTTCGGCCATGGCGCGGCGTCTGCGGCGCTCAGTCGCCGACGACGATCTTGCCGTCCTTGACGACCAGCGTGACCCACTTGTCCGAGGTCGCCTGGTTGGCCGGGAACTTGATGGCGCCGCGCGGCGAGTCCCAGGTGCCTTCGCGCAGCGTGGCGGCGAGCTTGGCGGTGTCAGTGGTGGTGCCTGCCTTGCGCATGGCCTGGCCCAGGATCCACATCGACTCGAAGCCGAGGAAGTCGACCTTGCTCGGCACCTCGTTGTGCTTGGCCTGGAAGGCGGCGACGAACTTGCGGTTGGTGTCGGTGGCCATGGTCGGCGCCCAGATGTCGACCGTGAAGGCACCTTCGGCGGCCGGACCGGCCACCTGCAGCAGCGCCGGCGTGATCGAGCCCGGCAGGATGCAGCGCTTGGCGCTGACGCCGGCCTCGGCCAGCGTGCGCATCAGGTTGCCGCCCTGCTCCGGCGCCGACATCGCGATGCACACGACGTCCGGGTTGGCGGCCTTCACGCGCGAGGCGAGCGTGCTGAAGTCGGTCTGCTTGAGGATCTCGTACAGCTCGGTGGCGACGACGACGCTACCGAAGGCCGCCTTCATGTTGGCGATGATCGAGCGGCCGTAGTCGCCGTTCTCCACCACCACCGCCAGGCGCTGTGGCTTGACCTTGTCCTTGATGTACTGGTTGAAGACCTCGCCGTCGGTCGAGACCAGCGGGTTGAAGCGGAAGCCCTTGTCGTACTCGGTGATCGCCGGCGCCTTCGTCACGGCGGCGAGGTACATCATGCCGTTCTGCTGCGCGACCTGGTTGATGCCCATCGACACCGCGGTGTTGATCGAGCCGACGATGACCTTGACCTTGTCCTCGCTGGCCAGCCGGCGCGCCGCGGCCACGCCGTCGGCCGGGGTGAAGTTGTCGTCGTAGACGACCAGCTTCAGCGGCGAGCCGCCGGCGACGCCGCCGCTCGCGTTGAGCATCTCGGCGGCGAGCTCAGCGCCACGCCGGCCCTGCTGGCCGAGGATGGTCTTGATCGGGTAGATGACGCCGACGGTGGTGGGCGCAGGCTGTGCCAGCGCGGCGCCGGGTGTGGCCACGGCCAGCGTGAGCGCGGCCGCACAGTGGGCCAGGAGGACGGAAGGCTTGAGAAGTCGCATGGGGGTGTCTCCGTGGGCGGTGCCGGTCGACGGCGCCGGCTCGGATCATTATGGTTCAACCATAGAACACGCGACAAGCGCCGCGACCCGCGAAGACACCCTGGGAAACCCGGCGCCGCCCTCAGGCGCCGCGCACGATGGCCCAGCCGGCCTCGGCGGTGGCCTGCGCGCGCGCGCCGGCCGCCGCGGCACGCGCGTTCGCGGCGTTGCCGTCCAGCGCACGCCGCGCCACGCCCTGCTGGATGGCGGCCAGGCGGAACAT
>CAUJHQ010000164.1 GCA_963204815.1 Pseudomonadota bacterium | reverse complement strand
TCCTTCGTCACCTGGCCGCCGCCCTTCTCGAAGGCTTCCTTGAAGCCCTTCACGCTCTCGTCGCCGGCGGCGTACTTCCAGGTGATGGTGATGACCTTCTTGTGGCCCTTCTTGGCCACCACCTCGCCCATGGCGTAGCCGGGCTGCCAGTTGCTGAAGCTGGAGCGGAAGATGTTGGGCGCGCACATCGGGCCCGTCACCGCGTCGGCGCCGGCGTTCGGCACGATCAGCAGCGTGCCGGTGTCCTTCGCCACCCTGGCCATGGCCATCGCCACGCCGCTGTGCACCGTGCCCACCAGGACGTCGACGTTGTCGCGCTTGATCAGCTTGTTCACGTTGTCGGTGGCCTTGGCGGGGTCGCTCTCGTCGTCCACCTTGACGATCTCCACCTCGCGGCCGGCGAGCTTGCCGCCCTGCTCGGCCAGGTGCAGGCGAAAGCCGTTCTCGATGGCGGTGCCCAGCGAGGCGAAGGTGCCGGTGGCCGGCAGCATGAGGCCGACCTTGAGCTTGGCCTGGGCCTGCGCGAACAGCGGCAGGGCCGCCAGGGCGGCCGCGAGGGCGATGCGGTGAAGGGTCATGTCTTGTCTCCGTGCGAACGTATGAAGTGAGTGGACGCCGACAGCAGCGCCTCGGGTTGGTCCTTGTGCGGCGAATGGCCGCAGGCGGGAATCTCGAGCAGCCGCGTCTGCGGCACGCGGCGCGCGATGCCGCGGATCTGCTCCAGCGTGCCGTACTCGTCGTCCACGCCCTGCACCGCCAGCAGCGGGCAGGCGATGGACGCGATCTCGGCCTCGATGCTCCACTGCCTGAACGGCGGGTGCAGCCAGATGCGGTTCCAGCCCCAGAAGGCGCTGTCGGGGTCGTCGTGGTAGCGCGCGAGCTTGCTGCGCAGGTCGGTGGTCTCGTAGGCCGTCTTCGCCTTCTCGATGCTGGCGACCGACAGGTCTTCCACCACGATGTGCGGCGCGACGACGATGGCGCCGGCGGTGGCGAAGCGCGCCGCGTACAGGAGCGCGATCGAGGCGCCGTCGCTGTGGCCGAACAGCCAGACCGGCTGCGGCACGCCCAGCGCCGCCAGCAGCGCGGGCAGCACTTCGTGCGCCT
This sequence comes from Pseudomonadota bacterium, assembly GCA_963204815.1. Taxonomy (GTDB): domain Bacteria; phylum Pseudomonadota; class Gammaproteobacteria; order Burkholderiales; family Burkholderiaceae_C; genus Rubrivivax. The sequence goes on along the minus strand of CAUJHQ010000164.1, from coordinate 6,654 downwards.
GGCGGTGCATGAAGTCCAGGTCCCAGGCCTCCTGCGGGCCGCGCGGCGTGCTGCGGCCGTAGCCGGGGCGTGAATAGACCAGGCCGCGCAGGCCGGTGGCGGTACACACGCGGGCGGGGAAGTCGCGCCACATCGCCAGCGAGCCCAGGCCCTCGTGCAGGAAGACGATGAGCGGGCCGGCGCTGTCGGCCGCGCCGAGCCATTCGTGTTCGATCAGCACGCGCCGGTCGCGCCACGCGACCTCGATGAACTCGACGGTCACGCGCCGCCTCGTTCCAGGTCGCGAAGCTTGAAGCGCTGGATCTTGCCGGTGGCCGTCTTCGGCAGTTCGGCGACGAACTCGATCTGGCGCGGGTACTTGTAGGGTGCGAGCTTGTCCTTCACGAAGGCCTTCAGCTCGGTGTCGGTGGCCTGCACGCCGGCCTTCAGCACGACGAAGGCCTTGGTCTTCGTCAGGCCCTCGGTGTCGGGCACGCCGATGACGGCGGCTTCGAGCACGGCCGGGTGCTGCACCAGCGTGGCTTCGACCTCGAAGGGGCTGACGTAGATGCCGCTCACCTTCAGCATGTCGTCGCTGCGGCCGCTGTAGGTGTAGGTGCCGTCGGCGTTGCGCACGTACTTGTCGCCGCTCTTGGTCCAGCCGCCCTGGAAGGTGTCGCGCGTCTTCTGGCGGTTGCCCCAGTACATCATCGCGGCGCTCGGGCCGTGGATGTAGAGGTCGCCGGGTTCGCCGTCGGGCACCGGGCCGCCGTCTTCGCCGCGCAGTTCGATCTCGTAGCCCGGCACCGGCCAGCCGGTGGTGCCGTAGCGCACCTTCGCCGGCGTGTTGGACATGAAGATGTGCAGCATCTCGGTGCTGCCGATGCCGTCGACGATGTCGATGCCGAAGTGCTTCTTGAAGCGTTCGCCGATCTCCGCCGGCAGCGCTTCGCCGGCCGACGACACCAGGCGCATCGCGACCTGCTCGCGCGCCGGCAGCTGCGGGTGCGCCAGCATGCCGGCGAAGCCGGTGGGGGCGCCGTAGAACACGGTGGGCTTGACGCCGCCCACGCCGCCCAGCCAGCGCTTGAAGGTTGCGTCGGGCGTCGGCCGTTCGGCCATCAGCAGGGTCGTCGCGCCGACGCTCATCGGGAAGGTCAGCGCGTTGCCCAGGCCGTAGGCGAAGAACAGCTTCGCGGCCGAGAAGCAGACGTCGCTCTCCTGCAGTTCGAGCACGCGCTTGGCGTAGAGCTCGCAGGTCCAGTAGGGGTTGCCGTGCGAGTGCACGGTGCCCTTCGGCCGGCCGGTGGAGCCCGACGAATAGAGCCAGAACGCGGGGTCGTCGGCGCCGGTGGCGGCGGGGCGCGCGAGCGGCGAATGCTGTTCGACGAAGGCGTCGAAGGCGACCTCGCCGAAGTCCAGCGGCGCGACCGGGCGCGAGACCACCACCTTGTGCACCTCGTGGTCGGCCTTCACCAGCGCGCCCTTCAGCGCCGGCAGCAGCGCGCCCGACACCATCACGGCCTGCGCGCGGCTGTGCTCCAGCATGTAGGCGTAGTCGTCGGGCGTGAGCAGCGTGTTCACGGCCACCGGCACGATGCCGGCGTAGACGGCGCCGAGGAACGCGACCGGCCAGTCGTTCTGGTCCTGCATCAGTAGCAGCACGCGCTCTTCGCGCTTGATGCCCAGGCTGCGCAGGCCGGCGGCGGTGCGGCGCACGCGCTCGGCGAGGTCACCGTAGCTCAGCGTGCCGAGGTCGTCGACGAAGGCCGCCTTGGCGGCACGGCCGGCGTTCACGGCCAGCAGGTGCTGTGCGAAGTTGAACGTCTCGGGCGGCGGTTCGACACCGGCCGGCGGGTTCAGGGGCATCGGGCTCATCGTCGTGTCTCCTCGTTCGCCGTGCTCAGGCGGTCAGCGCGGCCAGCACCGCGGGCGCGGCCTGCACGGCGGCGCGCCGATGGTAGAAATTCAGCGCACGCGCGCCGCCCAGTTCCTCGCCGCCGCCGGCGCGGCCGGGGCCGCCGTGCAGCGATTGCGGCATCACGTTGCCGTGGCCGCTGTGGGCGGCGGCGACGTCGGGGCTGACCACGTGCACGCGGCCGTGGTGGTCGGCCAGGTCCAGCGCGGCGGTGGCGAGCGCGCCGGCATCGCTGCCGTAGACCGATGCCACCAGCGAGCCGCCGCCGCGCCGCACCAGCGCCAGCGCATGCGCGGCGTCGCGGTAGGGCAGCAGCGTGGCGACCGGGCCGAAGACTTCGGTGTCGTGCAGGCGCGCGGCGCTGTCCGGCGTGCGCGAGCCCAGCAGCGTGGGGCCGACGCAGCAGGCCACTGCGGGGTCGGCGTCGACGAGCGCGTGGCGCGCGCCGTCGTGCAGCACCTCGGCCTGCTGCTGCAGCCCCTTTAGGCCTTCGCGCACCGCGTTCAGCTGCGTGCGGCTGACCAGCGCGCCCATGCGCACGGTTTCGTTGCGCGGGTTGCCGACCGTGGTCTTGGCCAGGCGCGCGGAGATCGCTTCGGCGGCGGCGCCGTACAGCGCCTCGGGCACGAAGACGCGGCGGATGGCGGTGCACTTCTGGCCCGATTTCACCGTCATCTCGCGCACCACCTCCTTCACCAGCAACTCGAAGGCGGCGCTGCCCGGCGCCTCGCCTTCGAGCAGCAGCGCCGAGTTGACGCTGTCGGCCTCGATGTTGACGCGCACCGAGTGCTGCGCCACCGCGGCGTGGCTGCGGATCAGCTGTGCGGTGTCGGCCGAGCCGGTGAACGACAGCACGTCCAGCGGCTGCAGCGCGTCGAGCAGGCCGGCGGACGAGCCGCACACGACCGACAGCGCGCCCGCCGGCAGCACGCCGGCGTCGAACACGTCCTTCACCATGCGCTGGGTCAGCCAGGCGGTGGCGGTGGCCGGCTTCACCACCACCGGCACGCCCGACAGCAGCGCCGGCGCCGCCTTCTCCCACAGGCCCCAGGCCGGGAAGTTGAACGCGTTGATGAAGAGCGACAGGCCGCGCGTGGGCACCTGCAGGTGCTGGCTCTGGAAGACGCCGTCCTTCGCCAGCGACGCGGCTTCGCCGTCGACGAGGAAGCGGCGCTCGCCCAGCGTGGCGCCGAGCTTGGCGTAGACGCCGGTGGTGTAGATCGCGCCGTCGATGTCGACCGCGCTGTCGTTCTTCACGGTGCCGCTGTTGGCAGTGGCGATCTCGTAGTAGGCGTCGCGGTTCGCCTGCAGCACCTTGACGATGGCGCCCAGCAGCTCGCCGCGCTGGCGGTAGGTGAGGGCGCGCAGCGCCGCGCCGCCCTGGTCGCGCGCGAAGGCGAAGCCGCCGGCCAGGTCGAGCCCGGTGGCGTCCACGCGCACGAGCTCGTTACCGAGCACGGGGTCGAAGAGGGCGGTGCCGGCGCCGCGGCCGGCGTGCCAGGCGCCGCCGAGATGGTTCAACAACAGGTCGGACATGGAGGCTTTCAGGTGAACTGGATCTGCCCTTCGGGCAGCAGGTAAAGGACGAGCGCGCGGCCTTCGGTGACCGTGGGGCGGTGCGCGCTGCCGGGCGGGCAGACCAGCCAGCCGGCGGGGCGGCCGTCGAACTTGGCGCCGCTGCCGCCTTGCGGCATGACGAGGTCGATCTCGCCCTTCGGGTGCACGTGGTGCGGACCGGCGATGTCGGTCATGTCGACCACGTCGACGGAGAAGCCGTGCAGGTCGGGCGCGGGCTTGAAGATGCGGCCGTACTTGATGCCGCCGCCTTCGCGATTCGCCAGCCAGCCGGCGGCGACACCCGCCTCGCAGGCGGCGGCGAGGGCCTTGAAGGTGGCGCTGCCGGCGCCGTGCTCGCGGTTGAGCCAGGCGTCGAGCGTGCTGTCCAGCGTTCGCCCGGCCAGCTGGGCGGTGAGGGTGGCGATCTGCTGGCGGAAGGACTCGGGGGTGACGGTGCTGTCCATGGCAGTGGCGGGCAGTGGAAGGGTGGCGGCGCGGCGGCTTGCGGGCCGGGCTTGTCGAAGCTCGGTCGATGCAGTATTGTGCGCGCTAGCACTTTAGGTCCGCAGCCAGACCATGTCAAGCACTATACTGCCACACGCCGGGTTAACACCGATCGGGCCCGACGGCCACGCCGAAGCCGCCAACGGCCCGGTGCCCGCCGACGAGCCGGCCGCCGGCCAGAAGCACCCGTTCCTGGTGGCGCTGGGCGAACGCGTGCGCGCGCTGCGCTCGCGTCGCGGCATGACGCGCAAGGCGCTGTCGCTGGCGACCGACGTGTCCGAGCGCCACCTCGCGAACCTGGAATACGGCGTCGGCAACGCGTCGATCCTGATCCTGCTGCAAGTGGCGCAGGCGCTGCAATGCTCGATTGCCGAGCTGGTCGGCGACGTGACCACCCGCTCACCCGAATGGCTGCTGCTGCGCGAACTGCTGGAGCAGCGCGACGAAGCCACGCTGCGCCGCGTGCGCGCGGCGGTGGGTGAACTGCTGGGCACCGGCGGCGACCACGGCCAGGGCACGCAGGCGCGCAGCTCGCGCGTGGCGCTGGTCGGCCTGCGCGGCGCCGGCAAGAGCACGCTGGGCGCGATGCTGGCCGAGGACCTGGGCTTTCCGTTCGTCGAGCTGAGCCGCCAGATCGAGCAGTTCGCCGGCTGCAGCATCAGCGAGATCCAGGCACTCTACGGCCAGAACGCCTACCGCCGCTACGAGCGCCGCGCGCTTGAAGAGGCGGTGCAGATCTACCCGGAGGCGGTGATCGCCACGCCGGGCGGCATCGTCAGCGACCCCGCCACCTTCAACCAGCTGCTCGCCCACTGCACCACCGTGTGGCTGCAGGCCGACCCGGAAGACCACATGAAGCGCGTCGTCGCCCAGGGCGACACGCGGCCGATCGCGGCCAGCCGCGAGGCGATGGACGACCTGAAGAGCATCCTCGCCGGCCGTGCCGCTTTCTATTCGAAGGCCGAGTTCCACGTCGACACCAGCGCCCACACGCTCGAGGCGGCGTTTGCCGAACTGCGGCGCGTGGTGCGCGGGGCTTTGGGAATATCAGGGTAAACAATAGGCATCAAACTGCATTCGGCGGTTGACCATGTTCGAAGCAGGCACTATGATGCATGCATCCGATTGCACCGTTGCCCCCGCAGGAGACCGACATGAGCACCCCCGAACGCGTTGACTACCAGACGCACCCGTCGCAGTACCGCCACTGGAAGCTGAAGTTCGAAGGCGCCGTCGCCACGCTGTCGGCCGACTTCGACGAGAACGCCGGCCTGCGCCCGGGCTACAAGCTCAAGCTGAACAGCTACGACCTCGGCGTCGACATCGAGCTGAACGACGCCATCAACCGCATCCGCTTCGAGCACCCCGAGGTGCGCACGGTGGTCGTCACCAGCGCGAAGGAGAAGGTGTTCTGCTCGGGCGCCAACATCTTCATGCTGGGCGTCTCGAGCCACGCGTGGAAGGTGAGCTTCTGCAAGTTCACGAACGAAACGCGCAACGGCCTGGAAGACTCCTCCACCCACAGCGGCCTGAAGTTCCTGGCCGCCGTCAACGGCGCCTGCGCCGGCGGCGGCTACGAGCTGGCACTGGCCTGCGACGAGATCATCCTCGTCGACGACCGCAACAGCGCGGTGAGCCTGCCGGAAGTGCCGCTGCTCGGCGTGCTGCCCGGCACCGGCGGCCTGACCCGCGTGACCGACAAGCGCAAGGTGCGCCACGACCTCGCCGACATCTTCTGCACCACGAGCGAAGGCGTGCGCGGCCAGAAGGCCAAGGACTGGCGCCTCGTCGACGAGGTGGTCAAGCCCGCCCAGTTCGCCGCCAAGGTGCAGGAACGCGCGATCGAACTGGCGAAGAAGAGCGACCGCCCGGCCCCCGAGACGAATCCCAAGGGCGTGGCGCTGCCGCCCGTGCAGCGCACGATCGAAGCCGACGCGCTGCGCTACCCGAACGTCACGGTCGAGATCGACCGCGCCAAGCGCACCGCCACCTGGACCGTGAAGGCCCCCGCCGGCGCCCAGCCCACCGACATCGCCGGCATCGAAGCCGCCGGTGCCGCCTGGTACCCGCTGCAGATGGCGCGCGAGCTCGAAGACGCGATCCTCTCGATGCGCACCAACGAGCTCGAGATCGGCACCTGGCTCATCAAGACCGAAGGCGACGCCGCCGCCGTGCTGGCGATGGACGCCACGCTCGCCGCGCACAAGGGCCACTGGCTGGTGCGCGAGACGCTGGGCCTGCTGCGCCGCACCTTCAGCCGCCTGGACGTGTCCAGCCGCAGCCTGTTCGCGCTGATCGAGCCGGGCTCCTGCTTCGCCGGCACCTTCCTCGAGCTGGCGCTCGCCTGCGACCGCAGCTACCACCTGGCGCTGCCGGACGACGAAGCCAAGGCGCCGAAGATCACGGTGGGCGAACTGAACTTCGGCCAGTACCCGATGGTCACCGGCCAGAGCCGACTGCAGCGCCGCTTCTACGACGAGCAGCCCGCGCTGGCCGCCGTGCGCGCCAAGCTTGGCCAGCCGCTGGACGCCGTTGCGGCCTTCGCGGTCGGCCTCGTCACCAGCAACCCGGACGACATCGACTGGGCCGACGAGACCCGCATCGCCATCGAGGAGCGCGTGGCCATGAGCCCCGACGCGCTGACCGGCATGGAAGCCAACCTGCGCTTCAACGGCCCCGAGAACATGTTCACGCGC
>CAUJHQ010000163.1 GCA_963204815.1 Pseudomonadota bacterium | reverse complement strand
CGCTCTAGGGCAAGCGCCCCAACGAAGAAGAAGGCGCGCCGCTAACATGGCCGCATGACGAGACGCCGCCGCGCCGAAGCGACCGACGAGGCCGAGGTGCAAGCCCCGGGCCCGCTGCTGATGCTGATGGAAGCGCGCGCGCCGTGGGAGTTCGCGGCGATGCTCGCGGCCACGCCCTGGCTGGCCCGCATGCCGGTCGGCGACGGTCACCCGGTGGTCGTCTTTCCCGGCCTCGGCGCCACCGACGTCACCACGGTCACGCTGCGCAACTTCCTGCGCGACCGCGGCTACACCACCTACCCGTGGGAGATGGGCTTCAACTTCGGGCCGCGCGCCGGCGTGCTGGAAGCCTGCCATGCGCGCGTCGCCGAACTCGCCGCCAAGCACCACGAGCCGGTGAGCCTGGTTGGCTGGAGCCTGGGCGGCCTGTACGCCCGCGAGATCGCGAAGGAGCAGCCGGACAACGTGCGCTGCGTCGTCACGCTGGGCACGCCGTTCGCCGGCCACCCGCGCGCCACCAACGCCTGGCGCTTCTACGAGATGGTGTCCGGCCAGAGCGTGCACGACCACGACCTGGTGGCCAACCTGCGCGTGCCGCCGCGCTGCCCGACGACGTCGATCTACAGCAAGACCGACGGTGTCGTCGCCTGGCAGTGCAGCCTGAACGACGACCTGCCGCACACCGAGAACATCGAGGTCCAGGCCAGCCACATCGGCATGGGCCTGAACCCGCTGGCGCTGTACGCGGTGGCCGACCGGCTGGCGCAGGACCCGAAGCGCTGGCGCCGCTTCGACGCCGCCGGCGCGCGGCGCTGGTTCTTCAAGGTCTGATGCGCGTTTCGGCCAACGGCATCGGCCTCGAGGTCGACGACCAGGGCCCGCCGAGCGGCGAGCCGGTGGTGCTGGTCATGGGCCTGGGCATGCAGCTCACGGGCTGGCCCGACGAGCTGGTCGCCGACCTGGTGGCGCGCGGCCACCGCGTGATCCGCTTCGACAACCGCGACGCCGGCCTGTCCGACGGCTTCGACCACCTGGGCGTGCCCAACCTGGCCTTCGCCGGCCTGCGCTACGCGCTGCACCTGGGCGTGCAGGCGCCGTACCGCATCGCCGACATGGCGGCCGACACCGTGGGCGTGCTCGACGCGCTCGGCCTCGGGCGCGTGCACCTGTGCGGCGCCTCGATGGGCGGCATGATCGCGCAGCACGTGGCGGCGAAGCACGCGCAGCGCGTGAAGAGCCTGACCCTGCTGATGACGACCAGCGGCTCCCGCCGCCTGCCGCAGCCCGGCCTGGAGGTGCGCCGCGCGCTGATGTCGCGCCCGGACGGCCGCGACCCCGACGCGGTGGTGGCCCACCTGACGCGGCTGCTGCGGCTGATCGGCAGCCCGGCCTACCCGCCGGAGCCGGAGCGCCTGCGCCGCCGCCTGCAGGACACGGTGCAGCGCGCCTGGCGACCCGCCGGCACCGCGCGCCAGATCACTGCCGTCGTCGCCGACGGCGACCGCACGCCGCTGCTGGGTGCCATCCACGCGCCGACGCGCGTGATCCACGGCGATGCGGACCCGCTGATCCCGGTGGCCGCGGGGCACGACCTGGTGCGCCGCATCGCGGGCGCGGTGGGGGATTTCGTGCCCGGCATGGGGCACGACCTGCCGCTCGAACTGCTGCCGCGCTTCGCGGCGGGCATTGCGGAGAACGCGGCCCGCGCCTGAGGCGTCAGCCCGGCTTGCGGCCGGTGTATTCCGAGAAGATGCCCAGCTCGACGTGGCGCTTCACGTCGACGAAGCCCGCGGCCTCGAGCGCCGCGACCACCTTCTCCGGCGGGATGCAGGCCTCGATGGTGTCCCAGTAGTAGCGCCACAGGTGCGCGGTGTCGCGCTGGCGCGAGACGAAGCGCGCGATGAGCGGCACGATGCCCTTCATGTAGAACTTCAGGAAGGCCGTGCCCATCGAGCCCTTGGGCTTGGAGATCTCCAGCACCAGCACGCGGCCGCCCGGGCGCAGCACGCGGTGGAATTCGGAGAACGCGGCGTTGACGTCGCTGATGTGGCGCAGCGCGTAGCCCATGCTGAGGAAGTCGTAAGCGCCGTCGGGCTGCGGGATCGATTCGGCGCGGCCCTGCACCAGTTCGACGCCCGGCAGCTTCACCTCGCCCATCATGCCGGGGCTGGGGTCGACGCCGACCAGCTTGCCGGTCGGCCCGATGAGGCCCAGCGCCTCGCGGGCGACGAGGCCGGTGCCGATGCCGACGTCGAGCACCCGTTCGCCGGCGCCGAGGCCGGCGCGCATCAGCGCCTGGCGGCGGTACCAGGGGCCGGAGCCCTGGGCCATCATGCGTTCGATGCGGTCGTAGTCGCCGGCCGTCTCGTCGAAGATCTTGCGGATGAAGCGCTGGCGTTCCGCTTCGTCGCCGTAGTACTCGCCCAGCACCGGGTGCGGTGGCAGGACCTTGGGTGCGGTGGGGTCGTTCATGGCCGCGATTATCGCCGCCACGAACGCCCCAGATTCACGCCAGCAGGCTGCTGGCCGCGCCCAGCACCAGCGTGGCGATGGCCACGCACGAGACCAGCCCCAGCAGGGCGAGGTCGGCTCGTTCGGCCACCGCCAGCATTTCGGCGGGGTCCAGGTCGGGCAGGCCGGGCAGTTCGTGTTCGAAGTGCAGATCGTTCGTCATGGTGAAACCTCCTGTGTGCGCCGCCTTCGGGGGTGTGGCGGCTTGGGAGTGATTTCACCGGGGAGCGATTTGCATTGCGACGCGGCTGGGGCGAGGGGGCCGGCCGCGGGTCAGACGATCGGCAGACGATTCGGCGCCGAATCGTCTGCCGGGGGCCGTCAGCCGACCGTGCCGGCCGGCGGCTGCTGCTGTTGCGGGTCGCTGCCCTCGTCCGGCAGCTTGCGGATCGGCGGGGCGGGCGGCAGCGGCGGCGGCTCGTAGGTCTTCGCCCCACCGGCCAGCGGGAAGAAGAAGGGCTGCGGCGCCAGGAAGGCCTGGAACGGCGTCGTCTCGTGGTAGGCGACGATGAACTCCACCCAGGGCGGCCGCTTGCCGCCGGCCCGTTCGGCCAGGAAGCGGATCACGTGCTTGTGCGCCGGCGGTCTCTTGGGGTCGACCCGGCCGGACAGGTAGTACGGCGAGCGCCAGTCCCAGAGCCCGCGCAGGTCGGGGTCGGGGAAGAAGAGGTTCAGGCCCAGACGCTCGTCGGAGAAGTCCCAGGTGACGTTCGGGTCCAGGTAGGGCTCGCCCTTGTCGCCGTAGACGCGGGCGCCGGCGACGGCGTTGCGCAGCGTCTGCGCGGCGGTGCGCACGTTGGCCGTCGGATAGACGTCGACCAGCGCCTGCGCGAAGCCGGCGATGTCGACGAACTGGTCCGGCACCTCGAGCGCGAAGCCGGGCTGGGTGTCGTAGTGCTGGGCGGCGATCGCGGCCTTGCGGACGGCGTCGCGCGCCGTCGCGCGCTCGCCGGCGTCCCGGCTGCGCAGGTCGGCCACGAGCAGTGTCGCGAGCCTGTCGAGCGCGGCGGCCGCCGGCTTGACGGCCGCCGTCCGCACCGCGGCGCCGATCGAGGGCTGGCCCGGCGTGGCGCGGATCGTGTCGCCGTTGACCTCGACGAACTTGCGCGCCAGCTCGAGTGCGGTCGTGCCGCTGCGGCCGGCGAGCCACTGGAACACCGCCGGGTACGACGCACCGGCGGTGTAGAAGTCGTAATTGGCGTAGCCGGCGGCCACCTCGGTCCAGGGGGCGAGCGTGTGCAGCAGCTCGAACGACGCGTTGAAGCAGTTGTTGAAGTGCACCAGCGCCGGCCGCGGCACCTTGGCGGCGGCGGCCTGGCGCAGCGCCTCGCCGACGGCCCAGGTCGACATCGGCAGGTGGCCGGCCGGCAGGATCGGCGAATTGACGGGCAGGATCGGCGAGTTGACCGGCAGGATCGGCGAATTCACCGGCAGCGAGGGGTCGCTGCCCGAGCCGAAGGTGGCGCCGCCGCCGTTGTGCGTCCAGTGGAGCTCGGACGGCGGATTGGTCGACTCGTTGCGCGTCGTCGAGGCCGGCGTCAGGCGGTTGAAGTCGATGTCGGGCAGGAATGCGCCGCCGTGGCCTTCGATCGCCAGCACCGGCGTCGAGCGCGGGAAGCGCGCGTGCACGCGCTGCAGGAAGCCGGCCAGCGCCTGCGGCTGGCTCATGTCCTGCTTCCAGGCCGAGACGATGCTCGCCTTCAGCGGCCGCCCGGCGGGGATCTCGACGAGCCAGGTGCAGTCCTCGTAGAGGTCGATCAGCGCGCTCACGTTGACGCCGTGCGCGGCCACCTCGCGCAGCGCCTTGACGAGCGGGTGGGCGCCGATCGCCGGCTGCACGGCACGCGGGTGGCGGCTCAGCACCGGGTCGGTGCCGATCGGCGCGTAGACCGCGAAGACGACGCTGCCGGCGCACTCGGGCCGCGCGTGGCGGCCCGGCCGCAGGTGGGGTGATTTCGCCATCGATCCTCCTGGTGTCGTTCGGATGGGCTCGCGCGCGGCGAGCCGTGGGCGGGCATGAGACCACGCTGCACTACAGTCTGCCATCCCCATCTCGCCGGACCGCCTGCCGCGCCCGTGACCGTCCACCCGTCTGCCGTCGACACCGCCAACGAGCCGCGCGCACCGCGTGTCGCGCTGGCGGCCGCGCTGCTGGACCAGGCGCTGCAGTCACAGCGCAGCGGTACCTTCGACGAAGCGGTGCGCCAGCACCCGCGCGCCGCGCGCTGGCTGGTGCGCCGGCTGCTGCCGGTGGTGCGCGGCGCCGCCGGCGACGCGTTGCCCGACGACAGCCTGCCGCTGGCCGCCGCCTGGCTGCTGCGCTGGGCCGTCACGCAGCTGCGGCCCGACGCCGAGCCCGCGTTCGACGGCATCGCCGACGAGGCCTGGCTGCAGCTGCCCGGCTGGCGCCCGTTCCTCGCGATGGCCGCGCACCAGGGCCAGCTTGCGGTGCCGGACTTCCCGCGCCGCTACCGCCGGCGTGCCGGCGAGGCCGCGCTCGACAACCTCTGCGGCCTCTGGGACGTGCAGCCGAGCACCGTGTACCGCGTGCTCGAACGGGCGCGCCAGTCGATGGCGCAGCTCGCCGTCGAGGCGCCGCCGGACGCGCTGCGGCGGCTGTCGCTGCGCCGCTTCGTCGCCGCCGAGGCGCAGCGCCTGCAAGGCGTGGCGCACGGGGCGGCGCGCGAGGCCTGGCACGCGCACCAGGCGCGCCGCGTGCAGGGCGGCCGCGACCCCGGCGCCGAACTCTGGCACCGCTGGCAGGCCGGCGACGTGAACGGTTTCGTGCATGCGCTCGCGCAGCACGCCGCCGTGCTCGTGGCGCTGCCGGACACCGACGCGATGGTCGAGCGTGTCGCCGCGCGGCCGCTCGCGCCCCGGCAGCAGGTCGACCTCTGGCTCGCGCGTGCCGCGCTGGCGCGCGCCCGCAAGGCGGTCGACCGCGAGCTGCGCGCCTGCGAGTCGGCACGCCAGGTGGCGCAGGCCGAACAGGACCCGCTGCTGCTGGGCATCGTGCACGGCGCGCTGGGCAAGTTCTACGAGCCGCGCGACGCCGAGCGCGCCTTCGCCTGCTACCAGGACAGCGCGGACTTCCTGCGCGACCTGGGCCCGGAAGCCGGCGACGTGCAGGCGCTCGAGCACTTCGTGACCACGTACGCCCGCCTGGCCTGGCTGTACCTGCTGCGCAACGACCCGCGCAGCCGCCCGGTGCTGGAGCGCGCCGAGGCGCTGCGCGAACGCTTCCTCGTGCCCGACGCCGTGCTGGGCATGCTGGAGCAGGTGTCGGGCGAATACTGGCGGCGCGCCGGCGACGCGCGGCGCTCGCTCGAGCACCGCTACCGCGCGCTCAACATCTTCGAGCGCCTGGGCGACCGGCGCTCGGTGCACGCGGCCTGCGTCAACATCGCCTTCGACCTCGCCGAGCGCGGCGATCACGCGCGCGCCGCGGAGCTGTGCCACCGCGTGCTCGACGCCGCCCGGCACGGCGGCGTCGAGGCCGAAGCGGTCATCGGGGCCCACCTGAACCTCGGCGCCAGCCATTACTGGCAAGGCGACTTCGACCAGGCGATCGACCAGTACGGCCGCGCGCTCGCCGAGAGCCTGTCCGCCGGCCTGCGCCTGCACGCCTTCCGCAGCCGCTACAACCTGGCCGAGGCGCACTTCGAGCGTTTCAAGCGCGACCAGCGCCCGGAAGACGAAGCCGCGGGCGACCGCTACGTGGCTGCCGTCGTGAACGCACCCGCCTCGGAGTCGAGCCCGGCCACCGTCGAGGCGGCGCGCTCGCTCAAGGCCACCGTGCTGGGCGCCGCCGCGGCGCCCGCGCCCGACCGCCTGCTGCCAGGCGAAGCCGCGGCGCATGCCGACGCGATGACCGAGATCGACCGCCAGCGCCAGCGCCTGGCGATCCCCGGCGACGCCGCCGAGCACGCGCGCGCGCACCTGGCGATCGCGCGCGCCTACGCCGCCATCGCCGCGAAGGAGCGCGAGGCGGCGCGCGCGCTCGTCGAGCGCGAAGGGCTGCAGGCGCAGTTCCGCGACGAGTTCACCGGCCTGCGCGAGACCTTCGAACGCGAGCTCACGCGCGAGGAACAGCTCGCCACCACCTGGAAGCAGACCGCCGCCGACGTGCTGGACGACGCCCGGCGCGCCGCGCTGGTGGCGCACCTGGTGCGCGAAGGCTCGGTCAACAAGAGCGGCTACGTCGAGCTCTGCGCGGTGGCGCCGGCCACCGCGTCCAAGCACCTCGTCACGCTCGCCGAGCGCGGCCTGCTGGTGCAGCGCGGCAAGGGGCCGAGCACGCGCTACGAACTGCCCGCCTGAGGCCAGAATGCAGGCCATGCATGGAGACCACAGCCCCTGGCGCCTGAGCGTGGCGCCGATGATGGACTGGACCGACCGGCACTGCCGCTATTTCCACCGCCAGATCACGCGTCACGCGCGCCTGTACACCGAGATGGTGACCACCGGCGCGCTGCTGCACGGCGACGTGCCGCGCCACCTGGACTTCAACGCCGAGGAGCACCCGGTCGCGCTGCAGCTCGGGGGCAGCGAGCCGGCCGACCTGGCGGCCTGCGCGAAGCTGGCCGAGCGCTGGGGCTACGACGAAGTCAACCTGAACTGCGGCTGCCCGAGCGAACGCGTGCAGCGTGGTGCCTTCGGCGCCTGCCTGATGGCCGAGCCGCTGCTGGTGGCCGACTGCGTGAAGGCGATGCGCGACGCCACCACGCTGCCGGTGACGGTGAAGCACCGCATCGGCATCGACCGCGGCGAGAGCTACGACTTCGTGCGCGACTTCGTCGGCACGCTGGCCGAGCGTGGCGGCTGCACCGTCTTCATCGTGCACGCGCGCAACGCCTGGCTGAAGGGCCTGTCGCCGAAGGAGAACCGCGAGATCCCGCCGCTGCGTTACGAGCTGGTGTACCGCCTGAAGCGCGATTTCCCGCGCTTCACCATCGTGCTCAACGGCGGCGTGAAGACCGACGACGAGATCGCGGAGCACCTTCGCCACGTCGACGGCGTGATGCTCGGCCGCGAGGCCTACCACCACCCGTGGACGATGGCCGCCTGGGACGAGCGCTTCTTCGGCGAAGCGCCGCGCAGCACCGACCGCGACGCCGTCGAGGCCGCGATGGTGGCCTACATGGAACGCCATCGCGACCTGCCGTGGGCCCACGCCGCGCGCCACATGCTGGGCCTGTGGAACGGCACGCCGGGCGCGCGCCGCTGGCGCCAGGTGTGGTCCGACCACCGGCGCAAGGCCGACACGCCGGCCGCGGTGTACGCCGCCGCGCGGCAGCGGCCCGCTTCTCTTCAAACGACCCCTCCGACCTTCGCATGAACGACACCCCACGCCTGGCCATCATCGGCGGCAGCGGCCTCTACGACCTGCCGGGCCTGACCGACACGCGCTGGGTCGCGGTCGACACGCCCTGGGGCGCGCCGTCCGACGAGATCTTCCTCGGCCGCCTTGGCGACGCGAACCTCGCCTTCCTGCCGCGCCACGGCCGCGGCCACAAGATCCCGCCGTCGGAGGTGAACTACCGCGCCAACATCGCGGCGCTCAAGATGCTGGGTGCCACCGACGTGCTGAGCCTGTCGGCCGTGGGCGGCCTGCGCGCCGACCTGCCGCCGGGCACCTTCGTCGTCGTCGACCAGTTCATCGACCGCACCTTCGCACGCGAGAAGAGCTTCTTCGGCCGCGGCCTCGTCGCCCACGTGCCGATGGCCGACCCGGTGTGCCCGCGCCTGGGCGATCACGTGCAGACGGCGCTGGCACGCCAGCAGGTGCCGCACGTGCGCGGCGGCACCTACCTCACGATCGAGGGGCCGCAGTTCAGCACGCGCGCCGAGAGCGAGCTCTACCGCAGCTGGAACTGCAGCGTCATCGGCATGACCAACATGCCCGAGGCCAAGCTCGCGCGCGAGGCCGAGCTCTGCTACTGCAGCGTCAGCATGGTCACCGACTTCGACTGCTGGCACCCGGCGCACGACGCCGTCACGGTCGACGCCGTCATCAAGGTGCTGCTGGCCAACGCGCAGAACGCGCGCGAACTCGTCATGGGCCTGGCCGGCGCGGTGGCCGCCGACACGCAGGCCGCCGCCTGCGCCTGCCGCCACGTGCTGGACTCGGCTCTCATCACCGCCGCCGATGCGCGCGACCCCGAAATGGTGAAGCGCCTGCGCCCCATTGCCGGCCGCGTGCTGCCCCCGCTGTGAACACGCTGCGCCCGATCCGCGCGCTGCCGGGGCGCGACGCCGTGGAGATCATCGACCAGCGCGCCTTGCCGCACCGGCTGGTGATGGAAACGCTGGCCAGCCCGCAGGCCGTGTACACCGCCATCCGCGACATGTGGGTGCGCGGCGCGCCGCTCATCGGCGCCACCGCGGCCTACGGCGTGGCGCTGCAGATGTCGCGCGACCCGAGCGACGCCGCGCTGGAGGAAGGCACCGCCTGGCTCGCCAGTGCGCGGCCGACCGCGGTGAACCTGGCCTGGGCCATCGAGCGCATGCGGGCGCGTCTGCGCGCCACGCCGGTGGTCGAGCGTGCTGCGGTCGCCTGGAACGAGGCCGACGCCATCGCCGACGAGGACATCGCCGTCAACCGCGCGATCGGCGAACACGGCCTCGCGCTCGTGAAGGCCATCGCCGCGCGCAAGCCCGGCCCGGTGCGCGTGCTGACGCACTGCAACGCCGGCTGGCTGGCCACCGTGGGCTGGGGCACCGCCACCGCGCCCATCTACCTGGCGCACCAGGCCGGCATCGAACTGCACGTGTGGGTGGACGAGACGCGCCCGCGCAACCAGGGCGCCAGCCTCACCGCCTGGGAACTGGGCCAGGCCGGCGTGCCGCACGCCGTGGTGGCCGACAACGCCGGCGGCCACCTGATGCAGCACGGCCAGGTCGACATCGTCTTCGTCGGCTGCGACCGCGTCACCGCGCGCGGCGACGTCTGCAACAAGATCGGCACCTATCTCAAGGCGCTGGCGGCGCACGACAACGGCGTGCCGTTCTACGTCGCGATGCCGACCTCGACGCTCGACCGTTCGCTGCACGACGGCCTGGCCGAGATCCCGATCGAGGAACGCAGCGCGCGCGAGGTCACGCACCTGGCCGGCCGCGACGCCGACGGCCGCATCGTCGAGGTGCAGGTGGTGCCCGACGGCACGCGCGCCGCGAACCCGGCCTTCGACGTCACGCCGGCGCGCCTGGTCACCGGGCTCGTCACCGAGCACGGCGTGGTGCCGGCCTCCGCGGCGGGCATCGCATCGCTGCCGGTGTAGCCGAGCATTTCGGTCGTGGGGATGGGCAGCGCGCCGGCGCTGCCGATACTGGCCCGGTCCTTCGACTCGACCGGAGACCGGCCATGACCCGCTTCACCGTGATGACGTGGAACCTGGAGAACCTGTTCGCGCCGGGCGCCGAGAGCGCACCGGACGACGGCACCTTCGCCGCCAAGCTGCGGTTCATCGGCCAGACCGTGGCGGCGGCCCAGCCCGACGTGCTGGCGGTGCAGGAACTCGGCGGTGACGACGCGCTGGCCGCGCTGCTCGGCGCCACCGGCGGCCGCTTCCCGCACGCGCACACCAGCACGCACCCGGACGGCCGCGGCATCCGCGTCGCGCTGCTGTCGACCCGGCCGCTGCTGGACGTGCAGGAGCCGCACGCCTTCGACCTCGCACGCTATGCGGCCGTGCCCGCACTGACGCCGCCCGGCGCACCGGCGCCGGTGCTGAAGACCACGCTGTCGCGCGGCGCGGTCTCCGCGGCGGTGCAGGCCGGCGGCCAACGCGTGCGCGTGACCACCGCGCACCTGAAGAGCAAGCTGCTGAACTACCCGCGCCGCAACGGCCGCACCTCTTTCTCGCCCGCCGACGAGCGCGAACGCACGCTCGGCACCTATGCCGCCACCGCACTGCGCAACACCGAAGCGGCGACGCTGCGCGATTTCGTCAGCGACGCCATGGCGGCCGAGCCCGGCACGGCCTTTGTGCTGATGGGCGACCTGAACGACGGCCCGGACGCCGCCAGCACGCAGATGCTGCTCGGCCCGGAGGACCTGGACGCCTCGCGTGCCGACGCCGGCGACGCGACGCGCCTGTACAACCTGACGCAGCCGATCCCCGGCCCGCAGGGCACGAAGGGTGACGTCACGATGCTGCCGCCGGAACGCCGCTTCAGCCGCCGCTTCAACGGCCGCGGCGAGCTGATCGACCACGCGCTCGCCAGTCGCCACCTGCTGGGCGCCTATGCCGCCGGGCGCTTCACGGGGCTGGCGCGGGTCGACGCGCTGGTCGAAACCATCCTCGGCGAAGACGCGGCCGCCGGCCCGCTCGCACGGCTGGCGAACGCGCGGCCCGACCATGCCCCGATACTGGCGACCTTCGAGATTCCCGACACCTCGCCATGACCGACGACACGCTGCTCGACCAGGCCCTTGCCGCACTGCGCCGGCTCGACGCTCTGGGCTTGAACCGCGGCAGCACGGGCAATCTCAGCGTGCGCTCGCCGGCGGGCGGCTTCTGGATCACGCCCACCGGCATGCCGCCGGAAGAACTGGGCGCGGCCGATTTCGTGAAACTGGCCGACGACGGCCGCGTCGAGCAGGGCGCCTGGGCGCCGTCGACCGAGTGGCCGTTCCACCGCGCGGTGTACGCAGCGCGGCCCGATCTGCACGCCGTCGTGCACATGCACTCGCCGAACGCCACCGCGCTGGCGTGCCAGCGGCGGCCGCTGCCGGCCTTCCACTACATGGTGGCGGTGGCCGGCGGTGACGACGTGCCGTGCACGCCGTACCACCTGTTCGGCACCGAGGCGTTGTCTCAGGCGGTGGGCGCGGCCTTCCGCGAGCGCCAAGCCTGCCTGATGGCCAACCACGGGCTGGTGGCCGGCGGCGCCACGCTGGCGCAGGCGATGAAGGTGGCGGTGGAGATCGAGGCGCTGTGCGGCATCTACCTGCAGACGCTGGCGAGCGGCGAGCCGGTGCTGCTGTCGAAGGCCGAGATGGCCGCGGTGATCGAGCGCTTCAAGAGCTACGGCAAGGCGCGCCGCGCCTGAGTCGCCCTCAGAGCTGGACCTCGGCCTCGCCGATGCCGGGGAAGGCCACGTGCACGCGGTCGCCGGCCGCCGCCAGCGGCAGGCCGCACCAGGTGCCGGTGGTGACGACGGTGCCCGCCGCCAAGGTGTCGCCGCCGGCGGTGGCGTGGCGCAGCCAGCCCGGCAGCACCCACGCCGGGTCGCCCATCGAATGCGTGCCGGTGAATTCCATCGGCGCGGCGCTGCCGATCGTCACCCGGCAGGTCTGGCGCGACCAGTCGCGCGGCGCGAACGGCACCCAGGCGCCCAGCACCAGCGCGCCGTGCGACTGCAGGTCGGCCAGCTTGGCGAGCGCCGGGGCGTCCAGGCCTTCGGCCCAGCGCGACTCGACGATCTCGATCGACACGCAGACCGCGTCGACCAGCGCCATGGCCGCCGCCGCGTCGAGCGTGGCCGCCAGCGCCGCGTCGACGTCGCGGCCCAGGCGCAACGCGAGTTCGGCCTCGATGCCGCGCATCCGCAGCGGCCAGCCGCCGGCGCGCGCCGGGCTCGCCCAGACCCCGTCGGGGGGGAGCGGCGCATGCGTCTGCAGCGCCGTGCGCGACGGACCGCCGGACTTCCAGTGCCGCGGCACGCCGCCGGCGAACCAGCCGAACGCCTGCGCGACCGCGGCCTGCGCCGCATAGGCCGCAGACGCATCGGCCGGCACCACGGCCGGCACCGGCCGGCCACTGCGGCGGGCCTCGATCAGCGCGTCGACCGTATTCACAGCGCTGGCCACCGGTGCGCCCAGGGCGCGGCGGCCTCGTACGCGGCGCCCAGGTCGAGCAGCAGGTCGTCCTGGCCGTAGGGGCCGATGAGCTGGATGCCGATCGGCAGCCCTTCGCGCGACGGCGCCGCCGGCAGCGCCAGCCCCGGCAGCCCG
>CAUJHQ010000162.1 GCA_963204815.1 Pseudomonadota bacterium | reverse complement strand
GCGTGAGCACGCGGTCGACCACCTCGGCCTTGGTCGGCGGGTCGAAGTAGATCAGCACGTTGCGCAGGAAGACGGCGTCGAAGGGCCCGATCGGCTCGATCGGCTGGCACAGGTTCAGCTGTCCGAAGCGCACCGATTCGCGCAGCTTGGGCCGGATCTGCACCAGGCCCTCGGACGCGCCTTCGCCGCGCAGGCAGTGCCGCTGCAGCCGTTCGGGCGAGACGTGGCGCAGCCGGTCCGCGGGGTAGATCGCCTCGACCGCGCTGCGCAGCACGCGGTCGCTGATGTCGGTGCCCAGGATGCGCCAGTCGGCGCCCATGCGGCCCTGCTGCTGCAGTTCGGTCAGCAGCATCGCGAGGCTGTAGGCCTCGTCGCCGAAGGACGAGGCCGCGCTCCACACCGCGAAGCGCTGCGGCCGCGTGCGCCCGATCTCGTCGGCCAGCAGGTCGAAGTGGGCGGGCTCGCGGAAGAAGTAGGTCTCGTTGGTGGTGAGCAGGTCGACCGCGACCTGGAACTCGCCGCCGTCGTCGGCGCGGCTGATCAGGTCGGCGTAGTCGTCGAACCGCCGCAGGCCCAGGCGCTGCAGCCGTGGCCCCAGCCGCGACGCGACGAGCGCCTTCTTGTTGTCGGCGAACGAAAGCCCGCAGGCTTCGTGCATCAGCGCGCTGATGCGCCGGAAGCTCGCGTCGCCCAGCGGCTGCAGGCCGGTCACGCGGGCACCGCTTCGGCGGCGGCCTGCGCGCTGGCCTCGCACTGCGCCGCGAGGTCGGCGATGTCGAACGCGCGCTCGGGGTCGAGGATGACGACGAAGCGGTCGCCGCGCTTGCCGATCGCGCGGATGAAGTCGCGCCGCACCGGCGCGCCGAAGTCGGGTGCCGGCTCGACGGCGTCGGCCGCCATGTCGACGACCTCGCTGACGGCGTCGACCAGCAGGCCGAGCTCGCTGCGTTCGCCGTCGCGCGTGGCGTCGAAGATGACGATGCAACTCTTCTTGCCCAGCGTCGCCGGCGCGCGGCCGAAGCGCGCGTGCAGGTCGATCACCGGCACGACGGCGCCGCGCAGGTTGATGACGCCGCGCACGAAGCCCGGCATCAGCGGCACCGGCGTCATCGGGCCGACCTGGATGATCTCGCGCACCGCGCGGATGTCCAGCGCGTACGCCTCGTCGCCGAGCGCGAAGGTGAGGACCTGCGCCGCGGCGGTCTCTTCCGTGCGGGCGTTGGCCATCTCAGTAGGGCCGGAAGTTGCCGTTGGCCACGCGCTGCGCCGGTGCGCCGGCGCGCGCCGCCGGGGCCTTGCCGCCGCGCATCGGCGAGTTGGGCGCACGACGCTCGGCGCTGCCGTCGCCGCGCGTGCGCGCCGGGGCTTCGCCGCCGTTGGAGAAGAAGGCGACCGACTGCTGCAGCTGCTCGGCCTGGCCCGACAGTTCCTCGGACGTGGCCGCCAGCTCCTCGGAGGCCGACGCGTTCTGCTGCGTCGCCTTGCTGAGCTGCCCCATCGCGCCGCCGATCTGCGTGACCGACTGGCTCTGCTCGCTGGACGCCGCCGCGATCTCCTGCACGAGCTCGCTCGTCTTCTGGATCGACGGCACGATCTCCTCCAGCAGCTTGCCCGCGCGCTCGGCGGTCGAGACGCTGGCGCCGGCGAGGTCGCCGATCTCCTTGGCCGCTTCCTGGCTGCGCTCGGCGAGCTTGCGCACCTCGGCGGCGACGACGGCAAAGCCCTTGCCGTGCTCGCCGGCGCGCGCCGCCTCGATGGCCGCGTTCAGCGCCAGCAGGTTGGTCTGGTAGGCGATGTCGTCGACGATGCTGATCTTGGCCGCGATCTGCTTCATCGCGCCCACCGTCTGCTGCACCGCCTGGCCGCCGTCGCCGGCTTCCTTGCTGGCCTTCGTGGCCATGCTGTCGGTGACCTTGGCGTTGTCGCTGTTCTGCGTGATCGAGGCCGACATCAGGTCGATCGACGCCGTCGTCTGCTCGACCGACGCCGCCTGCTCGCTCGCCGCCTGCGACAGGCTCTGCGCGGTCGCGCTCACCTGGTTGGCGGCGCCGGTCAGCGCGTCGGCGGCGGCGCGCACCTCGTCGATGATGCCGGACAGCTTGTCGCAGCTGGAGTTGGCGTCGTTCTTGACCTGCTCGAAGATGCCCTCGGCGTCGCGCGTGATGCGCTGGCCGAGGTCGCCGCTGGCGAGCGCGCTGAAGACGCGGCCGGTGTCCTCGATGATGCCGGACAGCTTCTCGCTGGTGGCGTTGGCGTCGTTGCGCACCTGGCCGAAGACGCCCTGGTAGTCGCGCGTGATGCGCTGGCTGAGGTCGCCGGCGGCGAGCGCGCCGAAGACGCGGCCGACGTCGTCGAAGATGACCGAGGTGGTCTCCATCAGCGAGTTCACGCCGGCGCACAGCGATTCGATCGGTCCGGTCTTGCCTTCGAGCGGGATGCGCTGCGTGAGGTCGCCGGCGCGCGCCGCGGTCGTCACCGCCTGCGCCTGCTCGACCGCCTCGCGCAGCATGCGCGTGGACAGCACCTCGGCGGTCACGTCGGTGGCGATCTTGATGACCTTCACCGGCCGGCCCATCTCGTCGTTGACGGCGGTGTAGGTGGCCTGGATCCAGACCTCGCCGGCGCTGCGCGTGACGCGCTTGAAGACCCCGCTCTGCGCCTTGCCGGCGTTCAGGTCGCGCCAGAACTGCTGGTACTCGGGCTGGTTCGCCTGCGCGGGGTCCACGAACATGCGGTGGTGCTGGCCGACGACCTCGTTCGGCTGGTAGCCCATCAGCTGCAGGAAGTTGCGGTTGGCGGCGATCACGGTGCCGTCGAGATTGAACTCGATGAAGGCGTAGCTGGCGTCGATGGCGGCGAGGATGCCGCGCGCGTTCTGGCGCTCCAGCTCGCTGGCGGTGATGTCGTAGCGCACGCCGAGGTACTTCTTGGGCTTGCCGTTCTCGCCCATGATCGGCGCGATGACGGCGTCCACGTAGTACGGCGTGCCGTCCTTCGCGCGGTTCTTGATGACGCCGCGGAAGAGCTGGCCGCGGCCGATCGTCGACCACAGCTGCTTGAAGGTGTCCTTCGGCATGTCCGGGTGCCGCGTCGTGCTGTGCGGCGCGCCGATCAGCTCGTCGCGGCTGTACTTCGAGACCTCGATGAACTTCTCGTTGATGCTGAGGATGTCGCCCTTCTTGTCCGACTCGGAGACGATGCTCGTCACGTCCATGATGTCGCGGCGCACGTTCAGCTCGGAGCTCACCTCGTCGAGCTTGCCGGCGGTCTCGGCGAGCGAGGCCTCGGCGGCGCTGCGCGCGGCTTCCGCCGCGGCGCGGCTGCGCTCGGCTTCGGCGAGCGCGCGCTCGGTCTCGGCGCGGGCGCGCTCGGCCTTCTCGACGGCGTCTTGCGCCTGCTGCAGTTCGGCGCCGGCCAGCAGGCGGGCCATCCACGAAACGCGGGGCTGTGTCATGACGCTTGTCCTTGGGGTGAGTGTTGTGCTGTCGAGCCGGCGCCGCCGGCAGGTGGGGAAGAACGCGTTGCCGGGTCGGCCGCGAGGTGGCCGAGCGCGACGACGTCGAAGATGAGCGCGACCTCGCCGTTGCCGAGGATCGACGAGCCGCTCATGCCGCGCAGGCTGCGGAACATGCGGCCCAGCGGCTTGATCACGGTCTGGTGCTGGCCGAGCAGCTGGTCGACGCGCACGCCGAAGCGGCGCCCGCCGGCCTGCAGCACGACGACGCTGCAGCGCTCCGGCTCGGGGCCGTCGAGCGCGTACAGCGCACGCAGGCTCACCACCGGCAGCACCTGGCCGCGCAGCTCGACGACGCCGCGGCCGCGCGCGTCGGCGGTGCCGACGGTCGGCCGGTTCTCGATCACCTCGACGACGGCGTCGAGCGGGAAGATGAAGCGCGAGCGGCCGACGCCGACGAGGAAGCCGTCGATGATGGCCAGCGTGAGCGGCAGGCGGATCTCGATGCGGCTGCCCCGGCCCTCGGTGCTGTCGATCGCGACGCTGCCGCGCAGCGCCTCGATGTTGCGGCGCACGACGTCCATGCCGACGCCGCGGCCCGACAGGTTGGTGACCTTCTCGGCGGTGGAGAAGCCGGGCTCGAAGATGAGGTTCAGCACGTCGGCATCGGCGGGCTCGACGCCGCGTTCGACGAGGCCGCGGTCCCAGGCGCGTTCCAGCACCCGGCGGCGGTTCACGCCGCGCCCGTCGTCGAGGATGCGGATCAGGATGTTGCCCGCCTCGTGGCAGGCCGTCAGCGTGAGCCGGCCCTGCGCCGGCTTGCCGGCGGCGACGCGTTCGTCGGCCGGCTCGAGGCCGTGGTCGAGCGCGTTGCGCACCAGGTGCATCAGCGGGTCGGCGATGCGCTCGACGACCGACTTGTCGAGCTCGGTCTCCGCGCCCTCGATCTCCAGCGCCACTTCCTTGCCGAGTTCGGCGGCGGTGTCCCGCACGACGCGGCGGAAGCGCGCGAAGGTCTCGCCGATCGGCACCATGCGCAGCTGCAGCGTGCCGTTTCGGATCTCTTCGACCAGGCGGCCGATCTGCTGGTTGGCCTCGATCTGCGCGCCCTGGCGGCTCTGGCGCGCCAGCAGCTCGGCGCCGGCGCTGGCGATGACGAGCTCGCCCAGCAGGTTGATCACCGCGTCCAGCCGGTCGGCGTGCACGCGGATGAAACGCTGGTCGTCGGCGGCGCCGTCGCGCTGCCGGGTCTGTTTCTGGAGCGCGGCGTTGAGCACGCGCGGGCTCAGGCCGGCCTGGTCCTGAAGGATCTCGCCGAGCGGCCGCGCGGCGCCGGCGGCCTGCGCGCGCAGGCCGCTTTGCAGCTGTGCGGCCGACACCGCGCCGGCGCCGACGAGGATGTCGCCGACGCGCGGCACGTCCGGCATCGCGTCGATGCGCGCTGCCAGTGCCTGCGGCCCGGCGCCGGGCTCGCGGATGTCGAGGCTGCAGTCGTCGCGCACGAAGCTGAACGCGGCCTCGATCGTGTCGCGCCCGGCGTCCGTCTCGAGACCGAAGTCGAAGCCGAGGTGGCAGCTCTCGGGGTCCAGCGTGTCGAGCGCCGGCACCGCGTCGGTGTCGCAGCGCAGGTCGACGACGCGCCCGATGCCGCGCAGGTAGTTCAGGATCGCCAGCGGGTCCATGCCGTTGCGGAAGGTGTCGCGGCCGAAGCGCACGCCGATC
>CAUJHQ010000161.1 GCA_963204815.1 Pseudomonadota bacterium | reverse complement strand
ACGAGGAGACGACGAACATGAACCACCGCACCCCCTTTGCCTGTTTCGCCCGTTTCGCCCGCAGCGCCCTCGCCGTCGGGCTCGCGCTGGCCTTCGGTGCCGCGCTGGCGGCCAAGAGCGGCAGCGTCCCGAGCGGTGGCGGCGGCTCGGGCGGCGGCGGGTCCGGGGCGACCAGCGCCGCCGACCCCGAAGTGGCCGGCGAACTGATGGTCAAGCTGCGCACCACCCAGGCACTGCAGCCGCTGCTGGCGAAGTATTCGCTCACCTTGATGAGCCAGTTCGGGGCCCGTCCGATCTACCGCCTGAAGACGCTGGCCGGCGTTCGCGTGAAGGACGTGGTGGGCGCGCTGTCGGTCGAGACCGACGTCATGATCGCGGAGGCGAACGCCCAGCAACGCAGCCCCGAGGCGCGCAAGAACGTGGCCTGGGTCATCGGCACCGCGTCGGCCTACGTCGCGCAGTGGGCGCCGCAGGCGATGCGCCTGCCCGAAGCCCAGCAGATGTCCACTGGCGCCGGCGTGCGCGTCGCCGTGCTCGACACCGGCGTCGACCGCAGCCACCCGGCGCTGGCCGGCCGGCTGCTGCCCGGCCGCGACTTCGTCGACGGCGACTGGGACGCTTCCGAAGGCGGCAGCCCGGCGAGCGCCAGCTACGGCCACGGCACCCATGTCGCCGGCCTCGTGGCGCTGGCCGCGCCCGGCGCGCAGATCGTGCCGGTGCGCGTGCTCGACGCCGAAGGCGTCGGCAACGCCTGGGCGCTGGCCGAAGCCCTGCTGTGGGCCATCGACCCGGACGGCAACCCCGCCACCGACGACGGCGCGCAGGTGGTCAACATCAGCCTGGGCAGCCTGAACCGCACGCGCATCATGGACAGCATCGCGCTCATCGCCAGCTGCGGCGTGGCGATCAGCGACGACCCGATCGCCGACCGCTCCGACCCCGGCTACCGCGGCGACGAAACGCGCTGCCGCAACGTGCCCGGCGCCGTCGTCGTGGCGGCGGCCGGCAACGACGGCAGCGACACGGTCAAGGAGTACCCGGCCGCCGAAGGCGCCTACGGCCTGATGGCGGTGGCCGCCACCACGCCCGCCGGCCGCATCGCCGGCTTCAGCAACGACGGCAACTGGATCGACCTCGCCGCGCCGGGCGAAGGCCTCACCAGCACCTTCCCCGGCGGCGGCTACGCCACCTGGAGCGGCACCTCGATGGCCGCGCCGCTGGTGGCCGGCACTGCCGCGCTGATCCGCGCGGCCGACCCGGGCCGCCCGGCGAAGGACGTGGTCCAGCGCATGAAGCGCGCCACCGCTGCGCTGTGCAACGGCGACCTGGTGCAGCTCGATGCGGACGCGGCCGTCAGCGACAGCCGCAACGCCGCCCCGCTGGTCTGCCGCTGACCTGCCGCTGAACCATCGCGGACCCGCTGCGCCGAAGGGCCGGCCTCGCAAGAGGGCGGCCCTTTCGCTTTGGAGGGCCCGTGCGTTGCCGTCTGGGAAATTTCTCCCGCGGGGCGTGTATTCAGTGCCCGACCGGCCGCTCTGTCGGCCATGCACGCCGAATCCGCCACCGCCCGCTGCCCCTTCCAGGCGACACCGTCGCAGGACGGCGGCCTGCGCGCCGACGAGTGGCTCGCGCTGCCGCAGCACCGCCGCGCGGTCGTGCAGACCTTCGACCTGCCCGACGGCGGCCGCGAGCTGCGCCTGTTCTACGGCGACAAGGAAATCTCGTTCGACGACCCGGCCTTCTTCGCCTTCGGCGAAGGGCTCGTGGCGCAGGCCCGCTTCCGCGCCGGCGATGCCGCGCAATGGGGCGGCCAGCGCTGGGCCGACGTGCAGCCGCTGCTGGCCGAGTTGATCGAGCAGGGCATCCTGCAGCGCGTCGATGCTGGCGCCGACGCGCCGCGCGTGCCGCGCGACGGCGCCCGCCCGGCGCCGCTGCCGCCGGGCCCGAACCCCACGGCGCGCGGTTGGTCCGACAGCGAGGCGCTGCTGGCCGAGCTGACCGGCCGCCCGCTCGAAACCGGCTGGCTCGAACTCGTGGTGCCGGTGTTCCGCGTCGCCCACATGGCGCTCGACGCCGACGGCCGCCAGGTCGGCGAAGCGAATGTCTTCCCGCCGGCCATGCGCATGGACGTGCCGACGAACTGGCGCGAGTGCATCTACCCGGGCACGCGCCACCAGATCGAGCGGCCGATGAACGTGACGGCGCTGAAGGCGATGCGCCAGCACTGGAATTCGATGATGCGGCTGCTGCAGCCGGTGCGCGCCGCGTACCTGCGCCGCTGCCCGCAGGCGCGCCGCGGCTGGACCGTCGGCCACCTGGAGCGCCTGGCTACCGCGGTGCTCGGCCTCGCGACCTGGCCGCTGGTGCGTGCGAACGCGCCGGTCGCCAACGGCGAACTGCACCCCGCGCTGTCCTCGCTGTTCCGCGTCACCGACGGCCTGCGCATGACGATGCACCAGATGCTCTTCGTGCCGATCGGCGAACCGACCGTGCCGGCCGACACGCCGATGACTTCGGCGCAGGTGCTGGACTACGCCGAGCGCAACTACTCGTTCCACTCCGAGCACGGCGTGTGCGCCGGCCCGCGCAGCATGGTCGAGGAGTTCCTCGCGGTGCTGATCGACGGCCGCCCGGTGGCCGCCGAGGCGGCGCTGGACGACGACCTGCTCGCCGCGCTGGCCGACCTGGAGCCTGCGTTCGACTACGCGATGCTGGGCCTGAAGGCGCATGCGGTGGTGTTCTCGGTGTGGCCGCTGATGGCGCGCCGCTACGAAGCGTTGGCGCCGCTGGCCGCCGCCTGGCAACAGCGCGCGGGCGCCGAGCCCGCCGTCGGCGAACTCGCCGAACGCCTGCGGGAGCGCGTGGCGCGCATCCGCAGCGCGACCTATCTCGCTCAGGAGTCCTGGCGCGCCGACCGCGAAGCGGTCTACGCCGACATGTACGCGCAGTGCGCGGCCGGTGCGCACGAAGCCTCGGTGGTGCCGCTGCCGGAACAGGTGGCCGCGCGGCGCGACCGCCGCGACGGCGAACTCGTGCGCCGCCTGCTTCCGCTGCTGCGGGCGCGCTTCGGCAGTGCCGACACCGACTTCGCGGTCGCCGTCGTCGACTTCCTGCTGCAGGAACAGGCGCTTCTGCGCGTGGCGGCGGCGGCGCAGGCGCAGGTCAACACGCTCGTCGGCCGTGCTGCGCCGAAGCGTGCGTTCGACGCCCGCGACGTCGACCTGCACGTGCAGCTGCAGGGCAGCGCGCGCCGCACGATGCCCGACCTGGTGGCCGAACTCGAGCAGTCCCTGGGCCTGCGCATCGAGCTCGACACCGAGCGGCTGGAGATCCAGCCCGAACCCACGACGACGCAGCCCGCTGCGGCGTCGCCCGAAATTCGGCCCGCAGAGGGCGGACCGATCCCCGTGCATCCCGCACGAACCCACTGAAGGAAGACATCATGAAGGTCAAGACCAACATCCGCGCCGGCAAGGGCGGCGCCAGCGGCAGCGGCCAGAACTCCAAGGGCCAGCCGGACGTGCCGGAAGTCGAAATCGAAGATCCGGTGCCCGTGTACGTGCCCCCGGTCAGCCGCTGCACCGGCGCCTGATCCAGACCTCCGGTCTGTGATCACGACAACGGACACGACGCGTCGTGTCCGTTGCCGTTTCCGCCCCCCGATGAACATGCACCTCCTCCGCTCGCTGCCCTGGCTGCTGGCCGCCGCCTTCGCCGGCTGCGCCGCGCCGCCACCGCTGCCGCCGCAGGCCGCGCTGACGCCGCCCGCGGCATTCCGCGCCGCCGCGCCCGAAGCACCGCGCCTGGAGGCCGCCTGGTGGCAGGTGTTCGAAGACCCGCTGCTGTCGCGCCTGGTCGCGCGTGCGCTCGACGGCAACGTCGGCCTGCAGGCCGCTGCCGCGCGCGTGGCGCAGGCGCGCGCGCTGGCCGACGGCAGCCGCGCCCCGGCCCGCCCGCAGGCGGAGCTGAACGCCGGCGCCAACCGCCAGGGCGGCCCGCTCGTCAACGCGGCGGGCGCCAACGGCACGCTCATCACCACCTCCGCCGCGCTGGCGTGGGAGATCGACCTCTCCGGCCGTCTGGCGCAGGCGGCCAGCGCCGCCACGCTGGACGCCGAGTCGCGCGAGTCGCTGCTCGCCGCGGCGCGGCTGACGGTGCAGGCCGAAGTGGCGCAGACCTACTTCGCGCTGCGCTCGCTGGACCTCGAACGCGGCCTCGCCGAGTCCAGCCTGCACGCCCAGCGCGACGGCCTGCAGATCGCCGAGCAGCGCGTCGCGTCCGGCTCTCTCGCCGCTGCCGAGCTGGCGCGCTGGCAGGCCGACGTGGCCGGTGCCGAGGCCGACCTGCATGCCATCGAACGCCGGCGCGCCGAAGCCGAGCACGCGCTGGCGCTGCTGCTCGGCGAGCCCGCGTCCAGCTTCACGCTCGACGCCGCGGCCTGGGCGCCTCGCGCGCCGGCGGTGCCCGCCGGCATTCCGAGCGAGGTGCTGGCGCGGCGCGCGGACATCGCTGCTGCTGCGCAGTCGCTCGCCGCCGCCGAGGCGCGTGCCGGCGAAGCACGCAGCGCCTGGTGGCCGCGCCTGCTGCTCACGATGGCCGGTGGCCAGGCCTCGCCCGACCTCGGCACGCTGCTGCAGAGCGCGGCGCGCGCGTGGGGCGTGGGCCTCGTCGCCAGCCTGCCGCTGCTGGACGGCGGCCGCCGCGATGCCGAGGCGCGCCGCGCCGACGCCGACGTGCTGGCCGCGCGCGCCGCGCACCGCCAGCAGGTGCTGGTGGCGCTGAAGGAAGTGGAAGACCAGCTCGCGGCGCTGCGCACGCTGGGCCGCGAGGCCGGCCTGCGCACGCAGGCCGTCGCGGCGGCCGAGCGCGCCAGCGCGCTGCAGGCCTCGCGCCACGCGCAGGGGCTCGCCAGCCGCATCGACCTGCTGAAGGCGCAGCGCCACGAAGGCGAGCTGCGACGCCAGTCGCTGCAGGTGCAATCGCAGCAGGTGCAGGCCACGGTGGGCCTGATCCGCGCGCTCGGCGGCGGCTGGGCCGCGCCGGCGGCGACGACGGCCCAGGCCGTTCAAGCTGACTCGTAGCCGATCTCGCGCGGCGCCAGCGCCAGCAGGTCCGGCCACTCGCCGAGGCCGCCGCGCCTGAAGTGCAGCAGCGCCCAGTGGTGGGTGCCCATCAGTTGCGCGGGCGCCGCGGCGGCGCAGCGCGCTTCGGCGTCGGCCCAGAAGTCTTCCGGCGTCATGCCGGTGACGGCGATGTGGCGCGGCGTGAGGAAGCCGCGCGCATAGCCCAGGCCGAACGGGCGCGCCTGGCGGAACAGCGCGACGCCGTCGGCGCGCAGGCCGGCGCCGCCGCCGGCGCCGCGCTCGTTGAGGTCCACGCGCTGCACGGCGGTGGTGTCCAGCGCCTCGAACAGCCGGTCGAGGCGGCGCACCAACGGCTGCACCTCGGTGGCGAAGGGCGCGCGTGCCTTGCGGCCGAGGATCGAGTCGTGCCCCAGCAGGTAGGCCAGCGGGTGGGTGTCGGGCACCTCCATCGCGCTGTGCACGACGAAGAAGTGGCCGCCCGCGGCGAGCGCGCGCACGAGGCCGCGGCACACCGCCACGTCGTCCAGCCAGT
Source organism: Pseudomonadota bacterium (assembly GCA_963204815.1). Taxonomy (GTDB): domain Bacteria; phylum Pseudomonadota; class Gammaproteobacteria; order Burkholderiales; family Burkholderiaceae_C; genus Rubrivivax. The sequence goes on along the minus strand of CAUJHQ010000161.1, from coordinate 754 downwards.
GCAGCGCCTGCGACACGGTGGCCACGTCCCAGGTGTCGTCGCGGTAGACGAGGCGGTTGCACGAGTCGTGCACCGTGGCCAGCGGCACGCCGAGGTCGCGCGCGCGCTTGCGCGCGGCGGCGAGGAAGCCGCGCGACAGCTCCATCAGCGACACCCGCTGCGAGCGCGCCGCGAGCGCCAGCGCCAGGTCGCCCGGGCCACCGGCGAGGTCGACGACGCGCGTGTCGCGGCCGATGGCGGCGCTGTCGACGATGGCCTGCGCGATCTCGCGCGGGAACGGCCGGTGCGCCACGTAGTCGCGCACGATGCGGGCGTCGTAGCGCGAGGTGTCCTCGTCGGCGCCCATCAGCACGCCGGCCTCGCGCATGCCGGCGATGTCGCGCGCCACGCGCGCGCGCTCGGCGGCGGTGGGGGCCAGGCCGCGGCTGCGGAAGTAGCCGGCGGTGGCCTCGGCGAGGCTGGCGCCGCCGCGCGCCGCGAACTGGCCGAGCAGCACGCGTTCGCGTTCGCTCAGCCAGTACTGGATGTAGGGCTCGGTCTCCTTGGCCACGTAGGGCCGGCCGTCGAGCGTGAGCGCCTGCACGAAGCTGGGCGACGCGCGCAGGCGTTCGGCGGGGCGCGCGAACGCGGCGGGGGTGGGCTTCTGCTTCGTCATCGGGCTCGGCTTCAGGGGTGGGCGATCACCACCAGCGTGGGCGCGCGGCGCAGCACGCAGTCCAGGCACTGCTGCAGGGTCATGGGGTCGAGGGCGGCG